>CAIRXI010000041.1 GCA_903882525.1 uncultured Pseudomonadota bacterium | reverse complement strand
GCATGTGGGAAGAGTCTTGGGATCAGAAATAGGACGAATTAATATTAGCATTTTCGGATAATTCCGATAGGTATAAAAAAAGCGGCATTAAGCCGCTTTTTTTATACCTGACTGCCAGTATTTACGGTTTGGAAAGCCAGCCACGAGTCACTTGCAACAACAGCCAGCTTCTATGCAGCCATTTGCCAACGCGGGTTGGACGTAGTATGCCCAGCAAAGTCATCGTACCCAACATGAGCATAGGACTACTTTTGACATAACGGATTGCACTTAAGCCACGATCGGCTAGCGTCAAGGGCGCGCGCCAAGGGTCTATACATTGTTTTAAGGCCTCTCGTTGCGCCGACGCCTGCACGATCAGTTTATGCCGACGTTTGGCTAATTGAGATAATTTTGTACTCATTTAAGCGGATCTAATAGCTCGTGGTCTTTAGACAACTCAGCCAAACTGGCGGCAAATACTCTAGGCATATTGCGCAGTGCGCGCATCGCTACCATAGAAAGAATCGCTCCTGCGAGCAAGAAAAAGCCCGTGAGTGCGCTAAGCGCCAACAGTCGATGGGTGTCCCAAAATACTACTACCACAAGCATAGCCAGCAACACCATGCCTAAACATAGGCAAAATAGTGAAACAAAGGTGAGCACCAACAATGAAAGCAAACGCTCTCTGGCCTCTTCCATATCGGTAGAAAGTAAGTCGAGCCGGTTGTAAAGAATAGCAATTAAGGTTGTGGACAAGCTTTTTAATGAATTCAACAAGCCTACCCCCGCCTTATTAGTATCTTTCTCAGAGCTCAAACTAGCGTCGTCCAATGAGTAGTCCAATGACTAGACCGATGCCCGCCGCCGCACCTATAGCACGCCAAGGATTATCATGTACATATTCGTCCGTTACTTTGGCAGCGGCTTTACTTTTTTCCACTACAATATCTTGCGCATCAGCCATCTTGGCCTTGGCAACTGCCAGTGATTGTTCGGCTTTACTGCGCAAACCCACAATTGCCTCACCGCTCTGATTAGCAGTAGCCTTAATCAACGCTTCAGCATCGGCAACTACCACTTTGAAATCTGCAATCAGTTGCTCTTTGCTCACCGCTACTGCATCTGTTTTACGAAAAGAATTACTTATAGTCATTAAATTTTCTCCTTAAATTGTTAGTGTTAACAAGGCGGGACAGGCTTTGAAAATAAAGTTCTAAGCGAGGCTTGTCCAAGAACTACTGAACTCATGCTACCCCTAGCAATATGATTGATCAAGTTTTGCCTAATAATAAAGCAGGCTTACTCATCGTTATTACCACTATTAACCCACAGCTTAAATCCTATACGCCAAGTTTGATTTAAAGATTGATTTAAAACAAATAGGGTGCAAAAACCTTCATGGAATTAGATTGAGGCTAGCTTTTTCTGTAGGGACTGTAAAATTTTACGTACCGGTGTTGGAATGGCTGCCACAATAGCATCATCAATATTTAGCCATATTTGTCCAAGTTCAGCAACGCTTGACTTACGTTGCATGACGTAAAAAGTGCGTGGTTCAATATGTAATTTGAAATGGGTGAAGGCATGACTCAGTTGTGCTAAAGGCGGCCCCGCATGCGTAGTGACTCCAAAGCGCGTTAGCGCAAGATCCGGATATGTGGTGTTCTCGGCCTCAGGAAAGCTCCATAAGCCACCCCAAATGCCAGTTGGCGGACGCTTTTCTAGCATCACCTCATCACCATCTAGCAATATGAGCATCGTGGTATGTTTTTCTGGAATGGCTTTACGCGGTTTCGGTGTGGGCAACTCATGCACGCGCTGCTTCTGAAATGCCGCACAGCTTGCCTGCAGTGGGCACGTGTCGCATTTCGGTTTGGATCGGGTGCAGAGTGTGGCACCGAGATCCATCAGGCCCTGCGTATAGGCCACCATATTTTGTTGAGGCAACAAGGTTTCGGCGAGTGACCATAAGACCTTCTCAACGCTAGGTGAACTAGGCCAACCTTCAACCAAAAAGTGTCGAGATAGCACACGCTTTACGTTGCCATCTAAGATGGTTTGTATTTGATGGAAGGCAAAAGAAGCAATCGCGGCAGCCGTAGTGCGGCCAATGCCTGGCAGGGCTTGCATTGACTCAAAGTCTTGTGGAAAGGCTCCATGATGCTCATCCATAATGCGCTGCGCGGCATGATGCAGATTGCGCGCCCGTGAGTAGTAACCTAAGCCGCTCCAGTGTTGTAGCACTTCTTCTTGGGTTGCCTGCGCTAGGCTTACAATGGTTGGAAACCGATGCATAAACTTTGCATAATAGCCAATCACTGCCGCCACTTGAGTTTGTTGCAACATGATTTCTGAGACCCAAATGGCGTAGGGATCTGTAGTGTTTTGCCAAGGTAGATCATGCCGCCCGTTCACTTTTTGCCAGGCGATGAGGGTGGTTGCGAATTCAGACATGGGGTTTGGTTGTGCTAGATTTTAAATGAATCAGGACTTTAGTAGCTTTTGCTTCGACATATTTAAGCTGGCCTATTCGCACGGAGCCATCTACATTTAAAGCTTTAAGAGTTTCTAGGTTAAATCCCTGGCTTGCTCCGCTTGGTTTTGCCCCTAGGTACTTATCGGCATCAAGCTTATCTATATCCAAATCAATCGTGTAAAGCGGTGTGGCATAGTGGCTGATTGCAACATTGCCGGTAATTTGGCTATCGTCCATTTTTAACTTCAGTCGGCTGACTTCGAGATTGTTAGCATCCAATTTAATGTTGAACTTTAGATCAGAGGCTTGATATTGCTTGTACATGAGACTGCCGACATTCAGTTGACCGTCTATATGCAGATTTTTAAGAAAACTCAAATCTGTGGCCGAATTGGTTGATTTTGATTGGACTAAAAATTGATTTAGATTCACTAAGTTGGCATTTAACTTCATTTGGATATTAGGCGCCTTGAAATTTGTTAGCTTGAGATTGCCTTCAAGCTTGGTTTTTAGCGTATTAAAATTAAAATCAGTGCTTAATAGCTCATTTTTTATATCGGCGTGCGCACCTAAATTAAAGCCTAATTCTAGATTAGCTAATGTGGGTTGCTGAAGATGGGCGTTGCCAGCTAGCGTGGGAAGATCAACAATCAGGCGGCTCAGATCGGCAGTAAACGAGGAAGAAAAATTGGTTTTGGCCGTCAACTCTGGACTTTGCATGAACATTTCACCATGGATATTGCCCTTAAAGAGTTTGTCTATGCCTTGCAGGTTGATAGTCGACAGCAGAACTCCGTACTTGGTACCAGCTTTTTCAAGGTGTAAATTGATTGAGGCCAATGCGCATTTGATACTGTTGTTTTCAATATTGAACTTAGGTGCATTGAAACCTATGTTTAACTGAGTGCCATTCCATTGGCTGCTAGCCTCCAGTTTAAGGTCGGAGGCTACTATAATTTTTTTGCTTGGGTCAATTAGTAAACGGGCGCTCAGTAAGGTATGAATAACCCTGGAAGCAGGGATGGTGGATAGAAACAAGTCTGCGCTTAAGTTAATGGGTTGTGCTTTGGCAATTGGGCCGGTTTTGAGCTGGATATGATCAAGGCTATAGCGTGCCCCGCTCGCTAAATCGCTAAAGGTAATGGCAGCGTTGGTAAATTTAAGCCCTTCAATTGAAAATTGAGGGTAGGTTGAAGATTCATCTTGTATAAGTAAGTCGTCAAAATTGCTGCTGCCATCTTGATATTGAACAAGGTTTGCACGCACGCCGTCTATGTTGATCGTATCCACGATTAATTGGCGTTTAAGGAGTGGCAGTAGCGCTAAGGATAGTTGCACGTTATTCACGGTGGCAAATTCAACCCTACTATTACGTTCAGATAGGGAGGCTTTGCCCAAGCTGATACCAAGTTTTGGCCAAAAGGCTAACTTGATATCACCATCAAGCTTGAGTGTGCGGTTCTTTTTCGCTTGCACCAATTCTATCAGTTGCGGTTTGTAATCGTTAGGGTTAAAAGTTGTGATAAGCACGGTGGTTGCAATGGCTAGCAGGCTAAGCAAGCCTGCGACTCCGTACGCTGAATATTTAAGGCCTTGCCTCATGGTTGACTATGATAGATGCCAATAATAGAACAACACTGTAGCGCCAAACACAATACGATACCAGGCAAAAACTTTGAAGTTGTGCGTGGCAACAAATCGCAGTAGCATTTTAATCACCAATAAAGCTGAAGCAAAAGCAGTAATAAAGCCTACTGTAAACATTGCGATATCGTTGACTGATAATAACTGCCAATTTTTCAGCAAATCATAAGCGGTGGCGGCAAACATAATGGGGATCGCCAGAAAAAATGAGAACTCAGTTGCAATTTGTCGGTTAAGGCCAAACACCATTCCACCCAAGATAGTGGCGCCAGCTCGTGACACACCAGGAATCAGTGCAAGTGACTGCGCGAAGCCAATTTTGATAGCCTGTATTTTAGTGATTTGGTCGATGCTGCTAACATTAGCCAATGGCGTGTTTGCTGCTTTGTATTCAATCAACAGAATAGCAAAGCCACCTATAATCAGCGCTATGGCAACAGTTAACGGCGAAAATAGGTAGGCTTTAATCGCGCTGTGAAAAGCTAAACCGAGCACTGCTGCTGGTAAAAATCCTAATAGCAAGTTAAGCACAAGTTGATTGGATTGCAATACTTGCGTTTTTTTATCGCCCCGTATCGCTAGTCGCGGTCCCGTCACATCACGCAACGTTTTAAGTAACTTAACTCTATATTCCCAGCAAACGGCTAAAATCGCCGCCAACTGAATCACGATTTCAAATACCTTACCTTTTTCGTCGTTGAAGCTAAGTAAATCGCCAGCAATAATCAAATGTCCGGTGCTGCTTATCGGCAGAAACTCGGTCATGCCTTCAACCAAACCGAGGATGAGGGCTTTAGCTAGTAAGAGTAAATCCATGGTGATAATTTCCGCTTCAGCCTTTGGTGTGGCTTCAAATTGTAAGTGTGTACATAAAACAAAGGGCGAATCATCGCCCTTTGTTCAGTTTTATCTAACGTTTACTTCATCATGCTCATCAGTGCACCGAGCAGGTTGCCGCCATCTTTTGGCACCATGCCATTCGGCGTTAATTTATCCACCAACTTAGGCAAATTCTCAGCAATGTTCCGGCTTAGCTCATCGGGGCTTATGGCAAATTTTTGCGCCATTGCCACAATTTTGGCTTGACCTACTAATGCAGTGATTTGTTCGGCTGAAATGGTTAAGTTATCTCCTGGACCTACCCATGATGCTACTTGTTCTGGCAATCCCTGCGCATTAAGTTTATCTAAGACGCCGTTTAAGCCCCCGAGTTGGTTGAACATATCCAGTGCAGCCTTCGCCATACTGGCTTGATCCCCACCCATTTTAGCCAACATGGCGCCAGCTAAGTTATCAAACAAACCCATCTAAAATTTCTCTTCGTTGCGCAGGTAACGCCATTGACCGACGGGTAGTTTGCCAAGATTGACACTGCCAATGCGGATGCGTTTTAAACCCACCACATGTAAGCCGACCATTTCACACATGCGACGAATTTGACGTTTTTTCCCCTCACGTAATACAAAACGCAGTTGGTCTTCATTTTGCCAACTCACTTTGGCTGGCTTCAGTTTTACATCATCTAAAGTCAGGCCGAAATTAAGTAACTTCATGTTAGCGTCAGTTAAGTTCCCCTCTACGCGCACAAGATATTCTTTCTCTACGCTAGAGTCTTCGCCGATTAAATGCCGAGCCACGCGCCCATCCTGAGTGAACACTAACATACCTGTAGAGTCAATGTCCAGGCGACCTGCTGGCGCTAGTCCGTGTAAAAATCCACGCTGAAATTGCTTGGGATGATAACCGTGAAGTTCTGGATCGTCCGGCCATTGGTTGTCTGGATGAATTAATACCACGGCTGGTTGATATCCGTCTTCAGCTTGTCCGCTGACATAACCCACAGGCTTATGCAGGATAATCGTCACTGTTTCTGCTTGCTGTTCTTGCGCATAACTACTGATAATAATTTCGGCGTCAGGGTTAATGCGCGTGCCCAGTGTTTCAATAATTTCGCCATCTACTTTGACCCAGCCGTTGACAATCCACTCATCAGCTTCACGTCGTGAACAAAGGCCTAGCTCAGCCATACGTTTAGATAGTCGTGGAAATTCAGGATCGCTGGCTACCGGTTTAGAGGCAGCAAAAGCGGCGCGGCCATGAGTGGACTCGTTGGGCTCATACCCATCACGCATCTTGCCACCACGGCGAGGTGCTTGTCGGTATTGCGGTTCGTTAGTATTCGCTCTAGGGTTTTGAGCTGGCCTTGGTCTTTGTGGTCGCTCAGGTGTTGTAGCGCTAGAATTTCTTGACTCAGGCTGACGCGGTTCAAATGAGCGTGTAACTGATTCTCTAGCTGGAGATGCTGTTTCTGACTCATCACCATGCAGCTTGCCATCAAAGCGATGATTGCGTTGACGGCTAGGCGCCTCGCTCGCAAGCCCAGGCTCTGATCGGCTGATTTGTGCTTCTTCTCTTACTGGCATGACCGTTTTTGCGGGCGCTACGCTACGATCACGCTTTGTAGTTTCTGCGCGACGCACAGGCGCCTTAGTTGCTTTAACAAGATCACTATCTGGTTTCTTGCTGAGTTTAAGAGTAGTCAAAGTGGTCTGCATTTAGTTAATTTATGAGAACATTTTAACAAAAAAACGCACATTCTTTTTATTTATTAAGGCCTTGGCCATAAAAAAAGCAGGCACTCAGCCTGCTTTTTTGTAAGCGATGATCGAGACATCGGCTACATAAGACTAAACTTTCTGATAGACCTCACTGCCTTTTTTCACAAACTCGATGGATTTCTCTTGCATGCCTTTTGTTAAGGCTTCTTGCTCAGAAATATTTAAATTAGCCGCATAGTCACGCACATCTTGCGTGATTTTCATTGAGCAGAAATGTGGACCACACATTGAGCAGAAATGCGCTTGTTTAGCTCCATCTTGTGGCAAAGTTTCATCATGAAATTCCTTGGCCTTATCTGGGTCTAAGCCAAGATTGAATTGGTCATCCCAGCGGAATTCAAAACGTGCTTTTGATAATGCGTTGTCACGGATTTGCGCACCAGGGTGGCCTTTTGCTAAATCGGCAGCATGCGCGGCAATTTTGTAGGTAATAATGCCGACGCGCACATCTTCTTTATCGGGCAGACCCAAATGCTCTTTTGGGGTCACATAACAGAGCATGGCACAACCATACCAGCCGATCATGGCAGCGCCGATGCCAGAAGTAATGTGGTCGTAGCCTGGTGCGATATCAGTGGTTAATGGGCCTAATGTATAGAATGGGGCTTCACCGCAATGCTCAAGTTGCAGCTCCATGTTTTCTTTAATTAAATGCATGGGTACATGACCTGGGCCTTCAATCATGCACTGAACATCATGTTTCCAAGCGATTTGTGTCAACTCCCCTAGGGTAATGAGCTCGGCAAATTGGGCTTCATCATTAGCATCGTAAATTGAACCTGGGCGCAGTCCATCGCCTAAGCTAAACGACACATCATAGGCTTTCATGATTTCACAGATATCTTCAAAATGCTCATACAAGAAAGATTCTTTATGATGCGCTAAACACCATTTCGCCATAATAGAACCGCCACGCGACACGATGCCGGTCATTCGTTTTGCGGTCATCGGGATATAAGCCAAGCGCACGCCAGCGTGAATCGTAAAGTAATCCACACCTTGTTCCGCTTGCTCAATCAGCGTGTCACGGAAAATTTCCCATGTTAAATCTTCGGCTTTACCGTCAACTTTTTCTAGCGCTTGATAGATAGGCACAGTCCCAATCGGTACGGGTGAGTTACGGATAATCCACTCGCGGGTTTCATGAATGTTTTTACCGGTAGATAAATCCATCACGGTATCGCCACCCCAGCGCGTGCTCCACACCATTTTTTCAACTTCTTCGCTGATGCTTGATCCTAGCGCCGAGTTGCCGATATTAGCGTTAATTTTTACCAAGAAATTACGGCCAATAATCATCGGCTCAATTTCAGGGTGATTAATGTTCATTGGAATAATTGCGCGGCCACGGGCTACTTCATCGCGGACAAATTCCGGGGTAATGGTTTGTGGAATGCTGGCACCAAAATCCTTACCTTTATGTTGGGTTTGTAGCAATTCACTCATATTGTCGCGGCGTTGATTTTCGCGGATAGCAATGTACTCCATTTCTGGGGTAATAATGCCTTGTCGTGCGTAGTGCATTTGACTCACGTTCATGCCAGCTTTAGCGCGGCGTGGTTTGCGAAGTAAATTGAAACGCATTTCAGCTAGTGCTGGATCAGCTTTACGTTGGTTACCGAATTCTGAGCTGGGGCCATCTAGTTGTTCAGTATCGTTACGCTCTTCAATCCAAGTTGCGCGTAATGCAGGCAGGCCATTACGAATGTCGACATTAATCGTTGGATCTGTATAGGGGCCTGAAGTATCGTAGACCATGACAGGTGGGTTTTTTTCCGCACCAAACATAGAAGGGGTGTCGCTTAGGCTAATTTCACGAAAAGGTACTTGTATATCGGGACGTGAACCTTGGATATATATTTTACGTGAGTTAGCAAAAGGCTTTTTGGTGGCAGGATCAATCTCAGCGGTTTCGTTAACAAATTTAGCGAGATTTTTTTGCAGATTTTTATCGTTGGCGTTCAATGGAGCTCCTTAAAAGCAATGGCGTAAGAAGCATTTGACTGCTGCTCCTACTTGTTTATTTAATAGGGCAGCATCTTGATGCTTTCCTACGACGGTATGACCCGTATCAGGTTCGAAGGGTGATTCTCACTATCATATTTTAGAATTTTTTCTAAAAAATATAGACCCCTAGCAATGGACGAAAATTACGCTAAAACCACAATAAAAGCAAGCGACTATAGTAGAGGGCGGCATAAAATTAGGAGCAATAGAAACGGTGTTTGCAGCGTTTGCAGTTAATTTGGCTTAAATAAAATATTTCCAAAAATAATCCACCTATATTTATACATCGGACTATGATGCATTCAGCTTGGTTGCACTATCAAAACCCAGCCAATTTAATGCTTAAAATTTTAGGAGAACTACCATGGCTAAAGGTCAAGAACGCGGCAACAAAGAAATAAAAAAACCGAAAAAAGATAAAAAAGTAGTCGTGCTCACCAGTTCTGTTATTCCAACTAAAGCTAGCGTACCACCTAAAAAGTAAGCCATTTTTAGCGATTAAAACTGCGCTGCATTAACCAGCGCTGTATATACTTGCAGGCAGTTTGCTGCATTAGTAGCGTTTAGCCATGGGCAATCTATTTTTTGGCAAGAAGCAGTAAAAAAGAAAGACATCCTGTAAAATTCAAAGCGTTAGTGCAGTGAATAAGGCAGTAAGCCTGGCTTTTTAAGTCAGTGCCGATGAGTCGTCATTGACCTAGTGTGATTCTGCCGATATAGATTAGGCGCACTAACACCTTCTTGCGTGATTCTAAACATTGCCTTTGATAAACCGCTGTGGTGCTAATCAGCAACCTGCGCAATTGCAACTTTAGGTACGCGCCACAAATACCAAGTGGCAATGCTGCGATAAGGGCTCCATAGCTCGCCAATTTCTCTGATTTTTTTAGGTTTAGGCGGAGATGTCAGCTTTTTAAGTCGCTTATAACCTTCTGCCACACCAAGGTCATCGGCAGGTAGCACGTCCGTGCGCGCGAGGGTGAACATGAGCATCATCTCTACTGTCCATCGGCCTATGCCTTTTAGCGTGACCAGTTGTGCAATCAGCGCATCATCGGTCATGCGCTCGGCATCCACACGTGACGGAACCAAACCCGTTAATGCTGCCGCAGCAACGCCGTATAGCGACTCTATTTTTTTAGCAGAAAAGCCGCAAGTGCGAAGCGTTTCAAAGTCGGTAGCCAATAATTGTTGGGGTGATGGAAACTGTTGGTCATAGAGCGAAAGCAGTCGGCCCAAAATGGCATCTGCTGCTTTCGCATGTAATTGTTGATAAGCCACGGCCCTCATTAAAGCCTCATAGGGTTCCCGCGTCAGTTTGGTTTGAAAAGTACATGGCCCGACCGTCGCAATTAATTGCGCCCAGTCTGTATCTAGATTGGCAAGAAAGTCAGTGGCGGCTTGGTAGTCTAGCATTTTCATCACTCACTAATCGCTAAGTTCAGTGAGCACTTCTAGCACATGCAGAATCAATCAATCTACCTACTAACTAGGCCGAATGATCAGCGCTTATAGTTTGAGTTTTAATTTAAGACGACGATAAATGCGACCTAGCAATGAACCGTCTAAATGGTAGTGCTTGTGTAGTGCTTTTTTAACTTCCCAACTAGCTGACATGCCTGCAGGGAAAGTGACTAAATCACCTTTCCCAAACTTTACTGGTTTTCCATCGATTGGCGTAATCACACACTCACCTTCAAGGATATAGGCAATTTCCTGCTCAGGGAAAACCCAAGGAAAGACGGAAACTTCTTTCTCCCAAGTGGGCCACTTGCTAACGCCTAACGCCTCTAGTTGAGCAGGTGTAGGTTTCTTTTCGACAGTAATTTTGGTGCTAGTAGTTTGGCTCATTGTATGATTTTCAAAGATTAATGTGGACCTATTTTAGCGCATAGTGCGTGAATTGTCGTGGTGGATGGTGTTCAGTGTAAAATATGCTTTTTTCATAGTCAGTGCAGTCAATATGCGCATTAGTTTAGATCAGGCAGCCGTTTTGCTTAAAGCGGGCGAGGTGGTGGCTATCCCTACTGAGACGGTTTACGGCTTGGCAGCAGATGCTCACAATGATCATGCGCTACAAAAAATATTTTCTATCAAGCAACGTCCTGCTGACCATCCATTAATTGTCCATATTAGCGATATCAGTCAAGTTGAAAACTGGGTGACCGCGTTTCCTGCTGTGGCGATTAAGCTAGCCACAGCCTTTTGGCCTGGCGCGTTGACTTTGGTATTGCCGGCAAAGCCGCAGGTGTCGCGTGTGGTGCGCGGTGGAGAGTCTACGGTTGCCTTACGTGTTCCTAGTCATCCTGTTGCACTGGCTTTGCTTAAACTAAGCGGCCTAAGCCTCGCCGCGCCATCAGCTAATTTATTCACTCAATTAAGTCCGACTTCAGCTGACCATGTGGAGGCTGGATTAGGGGATGCCATCCCCGTGGTTGATGGAGGCCTTTGCCAGGTGGGCATTGAATCTACGATTGTTAGTGTCAACGCTGCCGGTGAGTGGCAGCTTTTACGCCCAGGGATGATTAGTGAGGCGGATATCATTAACATTGCAGGCACCTCGCAACAATTGAGCTTAGGGGGCACGTCGCATGAAGCGACCCCCAAGGCCCCTGGCCAGCATGCCCTACATTACTCACCGCGCACGCCGCTGCTCTTATTTAAAAATAGAGCCTCACTGATTTTAGAAAGTCAGCTTTTAAAGCAAACTCACATGGACTGCGCGGCCTTATTAATTGGCTCTGGCGACCTACCAGACTGTCAATTGTTGCAACTGGCTGATAATCCTCAGCAAGTGGCTGAGCAGTTATATAGCGCACTTCATCACCTTGATGCTTTAAAGCTAGATCGCATACTAGTGGAATTGCCTCCCCATACAAATGCCTGGGCTGCTGTGTTAGATCGATTAAGTCGAGCTGGTTATCAAGGGCCTATTTGATTATTAGGCTATTTTCACTAAACTATTAATCAAATAGCAACACCTCCTCTATAAATCAGCGTTGCCGATTGGTAAAGAATGTATACACTGGCAATATGTAGTTTCACCCTTTAGTTTTAAATTTTACAGGCTTGAATATGACCATCCAAAGTAATCCATTAAATACGTTCGCAAAATTATTAATCAGCGCAGCTATGCTGACCTTAGTATCAGCTTGCAGCACGATTAAAATCCCTAATCCATTTTCATCTGATACTAAGGTGCTGGGAAACGCGCCTGTGAATGCAACTGGTTATTTATGTGAGGGTAATAAGCGTTTTTACGTGCGAATGCTGAATAATGGCAACGATGCTTGGCTCATATACCCTGATCATGAAGTTAATTTAAATAAAACTAGTGATGGTCGTTATACCAGCGGAGTGATTACCTTGATAATTAATGCTACTGAAGCCAGCTTAGATGACGGCGAAAAAATAGCTTACAAAGCGTGTAAGGCGCAGGCAAAAAACTAAAGTAGCCAAGTACTCACACTGAGCGTAAAGTGCAGTGTAGCCATCAAGTTTAAACATTGATGTTGCTTAGATTCAGGAAATTTATACGCTATGGAGTGAGCCATGGATAATAAATATGGATTAGGTAGTAGCAAGGTAGCGACTGAGCACCATGAGGCGCACGATAAAAAGACTGGGCAACCGGCTGCAGCATGTAAGTTTTGCGCAAGCACACACTTGGTCATGAGCCCTACTATGCATGATCACTGCTGTGCACATTGCGGTGAATGGCAAAATGATATCCCGCAAGGCTATTCTGCTGGCAGAAGTAGTGACTATTAACGACTCAAGCCAGCAGCGCAATAGAGCTCCTAGACAATTTATTGGCTGTTAAAAATCATCAAATTGGTTTTTATTGCTGAAAATCCGCAAAATATAAAAAAATACCGCTCCAACCTCAAGATTTAAGTACTAGGTCCGTTAAAAGATTCTATAATATTGCCTACAAAAACACCCTTTCCATTAAAAACTCCAAAAGAGAACATAAATGATCACCAAGAATGCTGATATTGGCCTAGTTGGCCTAGCTGTCATGGGCCAGAATTTAGCCTTAAATATTGCCGACCACGGCTACACCATCGCGGTTTATAACCGTGACTCTAAAAAAATGGTGAAATTCATTGAAGAATGTAAAGCCAATGAGCCTTCACACGAACGCGTAGTAGGTCATGCGGATTTAGCCTCATTTGTATTAAGCATTAAGCGCCCACGTAAAATCATTCTGTTGGTTAAAGCAGGTAGCGCAACTGACGTAACAATCAACGCAATCTTGCCGTTCTTAGAGCAAGGTGACATTATTATTGACGGTGGTAACTCGCTATGGACAGACACCATTCGCCGTGAAAAAGAACTTGCGGTTAAAGGCATTGATTTCATCGGTTCAGGTGTGTCAGGTGGCGAGACTGGTGCACGTTTCGGCCCATCATTAATGCCATCCGGAACACGCAAGGCTTGGGCTTCATTAGAGCCAATCTGGCGTGATATCGCGGCTAAAGTTGACCCAGTAACCGGTGCGCCTATGGAAGGCGGCAAACCAGGTAAGCCAGTTGAAGGTGGTTTCTCTTGCGCTGAATATATTGGTCCTGATGGTGCTGGGCATTACGTAAAAATGGTGCATAACGGTATTGAATATATTGATATGCAGCTGATTTGTGAAGCGTACTGGTTGATGAAGAACCTGCTGGCGATGCCGGCTGATGAAATCGGTAAAGTATTCGAAGAATGGAATAAAGGCGAACTTTCTAGTTTCTTAATTGAAATTACTGCCGATATTCTGCAACAAAAAGATCCTATGGGTAAAGGTTTCCTAGTGGACCAAGTCATGGATACTGCTGGTCAAAAAGGAACAGGTCAATGGACTGCAGCTAATGCACTTGAGTTGGGCGCTCCAGCCAACGCCATCGCAGCCGCTGTTTATGCGCGTGCACTTTCTAGCTTAAAAGAAGAACGCGTCGCGGCTAGTAAGATCTTAAAAGGTCCAGTGATTGTAAAAGAGACTGACAAAAAAGCGATTATTGAAGCGATTAAGAGTGGTTTGTATTGCTCTAAAATCTGTGCTTATGCACAAGGCTTCCAGTTGATGGACAAAGCACAAGTGGCTTATAACTGGAAACTTAACTTCGGTGAGATTGCACAAATTTGGCGTGGCGGTTGTATCATCCGCGCAAGTTTCTTGCAAAAGATCACGGATGCTTATGCATTGAACTCACGTCTAAAGAATTTAATGTTAGATCCATACTTCACTAATTCGCTTAACGACAGTCAAGCGGGATGGCGTAAAGTGATTGCCTTGGCAGTGACTAATGGTATTCCAGCGCAAGGGTTTAGCGCGGCTTTAGCTTATTATGACGGCTATCGTAGTGCAGTATTGCCAGCTAACTTGTTGCAAGCGCAACGTGACTATTTCGGCGCGCACACTTATGAGCGCGTTGATCAAGCACGTGGTCAGTTCTACCATTTGGATTGGCCAGAAGCAGGTCGTCCGCAGTTAGAAATAAGCTAAGACTAGAAGCAAGTTAATGCATTAAAGCAGACAAAAAAGGGCAGAAATTCTGCCCTTTTTATCGCCTAAAGCTTAAGAGATATTGCTTAAAGTGTGCGGCTAAATAAATTTAGCGCTAGTTGATAACAGAGTAATGCAGTTTGGGCGTCGTATCTCTCATCACCATCACGCATAAAGGCATGTTGCGCATTAAACTCGTGCCAGGTGAAATTCAGCTCAGCTGCGGTCATTTTCTCATACACCTGCATCCGGCCGGCGGTTGGAATATGGCTATCTTGCTTGCCCCAGATCATTAGTAGCTCTCCACCAATATCATGCAGCCTATCCATGCTGTGTTGCCCAGTCTTATTAGGAATAGTGAGTGCATGTAAATCCGTGGCATAAAAGCAAGCTGTGCCTTTAATCTCAGGCTGTAGCGCTGCGCGAAAAGCCAAATGCCCACCTATGCAGAAGCCCATAGCCCCTATGCTGCCGCAATACCAAGATTGTTGTTTAGCATAGTCAATCAGTGCGGCGTTATCACTATCATAGCCTTGGACATCTTTGGCCGCTTTATCAGCATTGCCTTTGTCTCGGCCGGCATCGTCATAACCCAAGATGGTGCCAATGGGGTTTAGCTCATGAAATACTTCTGGCACTAGCACTACATAACCATGGCTGGCCATTACTCTAGCAGCGCTTTCAATTGGTCCCGTTTGCTGAAATATCTCCGAATAGAAAAGTATGCATGGATATTTTTCAGTAGGGGCGTTATTTGCTCCCACGGGGCGGTGAATGTATGTTCGCATTAGGCCAGTAGGCGTAGTGATGTCGGCAGCAAAGCTTTGAACTTTCATGAATGACTTTCTATTGGGCGGTTAAATGATAATTTTGTTATTGTACCGCGTGGTTATCGCTTTTTGCGACAGTGATTTTCAAGCGCTATGTTTTCGGTAAAATTTGCCTTAGCGATTAAATAGTCGATATAAGGTTTGCTAAGGGACCTAGAATTTCCGTAAAATAGTGACTCAAAATTGTTGTTGCGCAGCGCCTTCTTCGTCTAGGCTTATTGGATCACGTGGCGCATAATGGTTTCAATTAAGCTTAACCTCACTGATACCAAAGAATATGCAACTTACTATTAACGGAAAGCCACGTAGCTTTGATGCGTCAACTTTTAGCGTCGCATATTTGGTTGGCCAGCTAAATTTAGAAGGCAAGCGACTTGCCATTGAGTGTAATGGTGAAATTGTTCCCCGTAGCCAGTTCGCTGAAGTGCACTTGGTGGATGGCGATAAGCTCGAAATTGTAGGCGCAGTCGGTGGCGGCTAGCCATATAATCAACATGCAGTACAGCATGATGTCTAAGGATACCAAGTGTCAGATCTATTAAAAATTGCAGGACATAGCTATCGCTCACGTTTATTAGTGGGCACCGGTAAGTATCAGGACTTTGCGCAAACGCGCGCGGCAATCGATGCCAGTGGTGCCGAGATTGTGACCGTGGCAATCCGCCGCACTAACATTGGCCAAACTGCGGGTGAGCCGTCTTTACTAGATTTTTTGCCGCCAGACCAATTCACTTATTTACCGAATACGGCCGGTTGTTATTCTGCCGATGATGCTGTGCGCACTTTGCGCTTAGCCCGTGAGTTGTTAGATGGACACAAACTGGTTAAATTGGAAGTACTAGGTGATCCAAATACGCTATACCCGAACATGATAGAAACCATCGCGGCGGCCAAAGTGTTAGTGAAAGATGGTTTTGATGTAATGGTGTATTGCTCAGATGATCCTATTATTGCTAAGCAATTAGAAGAAATAGGGTGTTGCGCGGTGATGCCATTGGCCTCGTTGATTGGCTCTGGCATGGGTATTTTGAATCCGTGGAATTTACAAATCATTATCGCCAATGCGCAAATTCCAGTATTGGTTGATGCGGGTGTGGGAACTGCGTCAGATGCAGCTATCGCGATGGAGCTAGGTTGCCAAGGCGTGTTAATGAATACCGCAATTGCGGCGGCAGGTGACCCTGTGCGCATGGCAGGCGCAATGAAAAAAGCAGTCGAAGCCGGTCGCGAGGCATTTTTAGCCGGCCGTATGCCAAAAAAACTTTATTCAGCCAGCCCTAGCTCGCCTAGTGCCGGCCTGATAGCTTAGCCTATGAGCCGAACATGAGTAGCGCCAAGCATTATGAATGTACCGTGCTAGTGGAAGCGGTGTTTATCCCAGAGCAATCGGATGTAGAGCACAATCGCTACGCCTTTGCCTACCAAGTTAAAATCACGAACACCGGTAATGTCCCTGCGCAACTGATAAGTCGGCATTGGATTATTACTGAGGCCAGCGGAGAGCAGCAGGAAGTCAAAGGCTTAGGGGTGGTGGGTGCGCAGCCATTGCTTCAACCCAGTGAGCATTTCGACTATACCAGTGGTACGGTCATCAATACCCCGATGGGTGAAATGCACGGTAGCTATCAAATGGTGGCTGAAGACGGTCACCGTTTTGATGTGAGCATCGCGTCTTTTGCGCTGAGTATGCCTAGAGTATTGCATTAGTTAGCCGCCTGTTACTTTCCAGAATGAATAACTACAACGATTATCAATTGATGAAAAAAATAGTGATGTGTGGATGGCTAATATTGGTATTAGCGAGCCTAGGTGCCTGTAGTCAAGTTAAAACCAAGAAGGCTGAGATAGCACCCGCTGCGCCTGTAGTGGCTAAATGTGATTGTGAAAAGGGCGTAGATGTCACGCCAGTGTTACCTGCAGAGCCCTGCAAAGCTGCAGACACCAAGGCGGCGGAGGTTAAAATCCCAGATTACGGCTTATTAAAGTTAGCCGCATGGGAAGATGTGGACGGAATCAATCAGGCTAATTTATTGACGGCTTGGCCAGCATGGATGCAAAGCTGTAGCACGCTGATTAACAAACCGCAGTGGCAAAAAGTATGTGGCGCTGCCAACGATCTAAACAGTCAGGTGACTAACGGTGCCAAAAAGACTAGCGCAGAGGCTGTGCAGGCTTATTTCAAACAGTATTTCTCTGTGTATAAAACCACCAATATAGATGGTACAGATAACGGTTTGATTACTGGCTATTATGAGCCTTTGTTAAAAGGTAGCAGAACTAAGTCAGCCAAATATGCCCATCCTTTATATGTCCAACCAGAAGACTTGGTGACGGTTGAGCTCGATAGCATCTTCCCTGAACTTAAATACAAGCGAGTGCGAGGCCGATTGGTGGGCAATAAATTGGTGCCCTATTACAACCGCGCAGAAATTGAAGCGGATGCTTCGCCGCTACAAGGCCGCGAGCTCATCTATATTGATGACATTATTGATGTCTTTTTCTTGCAGATTCAGGGTTCAGGTTTGGTGCAGTTGGACAGCGGAGAACAAGTGCATGTAGGCTACGCCGATCAAAACGGACAAAGTTATAACTCCATTGGCCGCATTTTAATTCAGCGCGGCGAACTCACAGCCGCTAATGCTTCGATGCAAGGCATTAAAAATTGGGCGCGCAATAACTTAACTAAATTACGCGAGCTACTCAATAACAACCCCAGTTATGTGTTCTTTAGAGAGCTACCAGCAGGTTTGCCAGGACCGTTAGGCGCCCTTGGTGTCCCAATACTAGGTGAACGTAGTGTGGCGATTGACCCCAAATTTGTACCATTAGGCGCACCATTATTTTTGGCAACCACAGAGCCCAATAGCAGTAAGCCATTAAAGCGCATGGTGATAGCGCAAGATACTGGTGGTGCTATTAGAGGGGGCGTACGCGCGGACTTTTTTTGGGGCGCTGGTTTTGAGGCGGGTGCAAAAGCAGGTGCAATGAAGCAACCTGGAAAGATTTGGGTATTTTTGCCCAAAGAATTTATCTTTAAAACGACGCCATAAAAATCAAGGACCCTTTGGTCCTGTTCTGTTTAGAATTGCTTTAATCTAGCTTTCAGCAACGCCATATTGCTGACGATATGCTTCAACGGCATGTAAATTATTGGCCATTCCCGGTTGGTTTTGTAAATAACTCAGCAAGTCATCTAGATTGGTAATGGCGCAGACAGGTATTTGGTTGTTTTTAATGACTTCTTGAACTGCTGAAAGTGCACCTAAGCCCTTTTCTTGTCTATCAATGGCAATGGCAACGCCACATGCGCTGGCGCCGTTTGCGTTGATCATTTCAACAGATTCACGCACTGAGGTGCCGGCAGAAATTACGTCATCAATAATCAAGACACGCCCTTGAAGGGGGCTTCCAACGATGACGCCACCTTCTCCGTGATCTTTAGCTTCTTTGCGATTATAGGCATAAGGAATATTGTGGCCATTACGGGCAAAGGCGATGGCGATACTGGCAACCAAGGTAATACCTTTGTAAGCAGGCCCAAACAACATGTCAAACTCTATGCCAGACTTACTAATGGCAGCAGCATAAAACTCTCCCAGCTTCATTAAGCTCTCACCATCATTAAATAGCCCCGCATTAAAAAAGTATGGGCTTAGGCGGCCGGCTTTGGTTTTAAATTCACCAAAGCGTAATACCTCTTTTTTAATGGCAAATGCGATAAACTCTTGTCTGAAGTGGTCAGGTTGCTGATTCATATTGTTGTAATGGTCAATTGAAGGAATAAGGTTTTGAAGATTATATCGCTAAATTTAAACGGCATACGCTCGGCAAAAAACAAAGGGGTCTATGCTTGGTTAAAAAAGCAAGATGCAGACCTTGTTTGTATGCAGGAAATCAAGGCGCAGGCTGCCGATATGCATGACGATATGCTAGCGCTTGAGGGCTATTATAGCTACTTTCATTATGCCGATAAAAAAGGATATAGCGGTGTTGGCATTTACAGCAAACAAAAAGCTGACGCAGTCATTGAGGGACTAGGAATTGCCGATATTGACAGTGAGGGCCGTTATTTAGAGGTGCGTTTAGGTAACCTCAGCGTGGTTTCACTATACCTACCCTCTGGATCCAGTGGCGAAGAACGGCAGGCATTTAAGTTTAGTATGATGGCGCGTTTTATGCCGCAATTAAAAGCACTTAAAGCCAGTGGCCGCGAAGTGATTATTTGCGGTGACTGGAATATCGCGCACCAAGAAGCTGACTTAAAAAACTGGAAAGGCAATCGCAAGAACTCAGGATTTTTACCTGAAGAACGCGCGTGGCTGACAGCATTGTTTTCTGAAGTGGGCTGGGTTGATGTTTATCGTCACTTATATCCGAACGCGACCGAGGAGGGTTACACTTGGTGGAGTAATCGCGGTCAGGCTTGGGCCAACAATGTGGGATGGCGTATTGATTACCAAATTGCGACACCCGCAATCGCAGCCAAGGCCATTTCAGCCAGTATTTACAAAGATGAGCGCTTTAGTGATCATGCGCCATTGATCGTCAATTATGCTGATTAATGTCAGTGGTCGCGTATAGCCGGTTTTAGTAAGCCTAATGGCTGACTTCCATCTATAGACCATGGCGCCACTTTAATCAGCAACAACATGCCGGGAATTGCGGCGACAAAGCAGAATAAGAAGAAGTTGCGCCACCCTAAATCCTCTACTAGATATCCGGTGGCAGCGTTCGCGAAGGTTCGTGGCACTGCCGCAAGGCTGGTAAACAACGCGAACTGGGTGGCTGTATAAAGCGGATGTGTGGTGTAGGCGATGTAGGCCACAAAAGCTGCTGTGCCGAGACCGACACCAAATGCTTCTAGCCCGATGGCCATGCCGAGCACAAATAAATTATGGCCGACCATTGCCAACCATGCAAACCCTAAAATCGCCAGCATTTGCACCGCACCAAAAATCCACAGTGCGCGGTTAATGCCTAGCTTCACCATCCACGCACCACCTAATAACCCACCAATCACACTCGGCCATAACCCTGCATTTTTGGCAATCAAGCCAATCTCAGTTTTGCTAAAGCCCATGTCTAGATAGAACGGTGTTGCTAGTGCGGTAGCCATGCTGTCACCGAGTTTATAAAAGAATATAAAGGCTAGTATCAACAAGGCGGTTTTAAGGCCGTTACGGCCTATAAACTCATAAAATGGTTCACTCACTGCAGCGCGTAAGGTTTTTGGCGCAGCATTTCTTAAGCTGGGCTCTTTTACAAATACAGTCATGGCCAAACCCGGCAACATAAACAAAGCTGTAATGATAAATACGCTATGCCAAGGCAGGTAGTCGGCAAGGATTAACGACAGTGAGCCGGGAATTAAGCCTGCAATTTTGTAGGCATTCACATGGACTGCATTGCCTAACCCTAATTCAGCATCCAGCAGCAATTCGCGTCTATAGGCATCCAGCACCACATCCTGCGAAGCGCTAAAAAATGCCACTACTGCAGCTAAATAGGCAATTGACCAGATATCGAACTGTGGATTAAAGGCGCCAAATATGGGGATGGACAACAGTAATAAAATTTGTGAAATCAGCAGCCAGCCACGTCGCCGGCCCAATGGTGGGCTATAGCGATCAAATAAGGGCGCCCACAAAAATTTCCAGGTGAACGGTAAATTAATCAATGCAAATAAGCCGATGGCTTTCAGGTTGACCCCCTCAGAGCGAAGCCATGCGGGTAGCAGGCTGATGAGGATATACAAGGGCAAGCCTGAGCTAAAGCCTGTGAATATGCAAATCAGTATGCGTTTATTCAGTAAAGCCTGCCAAACGCTGGGTTGATTTACCATAAAGTTGATATTTTTTGAGTCACTTGGGTCTGTTATCAATGCATGCGCTTATTTTTTTGGCATACTTTCTAAGCGATACATGGCGAGACTACCCATTAGGTTCGGCATAAAGGTGACCGGTTGATTGGCAGTCAGCACTAGACGCTGCTTCACGTTAATGTTGCAGTTAATGCAGAACTGATCAAAGTCATAGATCGTGCATAAATGCACATTGGGGGTGTCATACCATTGATACGGCAGGTTCTTAGACACGGGCATCCGGCCTTGTAGCGACTGTGCGCGATGGCGCCAATAGCCAAAGTTAGGGAAGGTCACAATCACTTCGCGGCCTATCCGTAACATTTCACGCACAATCCCTTCGGTATTGTGCACCGCTTGCAAGGTTTGCGACAAAATGACCGTGTCAAATGACTGGTCTTCAAAGTCAGACAGGCCAGCTTCCAAATCCATCTGGATCACATTAATGCCTTTGGACATGCAAGCGAGCCAGTTGGCATCATCTTTTTCCACGCCGTAACCGCGTATTTCTAAAGAGGATTTTAAATATTCAAGCAAGGCGCCATCGCCACAGCCTAAATCCAGCACCTTGCCACCAAAGGGAAGCCAGCCTGCAATGATGGCAAAATCATGACGAAATTCTGCAATATTGACACTCATGACGGCTCTCCTACTTTAATGTTGTATAAGTAGTTGCGCAAAATGGCGTGATAATGAGGATCTGGCATTAGAAACGCATCATGACCATGGGCTGCGGTCACCTCGGCATAGCTCACGGTCAACTCATTATCGAGCAGGGCTTTCACGATTTCGTGGGAGCGCGCTGGCGAAAAGCGCCAGTCACTAGTAAATGACACCAATAAAAATTGCGCGCAGACTTTATCTAGCGCTTGACTTAAATTACCGTCAAATGGCAGCGCTGGATCGTAATAATCTAAGGCCCGCGTCATACGCAAATAGGTGTTGGCATCAAATTCACCAGCAAACTTATCACCTTGGTAGCGCAGATAAGATTCCATTTCAAACTCAGCATCAAAACTATATCGAATCGTATCTTTTAGCTTGCGCCCAAACTTGGCGCCCATGGCATCGTCACTTAAATAGGTAATATGACCCAACATGCGTGCAATGCGCAGACCGCGACGAGGCACCACGCCGTGCGCATAGTAATCACCACCATGAAACTCTGGATCCGTAATAATGGCTTGGCGCGCGACTTCATTAAACGCCATATTTTGTGCGGTAAGATTAGGCGCAGAAGCAATCACCAAGGCATGGCGTAAGCGTTCAGGATAGGCAATCGTCCACTGCAAGGCTTGCATGCCGCCTAGGCTGCCACCGACCACTGCCGCAAGTTGCTGTATGCCAAGATAATCTGCCAGTAGCGTTTGTGAATTGACCCAGTCTTCTACGGTCAGTACTGGAAATTGCGAGCCCCAAGGCTGTAGCGTTTGCGGATTAATGCTTGATGGCCCTGTACTCCCATGGCAGCCGCCTAGGTTATTGACGCCGATTACAAAAAACTTATTGGTGTCTAATGGCTTATTGGGTCCCACCAAGTTATCCCACCAACCAGGGTATTTATCATCGGCATTATATTTTCCGGCCACATGATGGGTACCAGATAGGGCGTGACAGATTAAAACTGCATTGGATTTATCTGCATTTAACTGGCCATAGGTTTCATACACCAAATCAAATTGTGGCAATATCGCGCCACTCTTTAGGCGCAATGGTTGCTTAAAGTGTGCAGTTTGCGCGGCAACGATGCCGACAGATTGTTCGGCTAGAGATGATGGGTTTATTTCAGACATGGCGTGATTATACTATAGGATTTCAGTAGGTTTTTGTGTGTGCATTATCGTCATGAGGGTAAGTCGGTATTGGCTTTTTTCTATCCGCGTCAATTAGTCCCAATGCTTACTCACAATCAAGGGGTTTTTGGCTAGCGTGACACGATCATTACCCCCTAAATCTTGTAGCGTGACGACATCAATCAAGCCAGTTTCTGCCATTAAATTTGCCACTAGCGTGGCTTGATTGTAGCCATGCTCTAGCATGAGCCAGCCTTGGGGTTTGAGGTAGAGCAGGCTATGCTCAACAATGCGACGTATATCGTCAAGCCCATCAAGCCCCGAAGCTAAAGCGCTTAAGGGTTCAAAACGCAAGTCACCTAGGCTTAAGTGGATATCGTTGTTTTCAATATAGGGCGGATTGCTGACGATTAAATCGAATTGTTGATGGGGAATCTGGCTAAACCAATCGCTTAAGATGAACGTCACATTGTGAATGGCCAAAGCTTGTGCATTTTTTTCAGCCATTTTTAGCGCGGCTAAGGAGGCGTCTGCTGCGATGACATTCGCCTGTGGGCGATGCTTGGCAAGTGCCAGAGCAATGGCGCCACTACCAGTCCCCAAATCTAGAATTGAGGCAGCAACATGACTGGGAATTTTAGCTAAAGCCGCGTCTACCAGTGTTTCGGTATCGGGTCGCGGAATTAATGTATCTTGGTTGACCATCAGATTTAAGCCGTAGAACTCGCGCGCGCCTAAAATGTAGGCGATGGGTTCGCCCTGAAGGCGGCGCGTTAGTAATGCCTCAAAAGCTTGCGCTATGGAATCTGTTAAGGCTTCAGCTTCATGTGCGATTAGCCAAGCGCGATTCTTGTGGGCTACTGTTTGAAGTAGCAGTTGCGCTTCAAGTCGCGCATCGCTCGCCTCTAAACCTAAGCTATTGATGAGCTGATTTTGTGCCGCAGCACAAGTTTCGCGTAGCGAGGCGCTCAATTAGTTATCGTCACCCAAACTGGCCAGCAAATCTGCCTGATGTTCAGCTGATAGCGCGCCAATTAATTCATCCATATCACCTTCAGTAATCGCATCAATTTTATACAAGGTTAAATTAATGCGGTGATCGGTAATACGTCCTTGCGGATAATTGTAGGTACGAATACGTTCTGATCTATCGCCCGAACCAATCAGCGATTTACGCTCACTGGCAATTTTAGATTGTTGTGCGCGCACTTCCGCGTCTTTAATGCGTGCGACCAACACACTCATGGCTTGTGCCTTATTTTTATGTTGGCTACGATCATCCTGACATTCGACCACGATGCCCGTAGGCAAATGCGTGATACGCACAGCAGAGTCGGTCTTATTAATATGCTGACCACCTGCGCCACTCGCTCGGTAGGTGTCAATCCGAATTTCCGCTGGATTAATGACAACGTCACTGACTTCATCTGCCTCGGCCAATATCGCTACTGTACAAGCTGAAGTATGAATGCGACCTTGGGTTTCGGTATCAGGTACGCGTTGTACTCGATGCACGCCAGACTCGAATTTTAGTTTGGAGTAAGCGCCGTAACCTTCAATTTTGGCAATAATTTCTTTGTAGCCACCGACTTCAGATTCATTCGCTGAGACCACTTCAACCTTCCAGCGTTGACGCTCGGCGTAGCGCGAATACATCCGAAATAAATCACCAGCAAATAGACCTGATTCATCGCCGCCAGTACCCGCGCGAATTTCTAAAAATAGGTTGCGGTCATCATTAGGATCTTTAGGAAGGAGCAGTTTTTGTAGCGCGTTTTCAATCGCCACCATTTTAACTTTGCCCTGCTCAATTTCATCTTGGGCAAACTCTTTCATGTCCGGGTCGCTGAGCATCGCTTGCGCTTCGTTCATGTCGGCTTCTACCTGCTCAAAAGCACGGTACTGCTCTACGATAGGCGTAATCTCGGCGTGCTCTTGCGTAATTTTGCGATAGTTATCCATGTTGCTTGTCGCATTTTCCGCACTCATTAAGCGGTTAATTTCTTCTAAACGCTCGCTTAGAGTGGCGAGCTTTCTAATCATGCTGGGTTTCATTCTGTGCCGTTTATATTTGGTGTAATGGGTTTAATAGTGAGGCGCTTACAAGAGACTAGTCGTTTAAATCTTTAATCTGATACAGCTGTTTCAAGGTGTTTTCTAGCCGCGTATGCTCGTCACCGTGGGCAAGGTTTAGCGCATGACTGGGCGCATGTAAAAACTTGTTGGTGAGTGCGTTGCTTAAGGCTTCTAGTACTTTCTCTACGCTCTCGCCTTTTTGTATCAGTTTAAGTGCTTTTTCTAATTCGGATTTTCTCATCACTTCAGCTTGGTCACGAAGCGCCTTAATCGTAGGCACAGCTTCGCGTTTTTTTAACCAATGCATAAAGTTTTCCACGCGCGCGGACACGATAAGTTCGGCATCAAGGGCTGCTTCTTGGCGGTTGACCATGCCGTCGCTGACGACTTGTGCTAAATCATCTACTGTATATAAAAACACATCGTCTAATTCGGCCACTTCGGCTTCAATGTCACGCGGTACAGCTAAGTCAACCATAAAAATAGGACGGTGCTTACGTGCTTTAATTGCACTTTCCACCATGCCTAAGCCCACAATTGGCAATTGACTGGCGGTACTAGTAATCACGATATCAAATTCGGCAAAGCGCTCAGGTAGATCGTTGAGCAGTATGGCGTGGCCACCAATTTTTTCTGCTAAATTTGAGCCACGTTCTATGTTGCGGTTAGCCACAGTCATGCTTTTAGGTTTTTGTGCCGTGAAATGATCGGCGCATAACTCAATCATTTCACCTGCGCCAATAAATAATACCTTTTGCTCACTAATGTTGCCAAAAATGCGTTGTGCCAGTTTGACTGCAGCCGCAGCCATGGAAATAGAATTTGCACCAATATCGGTATTGGTGCGGACTTCTTTGGCCACTTCAAAAGTACTTTGAAATAACTTATGGAGCATAGTGCCGAGCGTCCCAGCTTCCTGCGCGATTTTAACCGACTGCTTAAACTGCCCCAATATTTGCGGCTCACCTAACACCATGCTGTCTAGGCCGGAGGCCACTCTAAACGCGTGCTTAACCGCTTCATCATTGGGTAGCGTGTAAATGTAAGGCTCTATACTACTGGCCTCTAAGTGATGATATTTTGATAACCAGTTAAGCGGCTTGTTCGGATTGTCTGTGCGACAGTAGAGCTCAGTACGATTGCAGGTTGATAAAATCGCCGCCTCGCTAGCGTCGTGCAGAGTCAATTCGCGGAGCGCGCTAACGAGATGTTCGCTGTTAAACGCAACATGTTCGCGGATTTGGATGGGGGCGGTTGTGTGGTTAACGCCGATGACATATAACTGCATAGGTGCAATTTTGATGGATTGGCTTATGATAAGCAAGAAATACAGGTGAACTACCCCGCCATAAATGGCAAATATTTCCCCGCAATCCTGTTAAAATATCGCTTTAGTACTTATTTTTAAGCTAAATGTAGCTTGAAGCTATTTGATCATATTAAATGAACGGATTCCACCATGGATAAAACTTTTAGAATTGCCCCTAGTATTCTTTCTGCGAATTTTGCCAAACTTGGCCAAGAAATTGAAGATGTCATTATTTCGGGCACCGATATTGTCCATTTTGATGTGATGGATAACCACTATGTGCCGAATTTAACCATAGGGCCATTGGTCTGTGATGCGATTCGTGAAATCTCGAAAAATGTGGGCGCACTTATTGACGTGCATCTAATGGTAAAACCAGTAGATCGTATTATTCCTGACTTTGCCAAAGCGGGCGCCAATATCATTACCTTTCACCCTGAAGCATCAGATCATATTGACCGTAGCTTGAGCCTAGTGCGCGAGCAAGGTTGTAAGTCAGGCCTAGTATTTAACCCAGCCACGTCACTAAGCTATTTGGATCACGTGATGGATAAGATTGATATGATTTTACTGATGTCAGTCAACCCGGGCTTTGGTGGTCAGAAATTCATTCCAGAAACGTTGCATAAACTAACATTGGCGCGCGCCCGTATTGATGCTTACTATGAAAAAACCGGCCGCCAAATTTGGCTAGAAGTGGATGGCGGCGTGAATGCTATGAATATTGCGGATATCGCTCGTGCAGGTGCTGATACTTTTGTTGCAGGCAGTGCAATTTTTGGCTCACCAAAAGATACTGATAAAAATCGCTACAACACGGTTGTGGGCGAGATGCGCGCAGCTTTAGCTACGGTAAAGTAATTGCAAAAACTGAAGGTGAAGGCCGTCATGATTGATCTTGATGGCACTTTGGTTCACAGTGCGCCTGAGATTGCGCGCGGCGTCAATGCAATGTTGGTAGCACTTTCCCTACCCACTTTACCGGCTTTCCAAATAGAAGCTTATATCGGAGATGGTGCAGAAAAGCTGATCAAGCGCGCGTTAACTCAACCGTCAGATTGTGAGCCAGATACCGCACTGTTTGTTCAAGCCAAACAATTGTTTTTTACCGAGTATGCAAAAGTGGTGTCGGAAAGTCTGCCTTATCCTGGTGTAGTGTCGGCTTTGCAAGCATTGAAAAATGCTGGGTATCGCTTAGCCTGCGTCACGAATAAACCGCAAACTTTTACACAGGCTTTATTGATAGCGAGCAATTTATTGCCCTATTTTGAGTTGGTGGTTGGCGGCGACACTTTGGCCAAAAAGAAACCGGATCCGGATCAGCTTATTTATTGTTGCGAGAAATTTGGAGTGGCACTTAACGAGGCAGTGTTGGTGGGTGACTCAAAAGTGGATGTTGCGGCAGCGCGCAGTGCAGGTTGTTATATGATTGCGGTGTCTTATGGCTATAATCATGGTCAGCCCATTGAGGCCAGTACGGTTGATGCTCTAGTGGATGATTTGCAGGATGTGCCTAAATTATTGCACTAAATACTAAATGAAGATGAATACCTAGAAAACCTATAAACATGAATGCTCATTTGATTAAGGCCAAAAGTTGGCGATGGTGTTAATTTTAAAGGCGTAGCTAGTTACGCCCCAGCACCATTCAACCCAATAAAAGTAGGTAAGGAAGTTTATGTTTAGCACAATCAATTTAACCGAATTTAATAGCTTGGCTGCGCAGGGATACAACCGTATTCCATTGGTACTGCAGACCTTTGCTGATCTTGATACGCCACTATCACTGTATTTAAAGTTAGCTAATAAACCCTATTCATATCTGTTGGAATCGGTACAAGGTGGCGAGCGCTTTGGCCGTTACTCTATTATTGGCTTGCCCGCAAAAACCCGTATCGTTGCCCATGGCAATCAGGTGCAAGTGTTAGAGGGCAGCAAAGTGTTGGAGTCTGTTGACCACACGAACCCGTTAGATTTCATTAAAAGCTATCAGGCGCGATTCAAAACGCCACCCTACGAAGGTTTGCCCAGGTTTACTGGCGGCTTAGCTGGTTACTTTGGTTATGAAACCATCCGCTATATAGAAAAACGATTAGCACACACGCAAAAGCCGGACGCGATTAATGTGCCTGATGTGCTGTTGATGGTTTCGGAAGAGCTTGCGGTGGTGGATAACCTCAGTGGTAAGCTGTATTTTATTGTGTATGCCAATCCAGCTGAAGCCGATGCTTATGCTAAAGCGCAGGCGCGATTGGCTGACTTATTGGCGATGCTCAGAACTTCAGTTGCCATTCCAAAAGCAGTAGCCACTGAAAAAACAGTTGCCAGTTCGGAGTTTGGTGAAGATAACTTCAAGGCAGCAGTCAAGTCTGCACAGCAGTATATTTTAGAGGGCGACATTATGCAGGTGGTGTTGTCTCAGCGGATCTCGCAAAAGTTTAGTGCGCCACCGCTGTCTTTATATCGCGCTCTACGTAGTCTAAATCCATCTCCATATATGTTTTACTACGACATGGATGATCACCATGTCGTTGGTGCCTCGCCAGAGATTCTAGTGCGCTTGGAAAATGGGACCGTAACAGCACGTCCGATTGCAGGCACACGCCCGCGCGGCAAAGATCGTGAGCATGATTTGGCCTTGGCTGAGGAATTGCTAGCCGATCCTAAAGAGCGCGCAGAGCATGTGCAATTAATGGACCTAGGCCGCAATGATGTCGGCCGCGTGGCGGTCACCGGCACGGTCAAAGTGACTGACAATATGATGATAGAGCGTTACTCACATGTGATGCATATCGTCAGTAATGTAGAAGGCAAGCTCAAGCCAGGCATGGATGCGATTGATGTGATTAAAGCAACCTTTCCGGCGGGGACTGTCAGCGGCGCGCCTAAAGTACGAGCGATGGAAATTATTGATGAATTAGAACCTAGCAAGCGTGGCATTTACGCTGGCGCCGTCGGCTACTTGG
The DNA here is from genome assembly GCA_903882525.1 of uncultured Pseudomonadota bacterium. GTDB lineage: Bacteria > Pseudomonadota > Gammaproteobacteria > Burkholderiales > Methylophilaceae > Methylotenera. Next base: position 578 of record CAIRXI010000041.1, on the reverse strand, counting down.
GTTTTAATGGCGATATGGATGTGGCGATTGCGATCAGAACAGGCGTGATTAAAAACAACATGCTCTATGTACAGGCGGGCGCGGGCATCGTCGCCGATTCAGTGCCGCAAAGCGAATGGGATGAAACGCAAAACAAAGCACGCGCAGTATTACGCGCGGCAGAGTTGGTACAAGAAGGGCTGGATTTAAACTAAATGCGACTTAAACTTTAAGCATTGCAGCGCAATGCTTAAAGTAATCTGTGTCGTTAGGCCTTGAGTTTTTTCATCAACAAGTCGTTGACCTGCGCAGGGTTGGCCTTGCCTTTAGAAGCCTTCATAATCTGTCCGACCAGCGCATTAAAGGCTTTTTCTTTACCTGCTTTGTACTCTTCCACCATGGCGGCATTGGCTGCTAAAACCTCATCAATAATGGCTTCAACGGCACCACTATCAGACATTTGTTTTAGTCCTTTGGCTTCGATAATTGCATCAGCATTACCTTCCCCAATCCACATGGCTTCAAATACTTCTTTGGCTGCATTGTTAGAAATGGTACCGTCAGTAATGCGTTGGAGCAATTGCGCGAGGGCTTCGGCT
>CAIRXI010000040.1 GCA_903882525.1 uncultured Pseudomonadota bacterium | reverse complement strand
CTAGTGAGGAAAAACGCATACTTTAATTCCTAAGCGAAATGCTTTATTTTAACTGCTCGTACATCAAGGCCACGATACGATTAGCAGTAGTAGTCTTGACGCGGTTACCTTCTTTATCAACCACAGCTACAGTCGTGCTGTTTTCTTTACCACTATCAGTAACTTTTACACGGTATTGTTTTTCTGGGTTTGTTTTTTTCTTATCGTCTGTACCCCAGAATTTCAACTTCTCAACCATGCTTTTTTCCTCAGCTTTCGGTTCTGCTGCCACTTCTTTTTTATCGCTGTCACCCCAGAATTTCAAGCTTTCCAACATCCCTTTCTTTTTCTTAGGCATATCATCAATATCTACATCCGCATAACGCACGAAGAAAATACCATTTGAACGATCTTTATCTTCGATCACAAATCCGACGCGATCTAAAGCTAAACCGACACGACGCCATGCGCGATCAAAAGGATCATTTAATAACAAGGTTGCGCTTCCGTCAGCTTCTTTAATCACTTCAACACGCTTTAAGTTGGAAGCCGAGGCCACTATAGATTTAGATTTTTGCTCCTCTACCCCTAATTTCACCATCAAGCGACGTAATAACTCAGTATCCAACTCAACATCCTGAGCGTCGGCTTCTTTTGCAGTTTTTGCATCTGCCCTGTAGCCCGTCTCAATTTCACCTATGTTCGTCCTGACACGATTTTTACCATCATCGGGCGCACCGGAAACCGAACGGTGTGTCATATAAATTTCTGTCGTATTTGAATCATTACCGCGATCTAAGCGTGTGCGGAATTTTTTCTTATCAGCGAAACCAGATAACTTATCTAACCACTTATCAAATTTATCACCCAAATTACCCGCATCTTTTTTCGCAATGGCTTCAGCGTCAATCCACTCGGTTTCCATAATACCTAACTGTGGATTTTCAACACGCACCGCAAAGCCCATGTCGGTCCAAAAATCACGGATTACTGGCCATATTTTTTCTGCGGGGGCATTCACTACTAGCCAACGTTGACCGCCGGCCTTTTCTAAGCGCACACCCTCTGGCGTTGCTAATACTTTTTCAACCGCGACTTCTTGTCCTTCTTGCGCTTGGCTATATGTTGAGTAGCTGGTGCTACCTGGAATCGAATAGGTGTCGCTGCTTGGGCTGGCTGTTAAATCTGGAGGCACTTCTAGCGGACGTGCGCGACCAGCCGTTTTATAGTCCGGCGTGTTATTAATAAAAGGAATTGAATCACAAGCGCTTAACCCAGCCAGAAGCAACAAGTAAATGGCTGTTCTTTGTATGCCCGCACGCTTAATTTTAGCTGGCTTATTGTTGATTTGTTTCATTCAGACCTCTTTGAAAAATATGCGAAATTGACGTGCAATTTACAATTATAAAATATGTGCGAATTTACAGGCAGCACGCAGAACATCAACATATTGCGCCGACAAATTCACCAATGGCAATCGAATGCCTGTTTTAATTAAACCCATTTGAGCCAACACCCATTTCACAGGAATCGGATTAGCCTCAACAAATAACTTCTGATGTAAAGCAAATATTTTTGCATTGATGTTACGCGCTACCACTACATCACCAGCAATCGCAGCTACGCACATTTCATGCATCAATTTTGGCGCGACATTTGCAGTTACTGAGATAACACCTTTTCCACCTAAAAGCATTAAGGATAGCGCTGTTGCATCATCGCCACTGTACACAGCAAAGTCTGCAGGTGCGCGTAGCAATAGATCTGTACCCCGCTCAATGCCGCCTGTTGCATCTTTAATACCGACAATGTTTGGATGTGCCGCCAATCGCAGGGTCGTATCATTACTGATATCGCACGCGGTACGACCAGGCACGTTGTAAAGTATTTGTGGAATATTGACCGCATCAGCTACTGCAGTGAAGTGTTGGAACAGGCCTTCTTGCGTCGGTTTGTTGTAATAAGGAGCCACCAGTAGACAAGCATCAACACCGAGCTCTTTGGCTTTTTTAGTCAGAAAAATAGCTTCTTTTGTAGAGTTGGCGCCAGTACCAGCAATCACTGGAATGCGACCATTCACCTGACTGACCGCAGTTTTGATTAACAAACAATGCTCATCAAAGTCAACGGTAGGCGATTCACCAGTAGTGCCGACGATTACAATACCATCGCTACCCTGCTCAACGTGAAAATCGATGAGTGCCCGTAACGAGGGAATATCCAACTGCCCATCTTCAAACATAGGCGTAACAATAGCAACCAAACTGCCTTGCAACATAGCAAACCCAAACAATACATAATCTTGTATTTTAACTTAAAAACTTGCCAAATAAACACCCCTAAAATCTAAACTTACAAAGTGAAATTACGCAACGCCAATTGCTAAAAGTTGACACCAAGTGCAAACAGTCAATGACTTAGTGCCAATTGAGATTGAAATGTACTGGCCTAGTTCTTTTGCCGATTATTATTGCTATATTTTTACGCAGAATATCAAGCACTAAACGCGTTATAATTACACCTTAAATCAACCTTTAACGCAGATTTTATGAAGATTCATTCGCCATGAACTTTGATTTCCATCATTACATTATGATTTTAATTGGCACCGTGTTTGTAAATAACATTGTGCTGGTCAAAATCCTTGGCCTTTGCCCATTCATGGGCGTTTCTAAAAAACTAGAAGCCTCTATCGGTATGGCGGGCGCTACTGCATTTGTACTTAGCATTGGTTCTATGACTAGCTGGGGAATCAATCACTACTTACTTGAACCAAATCATCTTGAGTATCTGAGAACGCTGTCTTTTATTGTCATCATCGCTGGTGTAGTGCAGTTTACCGAAATGTTGATGGAAAAGAACTTCCCCCCTCTGCATCAGGCTCTCGGTATTTTTCTTCCCCTGATCACCACCAATTGCGCGGTTCTTGGCATCCCCTTACTTAATGCACAGGCCAGTCACAGTTTTGTGGAGTCCCTGCTTTTCGGCATGGGGGGTGCTTTCGGGTTCTCTTTAGTCTTAATTTTATTCGCGTCAATGCGTGAGCGCTTAGAAGCTGCCGACATTCCTGTTGTGCTTAAAGGGTCGGCCATTGCCATGGTAACTGCCGCACTAATGAGCCTTGCTTTTATGGGCTTTGCCGGTCTAGATAAATATTAAAATTTGTCGCAACCTCCTATGTTGAAAAATTCACCCTTATGTTAACTGCGCTCCTCATCATGCTAGGCTTGGCGCTTTTGCTCGGACTGGTTTTGGGAATTTCCGCTTTGGTATTCAAAGTTGAGGGGGACCCCTTGGTGGCACGTATTGATGCAATTTTGCCGCAAACCCAATGTGGACAATGCGGCTTCCCCGGTTGCAAGCCTTATGCGCAGGCAATCGCAGCGGCAGAAGCGGATATTAATCAATGTCCACCTGGTGGCGATGCGGGGGCCCATGCTTTAGCCGACCTAATGGGGGTGGAATATAAACCGCTTAACGCCGAACATGGTTTACCAAAACCTAAATCCGTCGCCTTTATCAATGAAGCTATATGTATCGGTTGTACCCTCTGTATACAAGCCTGTCCGGTAGATGCCATTTTGGGTGCGGCTAAGCATATGCATACCGTGATTGCCTCAGAATGTACTGGCTGCGAATTATGTCTTGCCCCTTGCCCCGTTGACTGCATAGACATGTTACCCATCTCCGAAACCCCAGATAACTGGCGCTGGAAATACCCGATAATCCCAATCAAAGCCCTTGCATTCAATGCAGGTGAAGTATCCGCATGAGTACGATAATCAATTTCGTTAGCCAATTATTGCAAGGCAAGTCTCTCAATGAGCACTTCAATGATGTATTCAAATTTAATGGTGGTATACACCCACCGCAGCATAAGGTCGAGTCTACATTGTCTCCAATAGGCAAGCTGCCGCTACCAGAAAAGTTGACGCTCCCTTTACGCCAACATGTGGGCAATATGCCTAAAATTAAGGTGCAAATTGGTGATTATGTTCTAAAAGGACAAATGCTAGCAGAGGCTGAGGGTACGGTTTCTGCAGCCATACATGCCCCTACATCAGGCACCGTGAGCGCTATTGATGAACAAATCATTCCCCACCCATCTGGCCTGCCTGATTTATGCAT
>CAIRXI010000039.1 GCA_903882525.1 uncultured Pseudomonadota bacterium | reverse complement strand
GCACGCCAAGTGCTCCATAGCGCAGAGCCAGTTGCACAATCTTTAGGCTACAAAAGTCGACCAGTTGACGATATGCTTGCATTTCATTTGGCCTTTGGTAAAACCGTACCGGATATCTCTGTAAATGCGATTGCCAATTTAGGTTATGCCGAAGTGCGTTTTCTGCATCCAGTCTATATAGGTGACACTTTAAGTACCCGGTCTACCGTGATTGGGCTAAAACAAAATTCTAACGGAAAATCTGGCGTGGTCTATGTACGCTCAGTATCTGTGAATCAGCTTTTTCAACCAGTACTGTCTTGGGTGCGATGGGTAATGGTGCATAAAAACAAATTAGAGGCTAGCGCGCCAGAAACAGAGTTGCCTATACTTTCCTCGCATGTAACCGCTAACGAATTAGCAGTGCCTAGCTTTCTTGATGCCCGCCATTTTGATACGGCCACGACTGGTGGCGCCTACCTTTGGGATGACTACCAAGTTGGCGAACGAATCAATCATCCTGCAGGTATGACTATTAGTGACACAGACCACACGCTCGCTACCAAGCTTTATCAGAATAATGCGCGTCTACATTTTGATGATGTCATGATGCAAGCCAGCCCATTTGGGCGTCGTTTAATGTACGGCGGACATGTCATCTCAATCTGCCGTGCACTTTCTCACGATGGATTAGAAAATGCATTATCCATAGCGGCCATCAATGCCGGTAATCATTGCAACCCATGTTTTGGTGATGACACTATCTACACTTGGACCGAGATCGTTGAAAAATGGACATTAGCTGACCGAGTGGATATTGCTGCATTAAGACTGCGTATGGTGGGAGTAAAAAATCAAAGCGCAGATAGCTTAACGAGCACCCATGTTGAAACGTCAGGCAAAACTGCTTATCACCCTAATGTCGTATTAGATTTAGATTACACCGTGCTTATGCCACGCAAACAAGGATAGAAATTATGAACACCACACTCGTGCATCCAAACGTTGCCCTATTTAGCGGCGAAAAAGCGTTCCCAATCATTCCTTCTTGTGAGCATTTTGCTGGCAGTGAAAAGCTCATCCTAAAAGCCTTACAACTACAAGAGACTATCGGTCCAGTATTTGATATCACTTGCGACTGTGAAGACGGCGCCATGGCAGGCCAAGAACGTGAGCACGCGGAAATGATTGTGGGTGTATTAAATAGCGAGGCGAATAAAGTACGCATGGCCGGCGCACGTATCCATGATTACACGCACCCAGCTTGGAGACTTGATGTAGATATTCTGGTAAAAGGTTTAGGTCAAATTATTAGCTACATTACCATTCCAAAGGCGACCAATGCAGCGCAACTATCTGAGATGATTGGTTATATTCAAGCCGTAGCGAAAAGTAATAATATCAGCCGTGAAATACCAATTCACGCCCTTATTGAAACCCATGGCGCCCTAAAACAAGTATTTGAAATTGCCGCGCTGCCTTGGATACAAGTGCTTGATTTTGGTTTAATGGATTTTGTCAGCGGCCATCATGGTGCAATTCCAGCTTCAGCCATGCGTAGCCCTGCCCAATTTGAACATCGCCTTCTCGCCAGGGCTAAAGCGGAAGTAGTGGCTGCCGCCCTTGCAAATGGTGTTGTTCCTGCACATAACGTGACATTAGACTTAAAAAATGTAGAAACTACTTTTTCTGATGCATCTAGAGCACGTAATGAATTTGGCTTTTTGCGTATGTGGAGTATTTACCCTACACAAATTCAAGCTATTGTTGACGCCATGAAACCTAACTTCGATGAAGTGAACGATGCTGCCAATATTTTACTCGCCGCACAACAAGTCGGTTGGGGCCCAATTCAATACGATGGCGAACTGCATGATCGCGCCACCTATCGCTATTTCTGGGAGATTTTGCAAAAAGCGAAATTAACCAACACGCCGATTCCAAACGATGCTGCGCAGGCATTTTTTAGCTAGATCACCCTATTTAATATCAGGTACTTAATATGACAACTGCAACTTCAGCTGGTGCAAGATTTCGTCAGGCGCTGGCCCTAGAAAAACCATTACAGATTATAGGAGCGATTAACGCCTATCACGCCATGCTTGCAACTCAAACTGGCTATAAAGCACTTTATCTTTCTGGTGGGGGCGTGGCTGCAGGTTCTTTAGGGTTACCCGACTTAGGCATTTCATCATTGGAAGATGTGTTAATTGATGTACGTCGTATCACCGATGCAACCGACACACCGTTATTGGTGGATATTGACACGGGGTTTGGCGGTGCTTTTAATATTGCTCGCAGTGTTAAAAGCATGATTAAAGCTGGCGCTGCTGCCGTGCATATTGAAGATCAAGTACAAGCCAAGCGTTGTGGCCATAGACCAAACAAGGCCATTGTTAGCCAATCGGAAATGGTAGACAGAGTCAAAGCAGCAGTTGACGCAAAAACTGATGATAATTTTGTGATTATGGCACGTACCGATGCACTTGCAGTAGAAGGCCTGCAATCAGCAATAGACCGAGCTTGCGCCTGCGTAGAAGCTGGCGCTGATATGATTTTTCCAGAAGCCATTACTGAACTAGGAATGTATAAACAATTTGCAGCCGCAGTTAAAGTGCCAGTGTTAGCTAATATTACCGAATTTGGATCTACGCCTTTATTTACAGTGGACGAACTTCGCGGAGTTGATGTCAGCATGGTGCTATACCCACTCTCCGCCTTTAGAGCTATGAACCAAGCTGCACTTAAGGTGTATCAAGCTGTGCGCAAAGATGGTAGCCAGCAAAATGTGATTGATCTGATGCAAAGCCGTGCTGATCTTTATGAGCACCTTGGATACCACGTGTTTGAACAAAAACTGGATGAGTTATTTAGAGGAGAAAAATCGTGATGAGCGTAGCCCCTACTGAGATCAAAAAGAAAAAAGGCGTAGCCCTCGCCGGCGTTTCTGCTGGCACTACTGCCATTTGCACGGTCGGTCATACTGGTAATGACCTACATTATCGTGGCTACGACATTACTGAACTAGCGCAATACGCAACTTTTGAAGAAGTCGCGTATTTGCTTATTCATGGCGAACTGCCAAATAAGGTCCAGCTTAGCGCTTATCATCAAAAATTAAAAACTCTGCGCGGCTTACCAACGGCATTAAAAGCTGTATTAGAACAAATCCCTGCAAGTGCTCATCCTATGGATGTCATGCGCACTGGGTGTTCAATGCTAGGCACGCTTGAGCCAGAATCACAGGACCGCAATATTGATGACGCTAAACTATTGGGTGATCGCTTAATCGCTTGTTTTGGCTCAATTTTGATCTACTGGTACCATTTTAGCCATAACCATAAACGCATTGAAGTGGAAACTGACGATGACTCCATCGCAGCACATTTTCTGCAGCTTTTGCATGGAAAAACACCGTCTGATTTACACGTACGGGCCATGAATACATCATTAGTTCTGTACGCTGAGCATGAATTTAACGCCTCTACTTTTACAGGACGTGTGATTGCTGGCACCCTATCCGATATGTACTCCTGCATTACCGGTGCAATTGGTGCGCTGCGTGGCCCTAAACATGGTGGCGCTAATGAAGCCGCCATGGAAATTATTGAGCGCTATCGCAACGCTAACGAAGCAGAAGCAGACATCATGCTGCGTATGGCACGGAAAGAAATTATTATCGGATTTGGCCATCCGGTGTACACCATTGCTGACCCTAGAAATGAATCCATCAAAGAAGTGAGTCGTAGTTTATGTCAAGACAATGGCGACATGACTTTATTTGACGTATCCGCGCGCATTGAGGACACGATGTGGCGTGAGAAAAAGATGTTTCCCAACCTAGATTGGTACAGCGCCTCTAGCTACCATATGATGGGTATTCCTACCGGTATGTTTACACCAATATTCGTGATCTCGCGCACTACCGGTTGGGTAGCACACGTGATTGAGCAACGTATAGACAATAAGATCATACGCCCCAATGCGGAATATATTGGTCCTGAAAATCGCCCTTACCTTCCTTTAGAAAATCGTTAATTTACTGAAAGCACCTCATGTCATCTCACATCTCAAACGTACGCCCTGCCCCAGATCAAGTATTGGTTGATATCGCCAATTATGTTGCTGATTTTGAAATTAAATCAGATGAAGCCTTTGATACTGCACGTAACTGCCTGATAGATACTTTAGGTTGTGGCTTTGAAGCCTTAGACTATCCAGCTTGCGTCAAGTTATTAGGCCCAGTGGTATCTGGCACTATTGTGCCTAACGGCGCAAAGGTTCCTGGTACCACCTTCCAGTTAGACCCAATTCTTGCAGCTTTCAATATCGGCGCCATGATACGTTGGTTAGACTTTAACGATACTTGGTTGGCAGCAGAATGGGGCCACCCATCAGACAATCTAGGTGGAATATTGGCTACAGCGGACTACATTTCACGCAAAAATGTTGCTGAAGGAAAAGCCGCACTTACGATTAAAGATGTACTAACCGCAATGATTAAAGCGCATGAAATCCAAGGCGTACTCGCGCTAGAAAACAGTTTTAATCGTGTAGGTCTGGATCATGTAATTTTGGTAAAAATTGCTTCTACCGCAGTAGTCACTAAGTTATTAGGTGGCAATAAGGAAGACATTATCAATGCTGTTTCTAATGCATTTGTAGATGGTCAAAGCTTACGTACTTATCGACACAGCCCGAATACCGGTTCACGAAAATCATGGGCAGCAGGTGACGCCACTTCACGCGCTGTGCGTTTAGCATGGATGACCATGCAAGGTGAAATGGGCTACCCATCAGCCCTTACTGCTAAAACATGGGGCTTTTATGATGTGTTATTTAAAGGAAATAGCTTTAAATTCCAACGCCCATATGGCTCTTATGTCATGGAACAAGTGTTATTTAAAATCTCATTTCCAGCCGAATTCCATGCGCAAACCGCGGTGGAATGTGCGATTCAATTAAATGCACAGGTAGGCGCTCAACTACAAACACTAGAACAAATTGCGCAGATCGATAAAATCGTAATTACTACCCATGAATCTGCAATCCGTATTATTGATAAACAAGGTCCGCTCGATAATCCGGCTGATCGTGACCACTGCATTCAGTACATGTCGGCTATAGGCTTACTTAAAGGTAACTTAACGGCACAGGATTATGAAGATCATGCTGCAAGTGACCCACGTATTGATGCCATCCGCGACAAAATGGTTTGTGTTGAGAAAGCTGAATACAGCCGTGACTATTTAGATCCAGAAAAACGCTCAATTGCTAATGCTATTCAAATTTTGTTTAAAGATGGTAGTAGCTCTGACAATATTGCTGTGGAGTACCCTATCGGTCATCGTCGTCGTCGCGGTCAAGGCATACCAGAACTTGTTAAAAAATTCCAGGTAAACCTAGCGCGTCGTTTTGACGTTAAGACACAGGCTGATATTCTGGCATTATGCTTGGATCAGGCCAAGCTAGAAGCTATGCCAGTCAATCAGTTTGTGGATATGTTGGCACTGTAGCCTTCATTTAACATTGCTGTGAATAAAAGGCCGCACTCAAAAAGTTGCGGCTTTTTTTATATCATTAACCGGATAAAAAACCAAGCAATTAATTACAAACCATTTTTTATGAATATACTTGGTCTAGAAAATAAGCGCGCAAGGATAGCAGCTAAATCTCCAAAGTATTGTAAAATTGCATTTGGCGGGCCTCCCCGCATTGTGAAGTAGCCAACCTGGTCAGATGCGGAAGCAAGCAGCCACAACTATTGAGCAAGTGCCGGGGGCAAGGCTCGCCTCCCTCAATAATTTAAGAACTGCATGCACTGTCAGTGTGAACACAACAAATATTGATCAGCGCCATGTTATAACGCCATGATTTAAAGATAAAGTTTGCGTCGGAGTTTCCTTATGAAGATTTTTGTACAGGTCATATGAGTTATCAAGTCTTAGCGCGTAAATGGCGTCCAAAATCGTTTGAAACCCTCGTCGGACAAGACCATGTAGTGCGCGCGCTCAGCAACGCACTAGAACAAAATCGTTTACATCATGCCTATTTATTTACCGGCACACGCGGTGTTGGTAAAACCACGCTAGCACGCATATTAGCTAAATCACTCAACTGTGAAACCGGCATTACTGCAAAGCCCTGTGGTGTTTGCAGTGCCTGTACTGAAATTGATCGCGGACGCTTTATTGATTTAATTGAAGTTGATGCTGCCAGCAACACGCAAGTAGACGCAATGCGCGACCTGTTGGACAACGCCCAATACGCCCCGACCACTGGCCGCTTTAAAGTCTATATTATCGATGAAGTGCACATGCTGTCTAAAAGTGCATTTAATGCAATGCTAAAAACGCTGGAAGAGCCACCTGCCCACGTTAAATTTATACTTGCCACCACAGATCCGCAAAAAGTACCCGTCACCGTTTTATCTCGTTGCCTACAATTTAATTTGCGGCAAATGGCTGGCACTTCGATTATTGGCCACCTGCAAAACATATTAGGCCAAGAAAATATTCCTTACGAAGCCACGGCATTAAACTTAATAGCGCGAGCAGCCGATGGCAGTATGCGTGACGCCCTATCACTGACTGACCAAGCAATTGCTTACGGCGGCCAAACCGTCAATGAAGTTGAAGTGCGCGCCATGTTGGGCGCAATAGATCAAAGTTACTTATTTCAGTTGTTGGAAGCTTTGGTAGCCAATGACGGGGCTGCCTTAATAGCACAAGCGAAGCGTATGGAAGAGCGCAGCTTATCATTTGAAGCTGCACTAAATGACTTGGCACAACTGCTGCACCAGATTGCCGTTGCGCAAACCGTACCTGAAAGCGTTGCCACCGACTTACCTGAACGCGATGCATTATTAAGTCTGGCCCAAAAAATACCAGCGGAAACCTTGCAGCTTTACTATCAAATAGCCCTTTTAGGCCGTCGCGATATAGGCTTGGCACCAGACGAATTTGCCGGATTTAGCATGAGCTTATTGCGTATGCTCGCATTTAGTCCAAACGAATCCATGGTACAACCAGCTACTTCAGTCGCAACTAAACCAGCTCCTGCTCAAAAAAAAACTGAACTGATAGCCCCAGCAGCTGAAGAATCAGCGGAAATTCAAAAAAAGCAGGTTGAAATTGTACCAATAGAGCATGCGATTGCGTTAACACCAAGACAATCAGTAGCGATGGCTTCTATCGCAATGGCGCCGGCAATCGATGCGCCCAGTAGCATAGAATCTGCACATAACCCTGAAATCATCAGACATCAATTCAATGGCAATTGGCGCAACTTAGTCGATGAATTAAAACTGGGCTTAGCGCGTGCGTTAGCACAACATTGTGAGTTAATTGCTTATGATGAAAACAGCATTTCATTAAGTGTGCCGGAAATGCAAAAGCACTTATTACTGCCGAATTACCAAGACAAGCTTGGCAGTGCTATCGAGCAACACTTCGATAAAAAAATTAAATTGCAATTTAGCATAGGCGGTAGCGGAAATACGCCAGCCAAGCAGATCTCTCATGAAAAAGCGCAAGCGCAAGCAGGCGCTGAAACAGCGATTGAGCAAGATGAATTTGTGCAAGCGCTAATTCAGAACTTTGATGCCACGATTATCCCGAACAGCATCAAACCAATCTAAGCATACCTCTACTGATTGCATCCGGCATTACGATTCACTAAATTAAAAACCAGTACTAACGATAACCAACTATTAAAGGAACTAAAAAATGATGAAAGGTGGCATGGGTAATTTAATGAAGCAAGCTCAACAAATGCAAGCCAATATGCAAAAGGCGCAAGAAGAATTGGCCAGCGTTGAGGTTGAAGGCATTGCAGCAAATGGCTTGGTAAAAGTACAAATGACCTGCAAAAACGAAGTTAAGCGCGTCACTTTGGACGATAGTGTGATGGACGATAAAGAAACCTTAGAAGACCTACTGGTCATTGCACTAAAAGATGCAACAGCCAAGGCAGAAGCAATTGCCTCTGCGCGCATGTCAAACTACATGCCTGCCGGCATGAAACTACCGTTCTAATAACGCCTCCTAGATGAAAAATCCTCCCGCACTTGAACAGCTAATTGAGAGCTTGCGCTGCCTACCTGGCGTGGGTCCAAAATCTGCACAGCGCATGGCCTATTATCTATTGCAACGTGATAGAAAAGGGGCCTCTAATATGGCTAACGCCCTCAATAGTGCCCTAGAAGTGGTGGATCACTGCAAGCTATGTAATAACTTTAGTGAACAGCCGATTTGCCCCCTATGTGAGTCCGAGCAGCGCGAAAAGAACTTGCTCTGCGTGGTGGAAATGCCGACCGATTTAATGATGCTAGAAAACACCCAAGCTTATAGTGGTATGTATTTCGTGCTAATGGGCAGACTGTCACCGCTAGATGGCGTAGGACCCAAGGAAATATACCTAGAGAAGCTAATTAAACGTGCTCAGGACGGTGAGGTACAAGAAGTCATTTTAGCAACCAACTACACCGTAGAAGGCGAAGCTACTGCACATTACATTAGCGCCCTACTTCAAGCACGCGGTATTAAAACTAGCCGTATCGCGCGTGGCATGCCAATGGGCGGTGAAATTGAATATGTAGATAGTGGCACGCTAGCGCAAGCCATGCTTGAGCGTCGGAGTCTAATCTAAGTAAGCCATCAATTGCATGGGCTGTGCAATCATGGCATCGGCGCCCCACTGCTCAGGCTTATCTGTAATTGCAATATATCCAAATAACGCTACGATTGTTTTCATCCCAGCGGCCCGACCAGCTTGAATATCACGCTCGGCGTCGCCCACGTAAATGCACTCTGTGACTAGACTTGCAGTTTCTGTACAAGCCATTAATAAAGTATCTGGTGCAGGCTTAGGTAGCAAGGCATCATCACCACAGACTAAACACACACACCCCTCATATAAGCTAGCACGACCATGTTTTACTGCTTTAATTAAATCCACCGAAAAACGGCGAGGCTTATTGGTCACGATGCCCCATTTAATACGCTGCGCATCAAGTTTTGAAAGTAATTCTGCAATGCCAGGCAATAACACTGGATTATCGGTAAATACTGATTCGTATAAGTCTAAATACTCAATGCGCTTAGCCTCAAAATCGACATCAACAGGCGTGATACCAAACCCTAACCCCAATAGTCCAACCGTACCATGTGAAGCCACCGGACGTATCATTTCTTGAGTTAAAGCAGGCTTCCCGTGACGCACAAGCTGCAGATTCAATGCCACACCTAAATCATGTGCGGTATCAACCAACGTGCCATCCAAATCAAATAAGACTAAACTCATATAGGTAATGTGGTATGTATCATGTAATTCACAGCTACATCATCACCCAATGCATAATGTTGCGTAATCGGGTTATAACTCATTCCACGTATAGAGAGCATATCTAGATTAGCCAGTCGTGCCCAGCCTGCCAGTTCTGAGGGCTTAATAAACTTGGCGTAGTCATGTGTGCCTTTAGGCAGTAAGTTCAACACATACTCGGCACCGATCACCGCAAAGAGGTAAGCTTTAGGATTACGGTTGATCGTTGAGAAAAAGACCGAACCACCAGGTTTTACTAAGCGAGCACATGCAGCAATAATGGCCGCTGGATCAGGAACATGCTCCAGCATTTCCATACAGGTCACCACATCAAAGCTTGCCTGCTGTTGGGTTGCTAACGCTTCTACAGCGACATATTGATAGTCGACTGAAGCGCCGCTCTCTAGTTGATGCAATTTTGCTACATTTAGGGCTTTTTCACCTAAGTCAATGCCCATTACCTCAGCGCCCTTAAAGTACATGGACTCCGACAATATGCCACCACCGCACCCCACATCAAGCACACGCTTTCCTTTTAGGCCGACCAAACCATCTATCCAATTTAATCGGAGCGGGTTAATTGCATGTAACGGCTTAAATTCGCTATTCTTGTCCCACCATTTATGTGCTAAATCGCCGAATTTTTGTAACTCTAGTTCGTCTGCGTTCAATGTTTGTACTGCCTTAATTTCGGTTGCCATGTATTAATAATATCCTTTAATTCTAAGGGCTCTAGATTTGCGTAGACACCATTGCTGTAACGGAGCTCACCTGCAACCCAAGTATGGGTCACATGCTCGCGACCACAACTATAAACCAAATGAGCGATTGGATCATAATAAGGAGTTGTAGCAACATCATCTAGTCGTACGGCGGCTAAATCGGCCAGTTTACCTACTTCAATTGATCCGATCTGATGTTCCAATCCCAAGGCCTTGGCGGCGTTAATAGTCGCCATATCTAGTGCCTGCTGGGCACGGACTATGCTAGCATTTTCGCTGACACCCTTAGCCAGTAACGCACATAAACGCATTTCAGCAAACATATCTAAACGATTATTGCTAGCAGCACCATCTGTACCCAAGCCGACATTAACGCCTTTAGCCAGCAGCTGCGCAACTGGCGCAATGCCGCTAGCCAGCTTTAAATTTGAGTTAGGGCAGTGCGCAATATGGCAACCATACTCTGCTAACAATTCAATTTCATTCGGAAGTAAATGTACGCCATGGGCAGCGACAAGATTAGGCCCTAGCAAGCCTAACTGAAGCATCCTTTGCATAGGTCTCACACCATACTGCGCTTCAGACTGGGCAATTTCATCGCGCGTTTCGTGTAAATGTATATGTATGCCCAGACCCAACTGTTCAGCGTAAGTGATGACAGTTTCAAAGGTTTGATTGGAAACTGTATAGGGTGCATGCGGAGCGATTGAAGAACTAATTAATGCGTTATTACGCCAACTATCATGAGCTGCGAAACCTTTTTGTAAATAATCATCAGCATCACTGGCGTAGGCTGATGGAAATTCAAGCACCAACAAACCCAAATTTGCACGCATCCCCGCTTGACTTGCTGCCATTGCCGTCGCCTGCGGATAGAAATACATATCGTTAAAACAAGTAATACCAGCACTCAACATTTCGGCACACGCCAATAAAGTCGCGTCATGTACATAGCGTTCAGACACCAACGCCTGCTCAGCTGGCCATATATGATCGTTAAGCCACTCCATTAAGGGTAAATCATCAGCGATACCACGCATTAAATTCATCGCAGCATGGCTATGCAGGTTAATCAAGCCTGGGATTAACACATGATCATCTAAACAAATCGTGCTATTTGCTTCGTATTGCTGCCTAGCCTCAGCTACAGGCAGAATCGCTACAATAATTCCTGCTTGTATAACAAGTGCATGTTGTTCAAGTAATGGTTGCTGTGGATTTACCGTAGCAATCCAGCGAGCTTCTATGATTAAGTCAGCATTGCTTATTGTTGGATGGTGTGTGTAAGACATACATGCATTCTACCAACAAAAAAGCCCCGTTTTAACGGGGCTCTTGTTTTACTGCTTAAAATTAACTTAAATAGGATAGCATTTCACTAATCGCAACCAGATTTATGTTGCTCTTGGGCGTAAATCACCACTCTACGGTTTGGCTGTAAGCATTCAATTGCGGCTTTACCCTTAACACCTTTGCACTCAACTACCGGTTCAGATTTACCCTTACCGACAGCTTGTAAACGGCTAGAATCTATGCCCTTAGTAACGATATAGGCTTTAACTGCATTTGCACGACGCTCTGATAGTTTCAAATTATAAGCTTCTGAACCTATACGATCAGTGTGTCCTGCGACTATCACTAATTCAAACTCTGGATGCGCTATTAATTTAGCTGCGACTTCATCAAGCACAGGTTTAGCTTCATCTTGCAACTTATATTTATCAAAACCAAATAATTTTTCAGCCGAAATAGTAATTGTTTCAAAGTTTGGTTTACATGCTTCTACAACAGGTAATGGCTCTGGATCAGCTGCTACCACAGGCGCTGGGACTGCAACAGGTTCCGGTGCCGCAACGACGGGCATAGGCGCTGGCGCGCCAAAATGGAAAATACCGCCTAAGCTAATCAAAGTATTACCCACCACACCATCACTATCAAAGCCTTGGCTTACAGCCTTAGCGCTTGAACGACTCCACTGCTGACGCACGTCAGCTTGGATGCCGAATGAATCAGTGAATAAATATTGTGCGCCAACACCAACACCTGCTAACCAAGACGTATGGCTTTTATCCTGGATGCTAGCAACTGAATAATCTACATTATTGTGCGCTACACCCAAACCCGCCAACACAAATGGACGGAATTTATCACGACTTAACATGTATAGCGCATCAAGACCAAGGGTTGTTTGTTTGTAATGACCACTTGCACCAGCAATGCCAGTGTCTTGATTTGCTTGGTTGTAACCTACGCCGCCTTGAATATCCCAACTAGGACTTAACTCTTTACCTAACTTGATAAAGGCACCACCACCATCATTAGCCTTTAGATCATTATCTGAAGACATGTAACTCACACCTGGTACGGCATACCAAGCGCCTTGAAATTCTTCTTCTGCATATGCAGCACAAGCGACAAAGCCTAAGCTTGCTGCTATTGCGATCCTAAGGATGTTTTTTTTCATATTATTGCTCCTAACAATTATGCTAAATTTTAAAACTAATAATTTGTATTGAATGTTACCCACTCAAGGCTCTAAGTGCAATCATCTTTTGATGAATACGTATTCGCACATATATATATAATTTCTATTATTCAGACAATATTTTTACAATTAATCAAAGCGCCATACGCACAGCCGTTAGTTTTTGCACATCAAGCCCTAACTGGCGCTGATTATTAACACAAACTCCACCTCTAAAACCGATGTAATTGGGCTTTAAAAGTTTTGCTTGTGCTACATGCTCTAATGTTAAAGAACCCGCTAATCCAAAAGAAAGATCATATCTTTTTGCTTGTAGTGCAAAGTCATCACACTGCAACTGGGTGTAATGATCAAATAAGCTAAGTCCGTTTTTCTTAGCTGTATCCAACATAACGCCAATAAAACCAGACTTCTTTAAGTTGAACATTAAATCTGGATCATATTGATGCTCGGCAAATCGCACCGCAATCAATTTGATGCCTGAAGCCGCCATGGGCTGCAAAACTTTTAAAACAGCCTGATAGTCATCATTGGGGAAAAAGCCAATTTTAATAAAATCTACGTTGAGTGCAGCAAGTGCATTGACTGCTGGACTGATTAGCCCAGGCTGCATAGCAAGGTCACCTATGGTGGCACTGACCGGCTTTTTTCCATCCACCAAAGTCAATACAGCTTGAATAATAGGTAATGGAAGCGCGCCAAGTGCCCCTGACGCTGGATCTTTTAAATCAATAATATCAGCGCCATGATTTAATGCCAGTTTGGCTTCTTCAACGCCAGTCACACTAATGAGCAGTTGGCTCATGCTAAATTTTCATTATTTAACATGGCCTGATGATTAGTCACCGCTTCCATTAGCCAAGACCAAGCTTCCAACTCACGTGGTCCTGCGGTTTTCTCAATAGCAATGTGTAAGTATCCGATCTCTTGCTCAATTTTATCCATCGGCAATCTAGTCAGGCGACTGACCAAAACCGCCAACTCGATCACAGCAGCCTGCGCACGGTTAAAGCCTTGAAATGCTTGATGCTGCACTTCATGCTCTACTTGCAAAAATAACTGTGGGCGAAGCGGATGGTCCACTACATCCACTAACTTTAATTCTTTATGGGCTAAACATGTCCCTAACCTAACGCCTACCACTTTATCGGCCGCAACCAGATTCCACGCTGAGCGACCAGTAAGCGCTGCGGCAAAAACACGCACATCATCAGTTAGATTCATCACGGCATGATGGCTTACTAAAATATTAGCCATCGTACTAGATGGTTTGTAAGGTGAAATGACCACTAAACTACCCTGCATACTAATTCCAAAAGGTGCGACATGCGGCACTCCCATGGCGTCAACGCTGGTAACAATGGTTTCGTATATCATATTAACTTGCGCTTCGCTTTAAGCGCCGCTGCGCGGTGCTCTGCTTTAGGTTGTGTTGGCTGAGCCATGGTCGCCACGCCCCAGTCAATTTCCTGATCCTGTACATAGCGTTTTTTAAGTTGCCAAGCAATTTGGGCACGTGCCAACTCAACACCCAAATAAAATGCGTGCGAAGCATCCTCGGAAACATTCAAGTGCGGATACAACGCAAAAGGATCTAGCGCCTGATGAATACCATCGCGGTTATAGATATGCACACCATTCTCGCTCACCTGAATACGGAAATTTGGATCTTTAATCAGAAGTGCAATGTCTTTAATTTCATCAGCACTATAGGTAAATGGACGGCGGTCGTGCAAACCTAATAAACCTGTACTGTAGCCTCGTGGTAGCCGCCCATCTTGCTTGGCTGCGTGCATTACACGTCTGGCGATATCGGCTTCTAGTATTGCATTCACCGCATGTGGGCTTACTGATGTGGCTAAAACAGCATTAATTTTAAGCTCACTGATAATACCGAACAATAAAGCGTTGATGCCAGTAGTGTCAGCATCTGTTAGCTCAGTAAGATTACCAATACCCATCATTATTTGAATGTCAGGATATTTCTTACGCAACTTTTGGTAGCGCACAATAGAGTTGGCTAAGCCGAAATGAATAGGATCCAAAATCGCATCAGCAATAAAAGGTTTGCCCACTTTCAAACACATCTCAATCGCTCGATACAACGAGGCTAAATTATTAGGTTTGGCAGGAATTAAAATTGGTATCGCCGCGACCTCATCGGCAACCCATAGCGTTTTCTCTGTCAAACTTAGTAAGAAATCAGCACCAGCACGCCCTGCCAGCAACAAATCATCGGTACTATTGGAGTCCACGCTAACCTGCATGCCTAATTGCTTTAGTGCCCTCACAGCATCCGCTAGATGGGGGAAATCTTGGCCTGGCAAACAACCTAAATCAATGACATTAGCGCCTTGTGCTTTGAATAAATGAGATTTTTTAACGATTGCTTCAACACTGAGCATGGGGGCATCAACAATTTCAGCAAAAATATTGACGCTATACTGACTTAAATCAGGCACCAGGCCAGCTTGACCAAAGTATTGCGGCAAATCTTTCAAATCAGCGGGGCCACGTACGACTGGCACACCATATTGAAGTGCCAACTGCGTCAAGTCCCCTTGACATAAACCAGGTAAAATCACTTTATCGGCGTCACCACTTACTTTAAGGCGGCGTGCAATTAAATCCGGCGTCATCAATGCCGCAACTGATACCCCGATTTGTTCAATTCTATATTTGAACGTAGGCGTCTTTGGGTTGCTTTGAACTTGATCTAACACTTTTTTCAGGCTATTTTCTGCAAGCTTGCCTGTCAGGAAAAGTAGATTTTCAGCCATTAGATTTAGTTTTTCTTTGTAAGGACTGCCTGAGATCTGGCTTGCACACTAGCTTTTAGACTTTGCATATCTTCCACCAAATCCGTATCAACGTAGGTTTTTATCTTGGCAATATTATCTAAATCAATCTGGCGCGGATACACTTTAACCATGTGATCTCGCGGCGCTTCCGACTCTAGCTCTGGCGCGGTATCACAGGCAAAAATAATACTAGGTACGCGAGTTTTTCCGGCCTGTGCATAAAGATTAGTGACTAGATTATCCGAGATCCCGTAGACCATCTTAGCAATGGAATTAGAAGTGGCAGGGGCAATCACCAGAGTATGATAACGCCCTTGATAGAACAATTCGACGGGGACACTGCTGGAGGTTTTGTCATGAAACACTTTACCTACATTGTGTTTATAGCCATATTGCTGCATCACTTCTGCGGCAGCTTTACTTAGGAATAAATCGACATCTTCTAATGTATGAATAATCTCGATACATTCGCGTAGATAATGACCTGAGCCAGTAATGGCCCAAGCCAAACGTTGTTTTTCTATCACCACGATTTTAAGTTTACAGCACTCAATACTTAAGCAAAGGGGTGGCGTAACACTATTGTTTCATCGCGCTCAGGTCCAGTAGAAACGATATCTACTGGTACGCCACATAAAGCTTCCAAGCGCTTCAGATAACGCTGCGCATTCTTAGGTAAGCCCTCCCACGTTTTAACTCCAAACGTGTTATCAGTCCAACCAGGTACCGTTTCGTAGATTGGCTGGCATCGCGCCACATCATCAGCACCGATTGGCAATAAATCTAGCAACTTGCCGTCTAACATGTACCCTGTGCAGATATTAAGCTCTTGTATACCATCCAACACATCTAACTTAGTGATACATAGACCAGTAAGACCATTAATGCGCGCTGAACGACGTAAAGCGGCGGCATCAAACCAACCGCAACGACGTTTACGCTTAGTGACAGTGCCAATTTCTTGGCCTTTAACGGACATTTGGTTACCTGGACAATTTTCCGTATCAATATCAAGCTCACTTGGGAACGGACCACCGCCGACACGCGTGGTGTAAGCCTTGGTGATACCAAGTACATAGTGCAACATGTTCGGACCCACACCTGCACCCGCCGCCGCTTGACCAGAAACACAATTGCTAGAAGTGACATAAGGATAAGTGCCATGATCTACATCTAATAAAGTGCCTTGCGCGCCTTCAAACAACAGGTTTTGACCAGCAGCATTAGCTTCATACAAAGCAGCGGAGATATCAGCAACCATCGGTTTAATTAAGTGGGCTTTTTGCAGCGCAGAGTCAAGCTGTTGATTGAAATCAACCGCTTCAGCACCTAGATACTTAGTCAGCACAAAGTTGTGATAATCAAGCACATCACGTAATTTTTCACTGAATTGATCTGGGTAAAATAAATCATATAGACGTAGCGCGCGTCGAGCCACTTTATCTTCGTAGGTAGGGCCTATCCCTTTACCTGTCGTACCAATTTTCTTATCTGCACCACGCTTGAGTTCACGCGCCACATCTAAACGCACATGGTAGTCCAAAATCAATGGGCATCCTGGGCTTACCTTTAAACGGCTCTTAACATCTAAACCGTCTTTTTCTAGAGAGTCAATTTCGTATAATAAATGCCCAGCATCTAATACCACACCATTACCGATATAGCAGTTCACGCCAGCACGCACAATGCCAGAAGGCACTAAGTTAAGCTTATAAACGCGTTGTGCTACTCCCTGCCCTACGACCAATGTATGCCCAGCATTATGTCCGCCTTGAAAGCGCACCACGCCTTGGGCATGATCGGTCAGCCAATCAACTATCTTGCCTTTGCCTTCATCGCCCCATTGTGTTCCAATGACAACAACGTTTTTCGCAGATTTAGTAATTAGGGTATTTGTTGCAGTATTGGCCATAACGGGTACTTTATATTTTAGTTGTATTTAATTTTGTGTGACTGAGCTGCAACCTGCGCTTCGCAAGTTAGAGCCTGTTTAGTTTTTTTTGATTGCAACCACATGCCAGCCTGAATTGAAATGCGACAATTCTCTGTCGCAATTTAACTCTTTAAGATTAACATCTTCTCCAGGAAACGCCTGAACTACCACGTGACCTTCAGCTCGGAGGCTTGCTATTTTAACAGCTAAAGTGGCTTCTGCATCTGCAGGAGCAAAGATTGCCGGTGTAGCTTCAATCGCTGGTAACGCCGTGACCACGCCACGCAAATCTAGGCTAAACCCAGTAGCAGGCCGCGCACGACCAAAAGTTAAGCCAACCTCATCATAGCGACCACCTAGCGCGAGCGGGCCTTTATATCCCTGCGCATAAGCAGAAAACACGATGCCACTATGATAGTGATATCCACGCAGTTCACTTAAGTCAAAGCTGACACTGACATTCATTTGAGTTAAGGTGTTGCCAACGGTTGCCAAATCAGCCAAGGCCTTTTGTATCTCAGGTGTATTTGGCAGGACTTGTGCAGCCTTTGCTAGAATGGTTTGATCACCATTAAGTGTAGTTAAGTTAATTAAAGCTTCACGAGTAACTTTATCCAAGCCTTGCGCGAGCATTGCAACAGCTGTCTGATCTTTACTTTGTAAAGCTGCATATAAAGCTTGCTCTAGTTGAGGTGCAATTTGGGTAGATTTTATCAAACTCCCAAATACAGCCACATGACTAAAATCCATATGCACTTGCGTTATGCCCATCGCTTGTAAGGCATTAATTAATATACTTTGAATTTCAATATCGCTGTCTACGCCAGCATGACCGTAAAGCTCAGCACCGACCTGCAAAGGTTCTCGTGTCTGAGCTAAACCATCCGGCTTGGTGCGTAATACACTACCGGCATAGCATAAGCGTGTAATACCCTGCTGATTTAACAGATGCGCATCAATTCGCGCTGCTTGCGGCGTCATATCTGCACGCACACCCATTAAACGTCCTGTCAACTGATCAACCACTTTAAATGTG
>CAIRXI010000038.1 GCA_903882525.1 uncultured Pseudomonadota bacterium | reverse complement strand
GCACAAGCAGCACAACTAGGTATCGCAAAATCAGCCTACTTGCCTACATTGGACGATAAGATTGGCACTAACGTCAATGTAAACACACCTGAATTAGCTACGCGCAGCAACCCTTACGGCAATTTAACCAACAGTCTTGTGGCCTCGTACTTGTTATATGACTTTGGCAGTCGAGACGCCAATCTAGAGAACGCACGTCAGTTATTGCAAGCCGCAAGTGCCACGCAAAGTAGTATCGTGCAAACCGTATTGTTGAATGCTGTTCAGGCTTTCTATCAAGTCCAGGCAAACATTGCCACACTGACAGCAGCCAACGAGTCTGAGCGCGCAAGTGAAGAAAGTTTCAAAGCTGCGCAAGCACGTTATCTCGCAGGCGTTTCAACGCCTGCTGATAAATTACAAGCACAGACATTATTCGCACAAAACACGCTCACGCGTATTACGGCTGAAGGGGCACTTAAAACCTCCTATGGCACCTTAGCCAACGTGATGGGATTAGCCGCCAATAAAACACTTAAACTAGTTTCTAGCCTCATCGTGCAGCCGCTAGATTCTATTGATCAAGATATCAATATTCTAATAGAGCAAGCGAGAAACCGCCGCCCTGACTTGCTGGCTAGTGAAGCGCAATTAAAAGCAGCCCAAGCTGCCATAGACGCCTCACGTGCCGCATCTAAACCTACGGTTACAGTTTCACTGTCTAACAGCTTCAGTGATGGAAGCCGCATTTCTAATGCTGACAACTCAGCTATAGGACTTAGCGTAAGCATTCCCATCTTTGGTGGCTATGCTCCAACCTATAGAATCCGTGCCGCTGAAGCCAATGCTGATTTACGTAGCGCCGTGCGTGATCAATTACGCTTACAGGTTTCACTAGACGTATGGACTGCATACCAAAACTTGCGCACCGCAAATGAATCGATACGCGCAGCCGCAGTGCTGGTTAGTAGCGCAGAAGAATCTTCACGGGTCGCCTTGGGGCGCTATAAGGCTGGTGTGGGTAACATCATTGATACATTAAATGCGCAGAGCGCTTTGGCTAGTGCCCGCCAACAGAAAATTCAAGCTAATTTGAATTGGAATATTGCGCGTAGCACCCTAGCGCAATCCATAGGGACTCTGGATAACGCGATGATTCAATCTCTACCTAACAGCAACACCACCGGTTTAAACACAAGCACACAAGAAAGGCAGCCATGAGCCGCATTGTTAAAAAAAGCATCCCACTCCTGATACTGCTGACTCTAATCGGCGGCGGCGTCTACTTCTACCAGAAAAGCAAAGTATTGTCGCCCGAACAAATGTATCGACTTCAACCTATCAGTCAGGGGGATGTAGTGCAAACAGTATCTGCTAATGGCACACTTAATCCAGTGACCTTAATTAACGTAGGTGCCCAAGTATCAGGACGTGTGAACAAACTGTTCGTAGACTTCAATGATCATGTTGAAAAAAATCAAATATTATTAACGCTAGAACCAGAATTATTTGACGCACAAATTGGCCAATCACAAGGCAATGTGCGCAATGCGCAGGCCTCAGTTGAGCTAGCAATCGCTAATGAAGCGCGCATGCGTACACTATTTACGCAGGACTACGCCTCTAAACAAGATTTAGACCAAGCAGTACAAGCATTAAAATCTGCTAGGGCGCAACTTGAAACTGCACGAGGACAATTACTGCGCGATAACACTAATCTTAGCTACTCTATCATTCGATCGCCAGTGTCAGGTGTAGTGGTCGATCGCGTAGTGGATGTAGGTCAAACCGTCGCTGCCAGCTTTCAAACACCGACGCTAATTAAAATTGCGCAAGATTTATCCAAAATGCAGATCGACACTAGCTTTGCCGAAGCCGATATCGGCAATATAAAAGTGGGGCAAAAAGCTAAATTCAGTGTTGATGCATTTCAAAATCGTACTTTTGAAGGAACGGTAAAACAGCTAAGACTCAACCCAACAGTGATTACGAACGTGGTCACCTACGACGTGGTGATATCAGTCGATAATTCAGAAAAAATCTTACTGCCGGGCATGACTGCTTACGTCAATATTATGGTAGCCAAGCATGATAATGTGATACTCACCCCTAATGCGGCTTTACGCTTTAAACCCAAACAGGATGAAAGCCAAACTAGCAGTGGGTCTAGTGCTGATGCTAAAAACCACGGTCAACATGGGGGCAAGAAAAAACCTGGGCAAGAGGACCTTTCAAGCGGGAAAGTTTATGTCATACGTGATGGTAAACTAACCCCTATTCGCATTAGCTTGGGCATTTCAGATGGGCGTTTTACTGAGTTTACTAGCAAAGATATTAAGTTGAATGATCAAGTCATCGTCGGTGAAAACCAAGCGAATGACACTAATTCACCTTCTGCTAGCAGCATGAAATTTAGGATGTTTTAATGGCGCAAAGCCTAGCAAAAAAAATAAATAAAAATCTAGTCGATGTCCGTGATCTACATAAAGACTATTACACCGTAGCAGGCACCATTAGCGTGCTTAAACAGGTAAATTTCTCTATGGATACTGGCGACTACGTTGCCATCATGGGTCCTTCCGGTTCGGGTAAATCTACTTTTATGAACATTTTAGGTTGCTTAGATCAGCCAACCAGTGGTGAGTACGCACTTGATGGCAATCAGGTGGCCAAGCTTAGCGCCAATGCGCTAGCTCAAACCCGCAACCAAACTATAGGTTTTGTTTTTCAAGGTTTTAATCTACTTTCACGCGTTAATCTTATTGATAACGTAGCCCTGCCCTTAGTCTATGCGGGTGTAGAAAAAACTGAGCGCCAAGCACGTGCAAAAGTCTTATTGAAAAAAGTGGGCTTAGAACTTCATATGCAGTCTATGCCCAATCAAATATCAGGTGGTCAGCAGCAACGTGTCGCCATCGCACGCGCCTTAATCAACAATCCTCGCTTGATTCTAGCTGACGAGCCTACAGGCAACCTAGATAGCAGCACTAGCGAAGAAATTATGGCGTTATTTTCAGAACTTAATCAAGATGGTATTAGTATTATTCTCGTTACGCATGAAACTGAAATTGCCGCGCACGCCAGCCGACAGGTGCGATTTTTGGATGGTCGCATCGTGCAAGATGAACGTAGTAAAGAAATTACTAGCAGATTAAGCATGGAGGCTAGCTAATGTTTTCTGCCATGTTAGGTGAAGCTTGGCGTGCCATGGGTGCGAACCGTCTACGTACTTTTTTAACAATGCTAGGCATGGTGATTGGCGTTGCTTCTGTTGTGCTCATGATGGCTGTAGGTCAAGGCGCTCAAGAGTCTGTTAAGCAATCGATAAACGCCATGGGTAGCAATCTTTTTATTGTGCTTTCAGGATCCTTTACCGCTGGTGGCGTCAGATCCGGAAGCGGAAACAGCAGCACACTCACTGTAGTTGATGCCAACGCGATAAGCGAGTTAGATGGCGTCGCTAATGTAGCACCCATTAGCACAGGAGGTGGGCAAGCGGTGTTTGGAAGCAATAACTGGAGTACCACCATTACAGGAACCACACCCGCTTATTTAAATATCCGCTCTTGGGAATTAGAGGATGGCTTTGTATTCTCTGCCTCAGATATGCGCTCCGCGACACGTGTGGCGCTTGTTGGCAAAACCGTGGTCGATAATATCTTTGGTGATATAGACCCCATAGGAAAAACCATACGGATTAAACAAAATCCATTTATAGTTCTAGGGGTCTTGAAAAGTAAAGGCCAAAGCCTAGATGGCCGAGACCAAGATGACACCATAGTTATTCCACTAACAACTGCACAGCGTAAGATTTTAGGCAATCAGTTTGCTGGTAGTGTTCGTCAAATAATCGTGCAAGCTACCACACCTGAAATGATGCCAATGGTAGAACAAAACATTAATGCCTTGCTGCATCAACGCCACAAAATACGAGATGGCGCTGATAGCGACTTTTTTGTGCGTAACCTTACAGCGGTTGCCAACTCCGCAGCTGAAACCACACGCACGATGTCACTACTGCTAGGCGCAATTGCTTCAGTATCGCTACTGGTAGGTGGCATTGGTATTATGAACATCATGTTAGTATCAGTCACAGAACGCACGCGTGAGATCGGCATCCGCATGGCTATTGGCGCTCGTGAGCGGGATATCCTACTGCAATTCTTACTAGAGGCCATTGTAATTTCGGTAATTGGCTGTCTTATAGGCTTGGCGCTTGGCATCTCAGGTGCCATGCTGGTCAATAAACTAGCGCAAGCAGCTGTGGTCATCTCCGGAAACTCTGTACTGATTGCATTTGGTGTTGCGGCAAGTGTTGGCGTTTTCTTTGGCTACTATCCAGCGAGAAAAGCAGCACGCCTTAACCCGATTGAGGCGCTGCGCTTCCAATAACAAAAACCTCCAAATTAGACCAAACCGCTTCACTTACTTCAGACACTATTATGTCTCTGATGCAAATGACAACTATTTATATTTATACTGTGATGTGTGTATTTCTACTATTTTAGAAATTATACGAGTAAATTTATTCAGATATGCAGCATGTTAGAGGTTTTGTTTGAGGTGAGTACATGAGGTGCATTTACTAATTACCGCCATTTCTTGCAAGGTAGTTACACCCAATATCACCATTACCCTTGCTTTGACTACCTTGACCGTAATTTCAGCAAGCTCAAGATGCTTTGCTATATCCTTGACCATCATCCCACTACTCAATAAATCGAAGATCACCCGCTGCTTTTTAGTTAACAATGTTAATTTCTGAGCGTAGATTTGAACGAGTTGAGCTTGGTCCATTTCCAATAATGGAATGTCTTTGGATGAAATAATGCTAGAAGTTCTCATGGATAATCTGATTTTTAAATTGATAACTTTTAACTATATACCTAAATACATTTATATCAAGCTATTCATTTATTCATCAAAATCTGCAACCCTAAAAGCAGACACATAATGCAGTCACTTCCGTGGACTTCCCCCGATTTAGTAGACAGTTGATAATGTCTGAAATCACTAAAAGGAAGTT
>CAIRXI010000037.1 GCA_903882525.1 uncultured Pseudomonadota bacterium | reverse complement strand
CTAGCCCCCAGAGTCGTTACCATGAACATGGGCAATAAGCTGTGTACCATCTCTGAAGAGATGTCCATGAGCAAGCTCACGAAGCCAAGCACCCAAATACCCGTTGGGATCTGGCTCAATATGTTTCTTTTGATCATTCTTGATATTGCCAATCTTATTGGTTATTTAATACACTTGATTAGTTCATTACATCCTGCCAATAAATAGGGGCATACTTACGTACCCACACCCCAAAGCATAGCAACCAAACTGCCGCCGCACAAAGATATAAATGACTACGTACGACTAAATCTAAACCAGGCAGCTCGGAAACAATCCGCAGCATAGCCACCGTCTGGAATGCTAGAAAAATACCCCAGGTTAAGCGGTCAGCTTTCATCATGCGCCCAGAATGGCCTAACGTTACGCGTGTGGCCATCGCGATGAGTACAGAAGTAAAGTAACCAATCACTAGCGCGTGCAACGGCGCCTTAGCCAATATCAAATGTCCAGTGAACAGTAAGGTTAAACTTTGTAAGGTATATAGCGTAAGCGCAATCCCAAGCCAAGCAAATCCTATATGCAACATACCTAATATAGGCACTTTAAGACTATCGCGCAATCTCCAAACACGTGTTAAATAAATCGCACTGACAGCCATCGGCAAGTCTACCAACCAAGTCCACGCCTGCAATCCTGTAAGCTCGAATATACCATGTACCAGCGCAAAGCTAGGGATGAGTGCCAACACCCAATTGGGTCGGACAATGACATAATTAGAAATGGCATTAGCTGAGAAAAAAGGAACCATCCTATGACTTACTGCAAAAAATACCGGCAACAATATCAACCAGATGCCGCCTACTTTGGCGATAGCAATAAAGTGCACTTCATTACTAACAAACCCAGCCAATAATAACCAACCTAATCCCAACACCACGCCAGTAATGGCTGCATGGCGCTTATCTGGATGCTTGGCGCGAAAATAGACGCGCAATAATCCATACAAACCAAAACCCCATCCACCCATAAACAGTACATATGCCATTTTTAAAATAATTAAACTAAAAATAAGGCCTATATAAAATAAGACTGATCCTGTTGCCAATAATAAAAATGCCGGCAAGTAAGCCTTACGTGCCAACTCTTCCCCATTCATCCACCGTGGAAAAGTCGTCATTAAAAAGCCAAAAATAAAGAATGGGAAAAAGCTATAGATCATCAAAAATGCGTGCGCATCGGTCGGTGCAATCGTCCATGAAATGGGGGTATACAACCCGCCAAAGCGCCCTGCTAAATCAGTCATCCACCAAACGAGTGTCAGCAGCGATTGAACGCCGCCACAGAAAAAGAACACGCGATGGGGAGCAGAGGTGAATGCCTGCCAGGTTTTAACTATATTAATCATAGGGTTAACTTTCCAAGACTTTAATGGCTGAACTTCGACTACATTCATCGAATCCAATTATCATATTAATATCAAAAAGTTAGCTTGATCTAAATCAGCTTTTAGTTTTTTGGTTGACGTCTGAGGGAGTGATATGAAAAAAGCCTAGTCATTTCTGACTAGGCTTTGGTATTGGTAGGGCGTGCGGGTATCTAACTTTCGCCTTAGACCCAATGTAATCAACACCTTACCAACCTCTATTCCATCTAATACCCCGTACTATACCCCTACTTTACGAGATCAATCAAATCATTTAACTTCCTTTTAGT
>CAIRXI010000036.1 GCA_903882525.1 uncultured Pseudomonadota bacterium | reverse complement strand
CGAAGATTCACAATATTACGGACGAAATGGTGAAGGATAAGAAAATCAACGATGAAGCCGTTGAACGCTTATTGTCTGATGTATCCCTAATCATTGCGCACAATGCAACGTTTGACCGCGGCTTTGTTGAGGCTAGACTGCCCTTCTTCCAGAAGAAAGCCTGGGCATGCTCCTACGCCCAAATGCCTTGGAAAGCTGAAGGCTTTGGTGCTGCTAGCTTAGAATTCTTGGCCTATCGTTTCGGATTCCACTTTACGGGTCACCGAGCGTCGGTAGATTGCCACGCTCTACTAGAAGTGCTGCAATCAGATTTGCCAGTGTCAGGCATCAAAGTATTTAAAATGCTGCTAGATAAGGCACGCACGCCAGACATTAAGGTATGGGCGCTTAGCTCACCCTTTGAAACAAAAGACAAGTTAAGAGAACGCGGTTACCGCTGGGATGGCGAACGCAAACTTTGGAACAAAGCCGTCTCTAACGATGAGCTGTCTTTAGAAACTGATTGGTTAAAAGCCGAAGTCTATAACAATCGTCCTTTTAAAATTGAGCAAGAAAAGATGGATGCCTACAACCGATTCTCAACGAGAGCTGGCAAAACGGAAACTGTTAACTATGGCTAGCTCCAAGACAATACCTAAACTACAGGCACTTTTAACTGCCCTAGCCTTACTCTGTGGCTTGCCATTGGCAATGGCAGGCGACCTGCCAGATTCAAACCTCACCCCGGGTGCACTCAATGCCAGCATTACTCAGGAAAATATTCAAAGTACGATCTGTGTAAAAGGCTATACCAAAACCATCAGGCCGCCTGCCAATTACACCAATAAGCTAAAGAAAAAACAGATCATAGAATACGGATATGCCGATACCAATCCACAGCATTATGAGGAAGATCATCTCATTCCATTAAGTATTGGCGGTAGCCCTAATGATCCAAAAAACCTTTGGCCACAGCCACGCATCAGTGAATGGAATGCGCAGAAGAAAGACATTTTAGAGTTGAAGTTGTACAAGCTAGTCTGCAATGGAACAGTCAGCTTAGATGAAGCGCGTCAGGCGATTTCGCGCAATTGGATATTAGCCAACAAATACTATATTCAGCATCCTTGACTACCCGCCATCCACACACGAAGATGGATGGCTTATAGTTGCAATTAAATGTGGCGGCTAATTAGAAGGTCTTTTCTTATCGATAAGGCCTTGCATTAACTCACGCATCTCCCAAAATGGCACAGGAGTTTTGCCATACATACGGATATTCTTTGGCAATCCACCTTTATCCACAATCTCCTGTGGTGTCATTGCGGTCACTACCACAATTGCCATGGGAGTAAAGTCTTGTGATGCACGCAACACCTTGAGCATTGCGAAGCCATCGATTTCTGGCATTATCAAATCGGTAATAAGCAAGTCTGGTGTATTTTGTGAAATACTCACGAGACCCTCACAAGCATTGTTAATTAACACCACGTCGATGGGGAGACCCCATGAGTCTATGGTTAGGCGATAGAGCATCAACATCTCAGCATCATCTTCAACCACCACTACTTTTAGACGAGAACTGTCACTCGGTGCGTTAGTATGCACAGCCTGCACCATAGCAATCCTACTAAAAGACGCGCGCGTAATACGTCTATGTCCACCAGGCGTTTTCCAACCTTCTAGTACGCCTTGTTCTACCCAAAGCTGCACTGACCGTATGGTGACGCCTAATTCTTTTGCCACATCGCTAGTGGTCATTAAATCCAAGGCTCTTAGTGCTATTTTTTTTGCAGCCATCGTATGTTGCCCTATTTTATGGTCGCTAAATATTAAAGATAGAATTTAAACCATAGGATTCATGTAAGTACCAAGACGATCCCTACAAGCTGTTGATCAACCTAAGGATCTTGGCGTAATATTCACTTCTGAAATCCGCTAAATGCCGAAACTTTTATACTTCTCTAGCTAATGAATCACTATAGTATCAAATAGGTATATTAGTCAATAAAATAACAATCATATTTATAATTAATAGTAATGTTAAATTAGTAATTAAAATCTACTGATTCCCTCTGTTATGGAAAAATTCACACAAAGCGTTCATCTAGTATCGACAACCAGGACTAAGACTTACTTGATTTTTGATGCTAAATAAAGCATTTTAGTGGAATCGCATACCCCTTAATTGATGTCTATTTAACACCGTTTAAGTTGAATTTTTTTACCCATAACAATCTAGTTTCAAGGCAATAATAAAATACTAAAGGTTCAGTTGTGTCGATTAAATAATTTAAAACCAGGTAGAAATTTCTGGCCCTAACGGCCTTGTCATCAGAGGCTGGTAGTCGCTTTGAGGCAAAAGTCCAACACTTGATCTAAAGTATTTTTAAGCGCTAAATTCGCTGCTGCAACTCCGCCTTGCGCGTCATCGCTAGTGGCATTCTCAATCACATCAAAAACCTTCACTGCCAGTACACGCTTGGCTGAGATATCCACCACTTGCGCGCGAAACGTGAGTTGGACGCGACTAGGCTTGCTAGTAAAATCTTGTTCCAATCGTATTAACTCTGTATCAAGCCGGATTTTAGCGGTGACTAACCCTGGGGTGCGCACCACCGCACTAAAGCCACCGCTCTGCTCTAGGATTTCAAACAATAATGGCTCCAGCATATGTGCTGGGGTATCAAGCCAGCGACTGAGGGCGAAGTATTCTATTTGATGTGGTTGGCGCTGATAAGCTATTTGCGAAGTATCAAATCCAGGATTAGCACGTGGCATACTTAAGGCCAACACCACATCGCTGGCCACCAGTCTCGACGGCACCGAAGCGCGTGCATCTAACGTATACAAATGTACGGCCTGCGCTGATGGGGTTCGTAAACCACTGCATGCGGCAAGTAGGGCTATGCCACACAATATCAACGCAAGTCGACAGAGAACTGAAGGGAGACTGGGCTTATTCAACATGTCATCATCGCTTTCGGCTATTAAATTAGCCTTTACTCACCAGGTCCACGTGGTAGAGGGGTTTTACCATAGAGCAACACACTGGGATCTTTCTCCAACTCACTACTGATGCGCCGTAATGACTGGCTTAACTCACGCAACTCGCTGACTAGTTGCTGAATGTCTGGTAGGGTTTCACTGGTGAATTGCTGGGTATTGTCGAGCGTCCGATTTGCGTTCACGCCAGTAGCGGCGATGGTGGTCAGCGTGCTATCAAAAGCGTCGGCACTGCGCTGAATACGTTGCGCAATCTGTGGCAAATCACGACTAAAACGCGCTGTGTTTTCCATCGTCAATGCCGCGTTACCAAGTCCCGCATCAATGCCGGCCGAGCGCGCCGCCAAGGTATGGGACAGCTTCTCAATATCCGCCAAGGTTTGCTTAAACATCCGCTGATTATCTTGGTCAAACAGCATATTCATTTTTTCGCTACTGCGATTAAGATTCACCAAGAGCGCCATGACGGTAGACTCTAGGCGCATCGTCAGTGAAGGCCCAGCCTTGATAACGGGGTATTTTGCGCCAGCGACGACTTTAAGTGCCGGGGAATCACGACCACCTGCGGACAGCTCCAAGAAAGCGAGACCAGTCAACCCTTGCATACGAAGCACCGCTACCGTATCCACTTTAACGGGCGTGCCATGGACAATATCTAATGTCAGTAGCACTTTCTCTACATTATTAGGCGCTAGCGCAATGGTGCGCACGCGCCCAACCTGCACTCCACGATAGCGTACTGGGGCATTCACATTGAGTCCAGCCACCGACTCTGTCATATAAGTTTGATAGACATCATAGGACATCAAATAGGATTTACTGCTACTAAACCAAAGCACGCCGCCAATCAAGCCCAAGCTTAATACCAGCACAAAGATGCCAACCACCGCGTAATTTACTTTTTCTTCCATGCTTGCTCCCATGCGGCACGTCCGCGTGCCCCGTGAAAATACTCGCGTATCAGTGGATGTGCTGAAGTAGATAATTCCTGCATCGTACCCACCTCTATAATACGCCCTTCGCCTAGCACAGCGACCCGATCAGCGACCCGCCATAGCAAATCTAAATCATGGGTGATAATCATCATCGTCAAACCTAGCGCATCACGTAAATTCAAAATAAGTTCATCAATACCAGTCGCACTTAGCGGATCAAGGCCCGCAGTCGGCTCGTCTAAAAACAAAAGCTCTGGATCTAGTGCAAGCGCACGCGCTAGTGCTGCGCGTTTGCGCATACCGCCACTTAACTCGCTAGGATATTGACTCGCTGCAACCGCAGGTAATCCAGTCAACGCAATCTTCAATGCCGCTACTTCATCGATGAGCTCGCTACTCAACTGGGTGTGCTCGTGTAGCACCATGCTCACATTTTCCTGCACAGTAAGCGCACTAAATAATGCGCCACGCTCAAACATCACTCCCCAGCGCCGTCGCATCGACAGCGCTTCAGCATCTCTCAAACCCAGCACTTCGCGACCAAACACCCTTATTGAGCCTGAGCTCGGTTGTAGCAATAAAATAATCGCGCGTAATAGGGTCGATTTACCGCAACCACTGCCGCCGACCAGTGCAAATATTTCTCCAGGCTGGACCTGCAAGCTAACATCATCATGCACTATATTTTCGCCAAAACGCGTTTTTAGGTGTTGGATCTCAATAACTGGGGTGGTGGTTGGAATCTCTGGCATGGCCGCACTCATAACGTTAACCAATTGAATACCACAGAGAATAAAGCGTCTGCCAAAATGACCAAAAATATAGACTGGACGACGCTAACCGTGGTTTGGCGCCCCACACTATCAGCGCTCCCGCCAACCTGAAACCCTTGAAAACAACCGACAAAGGAAATAATAGCGGCAAATACTGGCGCTTTTCCTATTCCAGTCAAAAACGATGACAGGCTCACTGCATTACCAATACGATCAAGAAATACATCGAAACTGACGCCTAGTTTACTACTGGCCATGATCATGCCACCGAGCACACCTGTGATATCAGCATAAAGTGTGAGTAACGGCAACGCAATGATCAAAGCCAGCATTTTTGGTAGCACTAACAATTCAATAGGGCCGATCCCGATGGTCCGTAGCGCATCAATTTCTTCGGTAACCTTCATGGTGCCAATCTGTGCTGCGTAAGCTGAACCGGAACGACCCGCGACAATGATGGCCGTCATCAACGGCGATAATTCACGTAACATGGATAGCGACACCAAATCCACAATAAAAATATTGGCACCAAATCGCTGCAATTGATCTGCGCCTTGGTAGGCAATCACCACCCCCATCAAAAATGAGAGTAGGCCCACAATGGGCAAAGCATCAAAACCGGCCGCTTGTAAGTTATGTAACACCGGACGCCAACGGATACTTCGTGGATGTGCAAGTGCTCGTGCTAGCACCATGGCACACTCGCCTACAAATGCCAGCATGGCCAATAGGTTTTGTAACGCGACCCAAGCACGTCGGCCAATCTTATTAAGTAAACTCAATGTGGGTGGCGCTATTAATTTTTGTGCCAGGTTAGCGCCGGCCACTAAGGTCAGTAACGTACTAAATTCTGGGCGCAAGCCCTCTAGCGTTACCTTGGATCCGCTTCGTTCTAACGCAGTAATTGTTCTATGGAGCAGCCAAGCGCCTGTCGTATCTAAGGCACTCACTTCGGCAGCCGCTAGCAAAAATTCTGTTTGAGAGAGTTGACGGACCGCGTCTAACTGGGCTTCCATGGCCGCGATGCTTTGTACTACCCAAGGCCCGATGCAACGAACAGTCACGCACTTTGCTGCACTTGGTGCAGAAGTTTCAATTAGTAGTTGTGCCGTTTGTACGTTCATTATCCAAATCCAATGCAATCGCTATAACAAACCACCACCCACCAATGCCTGAGACATACCACAAGCTTACATTAATGCATGCTTAGTCAGAATGACAGTACACCCAAAAAAATAGAAGGATGTACTTACTATTATTCTCATAATAAGAATAGAATGTAATTAAATCTTTGTTATAGATCAATTGGCATTCATTCACTAGCGGTTAGTATGACTGCCATTAATGAGTGCCAACCAAGCACGGAGCCTCCATTAGCTTTGTTATTGGATTACATTGCTGGAAAGGGAAAAAATGTTACTCCATGATCAAGCCGTCAAAAATCTAGGTGCTGAAGATTACCTAGTCATTGCCAATGAACATGCACTGCTAGAAAAGTTCTTAGACGATCTGCGTGAGGCGTGCGCATGCTGCAAGTTAGGGGAGCAGACAAGTTGTACGACTTGTGATCCTGAAAAGAGAGCTTCATGCCAAGGTCGCCTACCCTCTTTTTTATATTACGTGATTGATCTAGCCGCTAAGCATTTTGATCATGAAGAAAAAATTATGCTGAGCAGACCACACGTGACCAAAGACTATGAGTACTTTCGCCTCCACCATCAAGCACACGTGGAAATTATGCAAAAGCTCAATGCCTTGGTGGATCAGTGTTTTTCACTTGATAAAAACACCGATACCGGCTCTGTTTACCGTCAATTCCACCAAACACTGTCTGAGCTATTTACCCAGCATGACCAAGCTTTTGATGACCCCTTTATCGATTCCACCAAATCTTAGTGGTTACTCAGCAATTGTTGCCAACACTTAAATGGCTGGAAGATCTAGCATAGGTTGCAAAATGTAATGCAGATTAGCCGCGCCAAACTTGGTTCGCAAACTGAATATCAGCTCGTGTAAATCTGCGAGTGTTGCATGCAGCATAAACTGCACCCGTTGCTGACGACCCGTGACTTGCTCCACCATACTGAGCTCTGTTTTCCCCGCCCCAGGGCGCGTGCCATGCCCATGGACTTTACAGCTCGTAAAACCAGTGATTGATTTTTGTAGTAGCAATAAATCCACCAAGATTTCTTCTAAGTTAGGTGGCGCGATAATAATGAGTAGCGCCTGTGCGCTTAAATTTTGTGTCATCGTTAATTCCTATTTAAAAAATCTACGGTAAAAAATAGGCAGCAATACCAGCGTCAGTGCGGTAGAACTCACCAACCCCCCAATGACGACGATGGCTAAAGGCCGTTGAATTTCCGAACCAGGTCCCGTAGCAAATAACAGCGGAATTAAACCAAAAGCGGCAATACTCGCTGTCATGAGCACCGGCCGCAATCTGCGCTTAGCGCCTTCAATCACAATATCGAGCTTGCTCATCCCTTGCGCTTCCAGTAGGTTGAAATAACTGACCATGACCACCCCATTGAGGACCGCAATGCCTAGCAAGGCAATAAAGCCTACCGATGCTGGCACCGACAGATATTCACCAGAAACCCATAGGGCAAATACGCCGCCTATCATGGCAAACGGAATATTGGAAAGAATCAACAAGGCTTGTTTAATGGAGCCAAAGGTGGCAAACAACAGCAAAAATATCAAGCCTATGGCAACCGGTACCACAATTGCCAATCGTGCCGCAGCACGCTGCTGATTTTCAAACTGACCGCCCAGTTTAAGTGAATAGCCTTCGCCTAATTTCACTTCAGCATTGATGCGCTGTTTTGCCTCCTCAACAAAGCTGACTAGGTCACGATTACGGATATTGGCAGTGACTACGACCATCCGCACTCCCCGCTCACGATCAACTTTGACTGGACCTTCTGCACGCTCTATTTTAGCCACTGCCGACAGTGGCACATTTGCGCCAGTTGACGAAGTCAGCATTAAGTTGCCAAAGTCTGCCGGCGAGGTACGCAAACCTTGACTACCTCTCACCAACACCGGCGTGCGCCTTTGTCCTTCTTGTACGATGCCAATTTGCTTACCCTCCAACTGTGCCAGCAAAATGGATTCAATCTCGGTAATACTCAAGCCCAAGCGGCCGGCAGCGACACGATCAATCTTGATTTGTAGATACTGCACACCACTATTTTGCGGGGTATAAACATCTTGATTGCCTTTGATAGACTCTAGAATCTTGATGATCTGCTGTGCTTTAGTATTGAGTTGATTTAAATCTGGACCATATATTTTAATCGCGAGATCCCCGCGCACACCCAAAATCATTTCGTTGACGCGCATATCAATCGGCTGTGTAAAGTTATAGGCGAGCCCTGGCATTTGCGCCATCACTTTACGCAACTCGTTGAGCAGTTCCACTTTGGTTTTCATGCGCCAAGTATCTGCTGGCTGCAAAATTAAAAAGTTATCGGTTTGATTTAAACCCATCGGATCCAAGCCCAACTCATCCGAACCTACGCGAGAATAGATTTCTTTCACCTCGGGCACTTGGTTCAAAATAGCACGCTGCACATTCATGTCGGTGACCATACTTTGCTGTAAATTGATGGAGGGTAATTTTTCCACCCCAATAATCAGATCCCCCTCATCCATCGTTGGCATAAAAGTTTTGCCAATTTGCGTATAGACAACACCGGTCAATACAAGCGTGACACAGGCAGCAATGACAATCGCTTTAGCATGGTCCAAACTCCACTTAAGTACCGGCTCATAAATAGCGAGGGCTTTTCGCACCAGCCAAGGCTCTTCATGACTGACTTCTTTAAGTAATAACGAAGCTAGGACAGGAATCACCGTAAGCGATAAGAACAATGAACCCGCTAATGCAAACATAATAGTCAGCGCTACTGGCGTGAATAATTTACCTTCCAAACCCTGCAAGGTCAGTAAGGGTAAAAATACGGTAATAATAATCAACACCCCAGCCGTGACGGGCACGCTGACCTCGCGCACGGCGCGGTAAATGATATGCATCCGTGGTAGGCTCTCGTTTTTTTTGCTTTCAGCGAGATGCGACACGATATTTTCAACCACCACCACTGCGGCATCGACCAACATACCAATGGCAATTGTAAGACCGCCCAAGCTCATCAAATTAGCCGACATACCAAAATAGCGCATCAGCAAAAAGGTGAATAACGCAGACAGCGGAAGAATAAAAGCAATGGTCAACGCCGCGCGGAAATTACCTAAAAACAAGACCAGTAAGATCAGCACCAAGACAACTGCTTCAAGCAAGGCTTTGGTCACCGTATGCACGGCACGCTCGACCAAACTTCCTCGATCATAAAACACATGGGTGGTCACGCCTTTGGGAAGCGTCGGCGCGATTTCCGCTAACTTTGCCTTTACACCGTCTACCACTTGCTGCGCATTTGCGCCACGTAAGCCCAGCACCAACCCTTCAACCACTTCTCCTTTACCATTACTGGTCACGGCACCGTAGCGGGTAATAGCACCGATGCGAACATCGGCAATATCCGCGATTTTTACCGACATGCCCTGCTCAGATCTCACCGTGGTGTTTTGCACGTCTTCTATGGTTTTAAAAGCACCTTCAGCACGCACTAATAATGAGCCTTCGCCGTCATTTAGCTTACCTGCCCCGCCGTTACGATTATTCTTCTCTAACACTTGTTGCAGGGCATCAATGGCCACGCCACGGGCATACATACGCGCGTTATCCGGCACAATTTCAAAGCTGCGCACGTAACCGCCCAATGTATTGACATCAGCCACCCCAGGGACGGTACGCAGTTGCGGGCGGATTACCCAGTCCAACAGGGTGCGGCGCTCTTGTAGGCTTAAGCTATCGCTCTCTACCGTAAACATAAACATCTCGCCCAGTGGCGTGGTCAAGGGCGCCATGCCACCAGAAGCATCTGCGGGTAAACTTGGCCATACCGCATTTAAACGCTCGGCCACCTGCTGCCGTGCCCAGTAAATATCTGTGCCATCGGCAAAGTCGACCGTAATATCGGTCAGCGCATATTTAGCCACCGAACGTAAACCAGTCTGATTGGGGATACCAAGCACTTCCACTTCAATAGGAGCGGTAATACGTGCTTCGACTTCCTCCGGCGTCATTCCAGGGGCTTTAACAATGATTTTAACTTGCGTGGAAGATACGTCTGGAAAAGCATCAATCGGTAAGGCTTGGAAGGCTAACGCCCCTGCGGCAGCTAAACCGATGGTCAGGATTAGCATCAACAGTCTTTGCGTCAATGCGAATTGAATCAGCTTAGCTAACATTATTCAGCCCCTAACCCTAACCAAGTACCTTTGATTGCAGAGACGCCTGATACCGCTACTTTCTCACCCTCTTTAAATGTTGCGTCAACCACCGCATCGTCGCCCTCCTCTGAAATTACAGTAACGGCTTGCGGACGGAAGCCTGTGCTAATTTGCACAAATACCAAAGCCTTGGCCCCTTGTCTTACTAATGCCGATTTTGGCACACTAAAATGCTTAGCTTCACTACCTAAACTAATCTCAGCTTCCACAAACTGGCCTGGTGATAACTTGTCAGCCCCTTGCGTAATCTCGGCACGCAAATGCAAAGTTTGATCAGCCTTGTTGACACTGCGAATGACTGCGACCAATTTGCCACTAGCCTGCAATTTAGGGACTAATACTGGCATCCCAATTTTAACAAACGGCAAACCTTCAAGTGGCGCGTGAATTTCCAGCCAAAGTGGATTCAATCTGCCGATGCGATAAATTGGCATCGCCGTATCGACGCGCTGTCCAGTGGTGACCATTTGCTCTAACACCTGGCCGGCAATAGGGGCTGTTAGCGTAATGCCACTCGTCATGCCGGTGCTTGGATTTAATCGAGAAAGTTCATCTGCGCCCATGCCCGCTAAGCGTAAAGCTTGTTTTAATTGTGCGAGCGAAGCGCTACTGGCTTCATGTGCACTTTCAGTCTCTAGAAAACGACGTTGCGGAATAATGCCATCTTTAAATAACTCAGCATCACGCGCTAAACTTTTGGCCGACAGTTTATTTTGCGTCATCGCTAACAAATAATCTTTTTGTAAACGCAGTAAGTCGGCGCTGGTTAAATGGGCAATTGGCTGACCTACTTTCACTTGTTGCCCAGCCGCCACAAACAGCTGGTCTATTAAACCAGATTGCGGCGCGCTCACTACGCGCTCTTGACCGACTGGCACCACAATTTCTGCGGGGAAACGGCGACTGCTGAGCATGGTGTTTTTGCCAACCGGGGTGACCGTAACGCCTAGGCTTTGTTGCTGGGTAGCGGTCATCACAACGTCAGCAGCCTGCACATTAGAGACAAAGGTTAAATAAACAGTACTAACCAATACTAGATTTAATAAACGGGCGATGACATTCACGGCAATACTCCTACGACTTGGTTATAGCGGGCAATATCCCACTGCAGTTGAATTTGACGGGTAGTAAAAGCACGCTCGGTGTCATAAGTTTGGGCTTGCACACGAAGCAAACTGACCAAGTCCGTTTCACCTAAGCTAAATGCTTTTTGTGCCAATTTGGCACTCTCTTTAGCAATCTCATATTGCTTAGTCGCAATAGTCAGTTCAACACGGCTCACACTTAAATTATGCTCGGCTTCATGCATCATGGCTTCAAGCGCTGTCCGAAGCTTCTCACGTTCGGTGAGCGCATATCCTACCCCCATCTCGGCAGCCGCTTTAATTGGCGCGGCACGGGTATCCCCACCAAATGGAATTCTGAGCCTTAACCCAACACTGTCATTGGACAAGTTATCGAATGCACCCTGCGTTCTCCGCATATTGAGTAAAACCTGTAGATTCTCATGACTTTCAATTTGCGCTAGATTGCGCTCGGTTTCTGCTAAATCCAGTTTAGATTCCGCCTCCATCCAGATGGACGAATGACTATAATCTTCCAGACTTGACTGCGTCTCAATGTAACTACTTGGCAACTCATGCAATCCAGTGAGTAAAGAATAACGATGGCGCGCATGCATCACCTCAGCCTCAGCCCGCAATTGTTCTCTTTCTGCACGCAAGGTTTCTTGTTGTGCGAGCATAAAATCAGTTTTGGCCATTTCACCAGCCTGATATCGTTTCTCTACATCTACCTGTAAGTTGCGTGCTAGTTCAAGTTTACTGGAAGCTAAAGCTAGGTTATTGTCATTGAAGGCGATATCCCACAGCGCCTCACGTAGCATGCCCGCCACTTGCAATCTTATACTTTCCCGGCTGGCGGCCACATTGGACTGAAACGCATCCGCGACTTTAAGGCGATTGCTACGCTGATTTGGCAGCCAGATAGGCAGCTCCACCTCCGCTAACCACTCGCGCTCATTGCGCCCACTGGTAAGGCCATCGTTTTGATGGGCTACAATCATGGCGGGGGTAGATGGCAAGATAGCGTGAGCAATAAGGGCTTTTGCCGTGACCATTCCCTCGCGTGACTGCATCGATGCCTGCATGGGGTTGCGGGCGATGGTTTTTTCTAAGACATCGTGTAATTGCAGAGTTGGATTAACTAGCAACGCATCAACGTGGTCGCTATCGGCAGCAAGTGTTGGAACAACCCATGTCGCTGTTGATAAGCACACCATGATCAGTTGTAACCATCGTTTAAAATTCAGCATGAAACTCTCCTAAAATCAAAAAATAACATTGCAAAATGACGCCAATGTTAATTATTTATTGATTTAGAACAGAGGCGGGGCGCGTGGTGCGGATTGAGGTCTGAGATGAATCGGCAGCGAGAATGAAAAGCACGTTGCAAATAAAATGGATAGGCTTTTAGCCAACACCATTGCAAGCACAAATAATATGGCTAACAACGGAAGTGGAAGTAAGTCAAAGCGCTCAAGCAGGGCTTTATTCACCCCGATAGTATGAGAGCCGTTACTGATATTTTTAAAAACTGGGGTTTTATCTATCGCCTGTAACAAGTCATCTGCTGCCATGTGCAGACCCTGACCTTGTTGTGGACTATCAGTTTCAAAATGCGCATGAATCAAGGGTGAGATCATTTGCAAGAAAGCAAACCAAATCACTATTGTCCATAGAATTTTCTTATTAGGTACTGAAAACATCAATCTACTATAACAGCTATTTTCCTAATGACAAACGTGCTTGGCCACAGGCAATCTTGACGCACAATAAGATGAATTAGATTGTACTAAGAAGAATTTAAAAGGAAGACACTTAAAGTAATGAAGCCAATGAAGAGTTGCCATTGCAGGCTTCTCTAAAGATACGTTTAATATGAACGTTTTCTTGGGGTATAAGTTGCACCGCTAGACTCAATATGTCTAAACGTAATACGGCCATTATTAATGTCATAAGGTGACAATTCCAAGGTGACTTTATCGCCAGCTAAGATACGGATATGATTTTTTTTCATCTTACCACCAGTATAAGCAATCAACTTATGTCCATTATCAAGCGTCACACGGTAGCGTGAGTCAGGCAATATTTCCATTACCACACCATTCATTTCAATTAGTTCTTCTTTAGCCAAATCGGTATCTCCAGTAATATTTCGAGGCATGCATTTAGCGACAATCTCTTCAAGATTGCAACATGGGTAAACTGAGGTGTAGACAAGCTAAATTAAAACACCCAAAAAATACATAGCCAATTCGTTGATTATTATAGGCTTACAGGGGTAACTTAGCAATGAATACCCCTAGCTAATTTAATTAAGCAATCATTGTCAGTCTAATTATCGCTAAAATAAATTAACTTTATAGTGATAAGATAGAAAATATTGCTTGACAGGTCGATTGATTACCCGTAAAAAGCAACCTTGGCGTTTGATTTTTTGATTTTTTTGATTCCGCAAGGTTCATTGTATTTTGAAAACCCGAACTTTTAGGGTGCCCCCCTTTTTTAAAGTATGGATATATAAGATATGGCTACAGGTTTAGTTAAATGGTTTAATGATTCTAAAGGTTTTGGTTTCATTACTCCTGATGCAGGCGGTGACGATTTATTTGCTCACTTTTCAGCAATCGTAGATAGTGGATACAAATCATTGAAAGAAAATGATCGCGTTACTTTTGACGTGACAGACGGACCTAAAGGTAAACAAGCTTCTAACATTCAGAAAGCTTAAGTTACTAAGAATCCAATGAAAATGGCCCTTAATTGGGCCATTTTTTTATCTAAATTTTCACACTAAGCTTATTCATTAAGCCTTTCACTTGACCTGTAAACTTACCCAAATGTAGTCTGTGCATCTAGAATTGAAAACGGCCTCTAAGGTT
>CAIRXI010000035.1 GCA_903882525.1 uncultured Pseudomonadota bacterium | reverse complement strand
CTTATAACGCGACTACCGCTTATGTAAATACCATTCCTACCCATTTGCAGCAACGCCTGCCAGGTAATCCTGATATGGAACGTCGCATTCGCGCTTTGGTTAGGTGGAATGCAATTATGACTGTACTACGCGCCAATGAAAAATCACCAGGCGTGGGTGGTCATATCGCAAGCTTCCAATCTGCAGCGACATTGTATGACACAGCGTTTAACTACTTTTTCCGTGCCACCAATGAAAACTTCGGTGGTGATTGTGTTTACTTCCAAGGCCATTCTTCTCCGGGCGTTTACGCACGTGCATTTTTAGAAGGCCGTATTTCTGAAGATCAATTAACTAACTTCCGCCAAGAAACTGGTGGTAAGGGTTTGCCGAGTTATCCGCATCCTTGGTTGATGCCAGATTTCTGGCAATTCCCTACTGTATCGATGGGTTTGGGACCTATTACCGGCATCTATCAAGCCCGTTTTCTGAAGTATCTTCATGATCGTGGTATTGCAGATACTAGTGACCGTAAGGTATGGGTCTTCTGTGGTGATGGTGAGATGGATGAGCCAGAATCATTGGGTGCAATTTCATTGGCTTCACGTGAAAAATTGGATAATCTTATTTTTGTGGTGAACTGTAACTTGCAACGCCTAGATGGCCCTGTGCGAGGCAATGGCAAGATTATTCAGGAGTTGGAATCGGATTTCCGCGGTTCTGGTTGGAACGTGTTAAAAGTTATTTGGGGTTCTTATTGGGACCCTCTGTTGGCAATGGATAAAGATGGTTTACTAAAAAAACGCATGGAAGAGTGTGTGGATGGTGAGTACCAAAACTTTAAAGCTAAAGGGGGTGCATATACGCGAGAACACTTCTTTGGTAAGTATCCTGAGCTAAAAGAAATGGTAGCCGCCATGAGTGATCAGGATATTTGGCGTTTAAACCGTGGTGGTCATGATCCACATAAAGTTTACGCTGCCTACCACGCCGCGGTAAACCACAAAGGTCAACCGACCGTGATTCTTGCAAAAACTGTTAAGGGTTATGGTATGGGCCATGCCGGTGAGGGTCAAAATACGACGCACCAACAAAAGAGCATGGACTTATCCTCACTGAAGGCGTTTAGAGATCGCTTTGACTTGCCAATTACCGATGAGCAAGTTGAAAGCTTATCCTTCTACAAGCCTGCTGCGGATACTCCAGAAATGCTATACATGGCTGAACGTCGCGCAGCGATGGGTGGCTCTGTGCCAGCACGTCGTCGTAAAGGTAATGAGCTTACAATTCCAC
This sequence comes from uncultured Pseudomonadota bacterium, assembly GCA_903882525.1. Taxonomy (GTDB): domain Bacteria; phylum Pseudomonadota; class Gammaproteobacteria; order Burkholderiales; family Methylophilaceae; genus Methylotenera. Next base: position 13,974 of record CAIRXI010000035.1, on the reverse strand, counting down.
CACTGTCTGCTTTTGAGAATATGTTGGTATCAAGCGGTGATCGCGAAATTTCAACCACGATGGCTTTTGTACGTATCTTGTCGACCTTAGTGCGCGACAAAGAAATCGGCAAATTTGTAGTGCCTATTGTGCCAGATGAAGCCCGTACTTTTGGTATGGAAGGCATGTTCCGTCAGCTCGGTATTTACGCTAGCCAAGGCCAGTTGTATGAGCCGATGGATTCTGACCAAGTTATGTATTATAAAGAACAAAAAGACGGCCAAATTCTAGAAGAAGGTATTAACGAAGCCGGTTCATTCTCAAGCTGGATTGCTGCCGCTACTTCATACAGCGTCACCGGCGTTCAGATGATTCCGTTCTACATTTTCTACTCTATGTTTGGTTTCCAGCGGATTGGCGACTTAGCTTGGGCTGCAGGTGATTCACGTGCGCGTGGATTCTTGCTAGGCGCAACTGCAGGACGTACTACTTTGAATGGTGAAGGTTTGCAGCATGAAGATGGCCATAGCCACTTGATGTCGGCCACTATTCCTAACTGTATTTCATATGATCCAACCTTTGCTTATGAGTTGGCAGTGATTATTCAAGAAGGTCTGCGTCGCATGGTGCAAAATCAAGAGGATGTGTATTACTACATTACCTTGATGAATGAAAACTACACCCATCCAGAAATGCCTAAAGGCATAGAAGCCCACATACTTAAAGGCATGTACAGCTTTAGTCAATCTAAAGTTAAGGGCGAAAAAGTGCAGTTAATGGGTAGCGGTGTAATCCTTCGGGAAGTTATTGCTGCAGCTGAGTTGTTAGCCACTGATTGGAATGTGTCAGCAGATGTTTGGAGCGTGACTAGCTTTAATGAATTACGTCGTGATGGTTTAGATGCTGAGCGTTGGAATATGCTGAACCCAGAAAAACCACAACGACTAAGCTTTGTTGCTGAGGTGATGAAGGGTGCGCAGGGACCAACTATTGCTTCTACTGACTATATGAAAGCGTTTGCTGAGCAAATTGCCGGTTTTGTACCGGGTAAGTTTGTAGCTTTGGGTACTGATGGTTACGGCCGTTCGGATAGCCGTGAAGCACTGCGTGCGTTCTTTGAGGTGGATCGTTACTACGTGGTAGTAGCTACCCTAAAAGCGCTAGCTGACGAGGGTAAAGTCCCGGCATCTCAGGTGACTGCCGCTATCAAAAAATATAAGTTAGACGCTAACAAGCCTAACCCAACTACTGTTTAAGGAGACGCAGACATGGCAATTCAAGACGTTTTCGTCCCAGATATTGGTAATTTTGATAGTGTGGATGTCATTGAAGTTTTAGTAAAAGCTGGTGATAGTATCGGCAAAGAAGATTCATTGATTACAGTGGAATCAGATAAAGCTTCTATGGATATTCCATCGCCCTTCGCAGGCGTGGTCAAAGAAATTAAAATTAAGGTAGGCGATAAGGTAGCGCAAGGTGGCGTGATTTTAAGCATGGATGTTAGCGATGAAGCGGCTAAACCTGCAGCAGTCGTTGCACCGGTGGTGGCAGAAAAGCCAGTAGCTTCAATTCCTGAACCAACAAGGCCAGCCCCAGAACCACCAAAAACTATTGCACCTGCAAAAACGCCAGTGCCAGTTGGTGAAAGTGCGGTGGTAGCCACAGGTAAGCTCTCACATGCCAGCCCTTCAGTACGTAAGTTTGCCCGTGAATTAGGTGTTAATTTGGCCCTAGTGCAGGGTAGCGCTGCAAAAAATAGGATCTTACCCAAAGATGTTCAGGCTTACGTCAAAGGCGAGTTGGCTAAACCGCGTACCGAAAATATGGGTGCTGGTGTTAGCAGTTTAGCTGCGTTGCCAATGCCAGTGATTGATTTTAGCCAGTTTGGTGAAATCGCGCTTAAACCACTATCACGTATCAAAAAACTCTCAGGCGCCAATTTGCATCGCAACTGGGTCACGGCACCTCATGTGACTCAGTTTGACGAAGCTGATATTACTGACCTAGAAGAGTTTCGTAAGTCTATGCAGGCTGACGCTGAAAAACGCGGTGTTAAATTGACGATGCTAGCGTTCTTGATTAAAGCTTCAGTGAACGCGCTCAAAGCTTACCCGAACTTTAATGCTTCACTGTCTCCTGATGGCGATAACTTAATCCTCAAAGATTACTTCAATGTTGGCTTTGCCTGCGATACCCCTGATGGCCTAGTGGTGCCAGTCGTGCGCGATGTCCATCAAAAAGATGTGTTGGATATCGCTCGCGATCTGGGTGAGCTTTCTGGCAAAGCGCGTGAGCGCAAGTTGAAAATTGAAGAGATGCAAGGAGGTTGTTTCACGATCTCTAGTTTAGGTGGTATTGGTGGCACGATGTTTACACCGATTATTAATTGTCCAGAAGTGGCAATTTTAGGTGTGTCACGCTCTTCCATGCAGCCTGTCTATGACGCAAAAAGCAAAAGCTTTGAGCCTAGATTAATTCTTCCTATGTCATTGTCTTACGATCACCGTGTGATTGATGGCGCGGATGGCGCGCGATTTACTAGTCATATGCGCATGATGTTGTCTGACGTTCGTAGATTGTTACTGTAAGGGTAGACATGAGTAATTTAGTGGAAGTTTTAGTACCCGATATCGGGAACTTTGAAAGCGTAGATGTTATTGAAGTATTAGTTAAGGTCGGTGATGTAATCGCCAAAGAAGACTCGTTGATTACCGTTGAGTCTGATAAAGCCTCTATGGACATTCCATCTGCGCAAGCTGGGGTGGTGAAAGAAATTAAAGTCAAAGTTGGCGACAAGGTTGCCAAAGGCCACCTAATACTATTAATAGATGAATCTGCTACCACTGCCGCGCCTAGTGTGGCTGCAGTAGCGCCTAAACCAGCACCTTCAGTCCCTAGTCCGCAATCTACAACGCCTAGCCCCCAACCTCTAACCGCGGCATCCCGACCACTGACATCTAGTGATTTGCATGCTGAAGTAGTTGTGCTTGGTAGCGGTCCTGGTGGTTATACTGCGGCATTTCGTGCTGCCGACTTAGGTAAGAAAGTTGTGTTGATTGAGCGTTACGATACCTTGGGTGGCGTATGCTTGAATGTGGGCTGTATCCCTTCTAAAGCTTTATTGCATACAGCAAAAGTGATTACCGAAGCAGAAGAAACGGCCCATCATGGCGTGAGTTTTAGTTCGCCGAATATTAATCTTGAGCAATTACGTAATTGGAAAGCCAATGACGTAGTAGGTAAGTTGACTGGTGGTTTGGCAGCGATGGCGAAGCAACGTAACGTTACCGTTGTGCAAGGACTAGGCCAATTTACTGGATCTCATCAAATTGCAGTGACTGCCGCTGATGGAAAAATCACTACGGTAGGTTTCGATAACGCCATTATTGCGGCGGGATCACAAGCGACAAAGTTTCCCGGTGCAGCTGATGATGAACGCATTATGGATTCAACCGGCGCATTGGCGTTAGTTGATATTCCTAAGCGTATGTTAGTGATTGGTGGCGGTATTATCGGTTTAGAAATGGGTACCGTATATGACGCACTTGGCACTAAAGTCAGTGTTGTTGAATTTACCGACGGACTGATTCAAGGCTGTGATCGCGATTTGGTGCGTCCGTTGCATAAACGTATGGAAAAGCGCTTCGAGAGCATTATGCTATCGACCAAAGTAGCCAAGATTGAGGCTAAAAAAGACGGCATCCATGTTAGCTTTGAGGGTGAAGCTGCCCCTAAAGAAGCCCAAGTGTATGATCGAGTGCTGGTGTCTATCGGCCGTCGCCCCAATGGCAAAAACATTGGTGCTGAACATGCTGGTGTGGCCGTGAATGAGTGGGGATTTATTAATGTTGACAAGCAAATGCGCACGAATGTGCCACATATTTTTGCGATTGGAGACATTGTAGGTCAGCCGATGTTGGCACACAAAGCGACACATGAAGGCAAAGTCGCAGCAGAAGTCATTGCAGGGCATAAAGTTGAATTTCAAGCACTTACTATTCCATCTGTGGCCTATACAGACCCTGAAATTGCATGGGCTGGCGTGACTGAAATTGAAGCTAAAGCCAAAGGTATTGAATATGAAAAAGCCTCATTCCCATGGGCTGCCAGTGGACGTGCGCTGTCGGTTGGTCGTACTGAGGGTTCTACCAAGTTAATCTTTGATAAAACCACGCATCGATTAATCGGAGCAGGTATTGTGGGCGTCAATGCAGGTGAGTTGCTGGCGGAAACGGTATTAGCTATAGAAATGGGTGCTGATGCTCATGACTTAGGCTTGACTATCCATCCACATCCAACTTTATCTGAGACTGTGTGCTTTGCTGCTGAAATGAAAGAGGGTACGATTACCGACTTGTATATCAAGAAGCGTTAATCCGTATGTCAGCAGATCTAATCCTAGCGCTTAGCCGAGAATTCCCGGCTGAGCGTTTATACACCGACCCCGTCGACTGTTATGCTTATGCCTATGATAATTCTCGTAATTATCATGCGCCGATAGCCGTAATTTTTCCGCTGACCATGCTTGAAGTGCAATCTGCAATTAAGTTATGTAATCAATACCAAGTGCCAGTGGTGCCACGCGGTCGTGGCACCGGTACCGCTGGTGGCAGCGTGCCTGAGCAGGGCGGTGTGGCGCTTTCATTAGAACGCATGAATAATATTCTGAGCATTGATCCTGATAATCGCATGGCGATTGTTGAGCCGGGCGTGCTCAATCAAGAACTACAAGATGCCATTAAAGGGGTAGGTTTCTTTTGGCCGCCAGATCCATCAAGCGCTTCTTATTGCAGCATTGGTGGTAATTTAGCCACTTGTGCTGCTGGTCCGCATGCGGTGAAATATGGCGTTGCTCGCGACCATGTGTTGGGGTTAAAAGCCGTCACCGGCAATGGCGATATTATTCGTACTGGCTGCTACACCAGCAAGGGCGTCGTTGGTTACGATCTCACACGTTTACTGGTTGGATCGGAAGGCACGCTTGCAGTGATCTGTGAAGCTACGCTTAAATTAACGCCATTGCCAAAATATACTGGCGGGCTTACGGCTGAGTTTGCAGATACTAAAAGTTGTGCGCATGCCATTGCTGCCATCATGGCGCAGCCCTATACCCCCAGCGCATTAGAATTTTTGGATAATGGCGCACTTAATTTGATACGTGGTCGACATAAAAGCCTATTACCAGAAAACGCGCGAGCTTACCTCATGATTGAAGTAGATGGTGCGCAGCAAGAAATTATTGAAGCCACCACTGCCATTTTGCAAGCTTGCCAAGTAGAGGGTTTGATCGAGGCCAAGGTCGCTGTGGATACCAAAGCGCTATGGGCAGCACGTAAGGCGTTGTCACCATTACTTAAAGATATCGCGCCGAAAAAAATTAATGAAGATATTGCAGTACCTGTTTCACACTTGCCTGAATTGTTAACTGGCTTGGAAAAGTTGGCCGCGCAGTATCAAATTGCTAATGTGAATTTCGGGCACGCGGGTAATGGCAACATACATGTCAACCTTCTTGTAAATCCAGATAATGCGGATGAGATGATTCGCGCTTACCAATGCTTAGATGAAGTATTTAGTCTCGTGTTGTCGTTACAAGGAACGCTTTCAGGCGAGCACGGTGTCGGTATGGCTAAGCGACCGTTTATTTCTCGTGAGATTGATGAGACCACGATGAACTTAATGAAGGCACTAAAGCTTACCTTTGACCCTAGGAATATACTCAACCCAGGTAAATTATTCCCAGTTTAATCATGACACGCCACTTGATTTAAGTGGGTTTCTGGGAATTGGGCTTGTAATTGTTTGACTGCACTCACTTGTGCATCGCTAGGCTTGTTGAGCAATAGATTAGAAGTATCTTTTTCTTCAGTGCGTAATGTTTTTAGCACATCTTTTACCCCTTTAGCTTGAAGATCAGCGAGTAATTGAAGGGCCAGTTTCTCATCTTCAAACAAGCCAAATGAAATGGCATTTTTCCATTTAGCATCTTGCACCACAATAGCCGTTTCCACCCCTTTGGCTTTCAATGCAGCCAGTTTTTTATCAGCCTCATGGATTGAGATGGACGGTGGCAGGTAAATCCAGAAGCGCTTAGCAGGAGGTGCTGCCTGTATGGTGGTTGGAATTTGTAATTTATCCAAAGTGGCTTGCACGTTCGCAATGCTAAGCATTGGGAAATAACCCCATTCATAACAAGAAGCTTGCACGAGAGGTGTTGGTAGCGATGTGGGTTGCGCGTTCTCTGCGCTATCACTTTTGGCAAGATCGGCTAACTGCTGTCCTGATAATAGCTGAATCTTTTGCGGGTCTATTTCTCGTCGTGGCTGCGCTACGTTATTCGGCAGCAACAAGTCCGCATTAAACACTAACATTAGCGTAATATTAATCAGCAGTAACAGCCAAACTAACACTCTCATGACAACTCATTTTCCATGAAATGATCAAGCTGATACAAGCCCTGCAATACAAGATTTTCAATCAGGCTGACTGGTAGGGTCGATGTTTGTTGCAGCTGTTCTGCAATGAGCTGGGCATTGCCACCGCTAATGACGATGGTAGGCGTTTCCACGCAATGTTCCTGCAATGCTGTTACCATGCGCACAATCGCACCGAGTAAAGCGTTTAGCGCCCCAGCTTGTATTGCCTCTGCAGTATTGGTTGCGAAGAACTTGATAGACTTGGCAGAACAATCATCATGATTAATTGTTGGTAATTGTGCAGTGGCTGCGCCCAAGCTAGTTTGCATCAAATCAAGGCCAGGCAGAATTAATCCGCCTAAAAATAGACCTTGGTTATTTGACGTGTCGACTGTTAATGCATCAATGGTCACCGTGGTGCCAGCATTGACTACTATGCAGGGTGATTTTTTTATTTGCCATGCTGCAATCAGTGCCGCCCAGCGATCAGTTCCCAGTGAGTTTGGTATTTGATATTGATTCCGTACCCCGCAAGCAGAAGCTTGAGCGCTTAACCAGATGATATTGGACGTATTGACTATTAAAGCTTTTAGTTGCGTTGCAATAATATTGCCCGCCACATTGGAAATAATCACACGCGTTGCCCTAGGTAGTTGAATGCTCTGCAGCTCTGCATTAGCTGTTGCTCCAGATTCAATCATCTTGCCTGAAGCATTAAATAACCCCCATTTAACCCGAGTATTGCCAGCATCTATGGCTAAGAGTTTAGACGTATTGTTGATAGCGTTCATTCAGCACCACGCAAACTGATTTCACCTGAAGAAAATCGCTGCTCACCGAGCGCAGTGCTCACTAAGAGGATGCCGTCTTCAGCCACATCAATCACCGTCCCATGCGTTTCGCGACCATCAGGGTGTAGCATTTTTACCGCTTTCTGTTGATAAGCGTGGTGTTGAATCCATTCATCGCGTACATGTGCAAACCCTTGTTGTTCAAATTCGCTGAGCACCTCCGCTAAATGTTTTAGCAGTGCACCTAGTAATTCATTAGGGTTGATTGCTTGCGAAGTGACGCTGGCTAAGTCTGTTGCTGGTTGGTCTATATGCTGTTTGATTGCTTTAGGTAGATTCAAATTAATACCGATTCCAATCACGGCAGCACTAGGGCCTTCCATATCCCCTTGTAGCTCAATCAATATCCCGGCTAGTTTTTCGCGACCGATAAGTATGTCATTAGGCCATTTGAGCTGCGCTTGGTTGACGCCTAAGCTATGAAGTCCTCGAATTAGCGCTACACCCACAGCTAAACTTAAACCTGATAGTGCTGATGCACCGCATTGAAAGCGCCATAAAAGAGAAAAAGTTAGGCTGGCACCTAGCCCCGCTTGCCAGCTACGCCCACGACGCCCACGTCCTTTACTTTGTAAATTAGTGGCCACGCAAGTAGCGTGTGCTTGTCCGCTACCAATTTTCTTCATTAAATAGCTATTAGTAGACTCTAGATGGTCATGCACTTCTAGCTTAAACCAAGCGCGCTGCTCCCCTATGGCGTTGATAATAGCTTGTTCATCTAGCAGCGTTACCGCTTCGGGAAGCTTGTAACCGCGACCCCGTACTGAAAAAATCTCAATCCCTAGGGCTTCGGCATCTTTGAGTGCGTTCCAGACTGTGGCACGACTTGTTTTCAACTGTGCTGCAATGGCTTCGCCGGAATGAAATTTTCCATCGGTTAGCAGTCTTAAAATGGGGAAAGTCAGCGTGTTCATATCACTAGGAATTTTAGCACAGGGAATTGGATTCAAATCATCCGCATTCAGGACAGTTGAGGCGAGGTCTTTTTAGCGCAAGCGTGTAAAATAGCATCTATATTGACCACTCACTCATTGAAGTATACTTATGTCAGCAGAAAAAACACCTATTCCCCTCGGTTCTAATTTTATCCGCGCTATTGTGGAAAAAGATTTAGAGCAGGGCGTATACAAAAGTCGTCAATGGGCTGGTAGTCCTGGCGATGCGGCGCATCACGCTGCAGGTCAGCCTGATCCAGCTAAAATTCGCACGCGTTTCCCACCTGAGCCTAATGGCTATTTGCATATTGGACATGCCAAAAGCATCTTCTTGAATTTTGGTTTAGCACGTGATTATGGTGGTGTCTGTCATCTGCGTTTTGATGATACCAATCCAGAAAAAGAGAGCCAAGAATACGTTGATAGTATTAGCGATACCGTGAAGTGGTTAGGGTTTGATTGGCAGACGCCTGCTGGCTCGCATATGTTTTTTGCCAGCGATTACTTTGATTTTATGTACCGTGCGGCTGAATCATTAATTGAACACGGCCATGCTTATGTCGACAGCCAAACAGCTGAAGAGATGCGCGCTTCACGCGGCACACTGACTGAAGCCGGAAAAAACTCACCGTGGCGGGATCGCACTGTGACTGAGAACTTAAATTTATTTAGAGAAATGCGTGCCGGTAAACATGCTGATGGCAGCCTTGTGCTACGCGCTAAAATTGATATGACTTCAGCTAATATCAATCTGCGTGACCCTGCTGTATACCGTATTAAACGCTCGCACCATCACAATACTGGCGACACTTGGTGTATTTACCCTATGTACACTTTTGCTCATCCCATTGAAGATGCTTTGGAGCAAATTACCCATTCAATTTGTACGCTAGAGTTTGAAGATCAACGCCCATTTTACGATTGGATTTTGGCGCGTTTAGCTGAAGCTGGTTTATTAGCTGACCCACTCCCTAAGCAATATGAATTTGCGCGGCTAAATTTGACCTATGTGATGTTGTCAAAACGTAAGCTCATTGAGTTAGTAGAAAACAAACACGTGAACGGTTGGGATGACCCGCGCTTGCCTACTATCGCCGGTACACGCCGTCGTGGTTACATAGCCGAAGGCTTTAAATTATTTACGGACCGTATTGGGGTGTCAAAAGCAGACTCTTGGATTGAATACACCATTCTTGAAGATTGTATGCGTGAGGTTCTAAACGAAGCATCAGAGCGTCGTATTGCAGTGCTTGATCCAATTAAGCTAGTGATTGATAACTACGCCGAGAATCAAACTGAAGATTGCTTTGCACCAAACCATCCTTTAAAACCAGAGTTGGGTAAACGTGTGGTGCCCCTCACTAAAACCCTATGGATAGAGCGTGAAGACTTTATGGAAGTACCAAGTAAAGGCTATTTCCGCTTAACACCAGAAGGCATGGTGCGGTTGCGTTATGGGTATGTGGTCAAATGCACTGGCTGTGAAAAAGATGCTGAGGGTAATGTGACCGTGGTGCATTGTGAATACCTACCGGATACGAAATCCGGAACACCAGGTTCTGATAGCGTTAAAGTCAAAGGCAATATCCATTGGGTTTCTGTGGCCCATGCTTGTGCTGCTGAAGTGCGTTTGTATGACCGCTTGTTTAAAGTGGCACATCCGGGTGCGGGTGATACCGACTACCTGAATGATATCAACCCAGAATCAGTGAAAGTGATTAGCGTCCAATTAGAACCTAGCTTGAAGGACGCTAAGCCTGAAGATAAATTTCAGTTTGAGCGTCATGGATACTTTGTGGCCGATAGTCACGATAGCCATTCTGGTCGACCGGTGTTTAACCGCACGGTCACTTTGCGTGACGCCTGGCAAAAGTAAGTATGCGTTAGGTATTCGGTATAGATCAAACTTTATTATTATTTAATTAACGCAGCATATTTTGCCCGTATCTTGGCCGACTTTGGTGCAGCGACTGCTAGACAGTAGGGTTGATTAGGGTTATTGGCAAAATAATACTGATGATAATCTTCGGCATCATAAAAGGTTTCTGGGCCGAGGATCTCAGTCACAATGGGTGCGCTAAATGCATGGGTAGCATTGAGATCAGTAATTATTTTTACGGTGATGTCATGTTGAGTTTCGTCCTGGCAAAATACCGCAGATCGATATTGGCTGCCTATATCATTACCTTGACGGTTGGGCGTAGTAGGGTCGTGTGAGGCGAAAAATATTTCAAGTAAGGTTTCAAAGCTAATTTTTTCATTATCAAAGCTAATCTTTATTGCCTCAGCATGCCCAGTGTCGCCTTGGCCTATGGTTTTATAGGTGGGGTTGAGTGTGTGCCCGCCAATATAACCAGACACTACCGCATTGACGCCTTTGATTTGGCTGAATACTGGCTCAGTACACCAAAAACAGCCGCCTGCAAAAATTGCAATTTCTTGTTTAAGCATTGCATTCACCTTCAATTTTATCAATATATTTTATAAGCTAGCTCGGTCTGCCATTTGCTAGTTGTCATTACCTTAGTCAACTTTTTACTTAAAAAATTTCTTGAAAGTAATTTTTTTAGGGAAAGCAGAAATGATAACGCCGCATAAACGCGGCGTTAATCTTCGGCTTATGGGATGCCGATATTGCCAGTAATCAAGTTCTGGCAGAGGTGCTACTAATTATAATCCGTTGTTGAAGTCTCGATAAGCGTCTCCCAGTAACTGCGAAATTTCTGAGTATGTACTTCGTTACCACAAGTAAATTTATACTCTCAATTTTGACGCATCACAACTAAAAAATTAATTTTTTTATAGTTTTTGATTCAAATTCTTACAATAAGGCCCACTTCAGAAGCGAACTGATTCTCTTACTCACACAAACCTAGCAACCCGTCATGTTTCTAGGTTTTTGATGCAATATTTGCCCGCACCTTGAAGGTTGCCAGTAAAATGAAACGACTCATTATTATAAGAATTTCGTGTGAAATTAACGATAGATTGCTTACTTGATCATCAAGCCATTACTTTGTCTAAGCATAGCGCTTTATCCCGCCTGCTTGCTATGGGCCAAATCAAAACGCTAGATCAAACTTTAGAGGCATTGCTCTGCGACCAATATGCTGTGCCTTTGGTGGGAGACTACCCTATGGCCGCGATTGCAGCAGTGGCAGATGGGTTGGATATTGCCAAGGCTTATTGGCTCCGCGCAGATCCTGTACATTTACGTTTGCAACGCGACTGTTTTAGTTTGGATGAAGCTGTACCGTTGCCGCTTCTGTCAGTACATGCTGAACAAATGCTTGAAAGTCTGAATCAGCATTTTGCGTTAGACCTTAATACGGACTCAGGTGAGCCTGAGTATCAGTTTTTTATCGGCACTTCTGGTGCATGGTATTTGCGTTGCCAGCAGCATCCTAGCATTACCACTACTTTGCCTAGCGTGGCTGCCGGTAAAAATAGCCATCAATTCTTACCGCAAGGTAAGGGCTCGGCAAAGTTAATCGGGCTCTTAAATGAGGTGCAAATGTTATTACATGAACACCCAGACAACCTTGCGCGTGAAGCCCAAGGGATTGAAGCTGTCAACAGTATTTGGTTGTCAGGCGGTGGTTTTCTGCCTCAATTAAATGGTTCGATCAATCCTGAATTGCTGATGTCCAACAGTGCTTTTTATAAAGGGTTGGCGCTTTGGGCTAACACACCGTATCAAGCCTTGCCTGAGAATATGGATGTGATTCTGACTAATCGTGCGGTACGAATGCAGTTAGTCAGCTGCGAAGACTTGGATGCGCATTGGTTTAAGCCAATATTGGTTGCATTATGTGCTAAAAAAATCACACAATTAACTTTAAACTTGGGCTTTTATGATCAAAGTCTTAGCGTTAATATTAAGCCTCTAGATCAATATAGGTTTTGGCGTAAAGCCAAACCAGTGCAGCACTATTTGCCATGACAAAAATCGCCCTACGCAAAACTGAAGTGCAAGTAGCTCAGCTCTTAGAGACGGCTGGCGTTTCACCTCTAATGTCGCGCTTATTAGCTGCACGCGGTGTCACTGCCCCCAATCAACTTAGTGCCAATTTAAGTAATCTGTTGCCACCCAATACACTCACGCACAATCAGGAGATGGCTAAGTTGTTAGCAGATGCCATCTTAGCCAATAAAAAGTTGTTGGTTATCGGTGATTACGATGCTGACGGTGCGACGGCTACCGCCGTTGCGGTAAAAGGCTTGCGCGCTTTTGGCGCCATTGTTGATTTTTTAGTGCCTAATCGTTTTGAGTACGGCTATGGATTAACGCCAGAAATTGTCGCACTGGCCTCTACCTTGCAGCCAGATATTATTATTACCGTGGATAATGGTATTGCTAGCGTGGAAGGCGTTGCTGCCGCCAACGCACTAGGCATCCAAGTGCTCATTACAGACCACCATTTACCTGGCTTGGAAACCCCACAAGCGGCCTGTATTATCAACCCTAACCAGCATGGTTGCCACTTCGCTAGTAAGCACTTAGCTGGTGTTGGGGTGATGTTTTATGGGTTGCTTTGCTTGCGTGCAGAGTTGCGTGAGCGCGGACTTTACGCAGAAAAAGTTGAACCTAATCTAACGGAGTTACTTGATTTGGTTGCGTTAGGTACCGTGGCGGATTTGGTGAAGCTAGATGACAATAACCGAATTTTGGTTGAGCAGGGCTTACGCAGAATTAGAGCAGGTATTTGCTCGCCGGGTATATTGGCCTTGCTTAGCGTTAGTGGACGCCAATATCAAACTACAAGCGCTCAAGATTTGGGTTTTTATGTAGGCCCACGCCTAAACGCCGCAGGTCGCTTGGACGACATGACCTTGGGCATACAATGCTTACTTGCAGATTCGGCAACTGAAGCTGTGGAGATTGCCAAGCAACTACATGATTTAAATGTGCAGAGGCGTAGCATAGAAGCTGGCATGCAAGATAGTGCAAACATTTCACTTGATGACATTGATGTTACTAACCAATACAGCATTAGCATGTATCAGGCCGATTGGCATCAGGGCGTAATCGGTATTTTGGCTTCTCGCCTTAAAGAGCGTTTTCATCGACCGGTAATCGTATTCGCTGATGCTGGCGACGGGCTTCTCAAGGGGTCAGGTCGATCTATAGCTAGTTTGCATCTGCGTGATGCGCTTGACTTGATCAGTAAGCATCAGCCAGACCTGATTATTAAATTTGGTGGTCATGCTATGGCGGCAGGATTAAGTATTAAGCAAGTAGACTTTGCACAATTCCAACAAAGCTTTGAAGCGGTAGTACAAAGTCTGATTACAGAAGCTGATTTGCAGGCAGTGCTCGAGGTAGATGGAAATTTAGGTGGCGAGAATATGACATTTCATATCGCGCAGGCTTTGGAGAATCAAGTGTGGGGTCAAGGCTTCGCGCCACCATTGTTCTACGATGCGTTTGAAGTGGTTAATCAGCGCATATTAGGGGAGAAGCACTTAAAATTAACCTTAAAAACCATTGCCCCTAGTCCATCTGTGATGATTGATGCAATTTACTTTAATCAAGTAGATTTCTTGGGTGAACATATTCAAGCTGCTTATCAGCTGCAAACCAATAGCTATAATGGTACGCAGAAAGTCCAACTTAATCTGCGTTATGTAGAGCCGTGAACTACCCCACAGCTAAAGCTGGGGGCTTCTAACTTCAACGGCACGAGCAAGGACAGAGGACTTGCGTCCCTTGGCTTGACTGACAGTGCCTCCATTAGCAGTAGCGACCGCACCGGCCGCTATCATACGTTGTGCTTCATCGCGAATGTTGAT
>CAIRXI010000034.1 GCA_903882525.1 uncultured Pseudomonadota bacterium | reverse complement strand
GCTGCCATCACCACCGGTTTGGATTTACGCAGATCAATCAACTCTTCTGCCATGACGACTAAATAGGCAGTCATAAATAATGCCAATGCACAAATACCCACCCAATGGCTAGTTAAGTCTATGCGTTGTGTTAAAGGATTAGCAAGCGCTAGGCTTGGTATGAAGCTGAACCATGCAATAAAGCATGCCCTGAGTTTAAAAGTTAGGTTCATGGGTTCGTTGTGGTTGTTAGAGGCAGTTAGTAGTTTAACACTTACGGTTTTAATCAGCCGCTATGCGGCATATTCGAAGGGTGGTTTGCCCATTCACAGATCTATATTATAGGTTTTCTATGTTTAGCATGCCTTTAAAAGCCTCTTGACGATGGATGCAATACTTAGGATTTTAATAAAAAAAAGGCGGAAACATTTAAGCTTCCACCTTAGGTTGGGTGCTAATTAACGATTATTTGGTTTTATGTGCATGCATGAATTGGTGCACTTCTTCGCGATCTACCGTACCGTCTTTATCGGTGTCAATGGCATCAAAGTTTTTAGAAACTTTAGGTAGTTTTTTAGCTTCCTCTTTGCTTAAAGTTCCGTCTGCATCGGTATCAGCATCGCTAAATTCTTTTGAGCGTTTTTCATGCATAGCATCAGATTTTTTGTTATGTGGGTGATGAATACCGCCCATGTTTTCTCCGCAAGCGTTCATCTCATCTTTGCTTACCGTACCATCTTTATCGGTATCCATTTTTTCAAAATTTTTGTCGCACATTGCTTTTGCTTCAGCTTTATCTAAGGTGCCGTCTTTGTCGGCGTCGGCTTCTTCAAAAGTTTTTTTGCTATGCATTTTGCAATGCTCTCCCATGCCATCATGGTTGGCATAAGCGGGCAAGGATAAAGTTAAGGTCAAACCTGCACCTAACGCGGTGATTACAAGTGCATTCAATAATTTCATGATTCATAGATCCTAAAAATAAAATTGTTTAGTCGGCATGGGTAAAGTAGAAATTGCAAAAATGCAATCTACTTAAAAGAATGCCAAGCGAGTTATTGCGTTCAATTATGCAGTAATTCCAAGCCTGAGGTAAGCGTGGTTTTCATTATTTTAACTCTACTTGATACGCATCAATAACGCTTCTCCTGAGGTGTACAATGGCGGCCATGTCAAATCACTCCGCCCAGCAACGCCTTCATGAAGTTTTCGGTTACTCCTCTTTTCGCGGTGAACAACAAGCGATTGTTGAACATGTGACGGCTGGTGGTGATGCGCTGGTCTTGATGCCTACCGGTGGGGGCAAGTCTTTGTGTTATCAGTTGCCCGCACTTTTGCGCGAGGGAGTGGCCATTGTGGTATCACCATTAATTGCCCTCATGCAAGATCAAGTCGACGCGCTACAGCAACTTGGCGTGCGTGCGGCGTTCTTGAATTCTAGCTTAGACGCCGAATCAGCGCGCGAAGTGACGGCACGTTTGATGCACGGAGATTTGCAGATATTGTATGTTGCCCCTGAGCGATTGCTAATGCCTCACTTTCTGGGTCTGCTTGAACAAATAGAGATTGGAACTGGTATTGCCTTATTTGCTATTGATGAAGCGCATTGCGTTTCCCAATGGGGGCATGACTTTCGTCCAGAATATCGTCAGCTAACCGTGCTGCATGAACGCTTTCCACTAGTGCCACGCATCGCTTTAACAGCTACTGCTGATGCGCCAACACGCGCCGAGATTGTAGAGCGATTAGCACTGGAAAACGCGCGTCAGTTCGTATCTAGTTTTGATCGCCCAAATATACGATACCGAGTAACCCTTAAAGATAATGCACGCCAACAACTAGAGGCCTTCATTGAAACTGAGCATGCTAACGATGCCGGCATTATTTATTGCTTATCAAGGCGCAAGGTAGAAGAAACTGCGGAGTGGTTAAAGTCACGCGGTTGGGATGCGCAGCCTTATCATGCAGGTCTGGATGCCAGTATACGCAATGCGAATCAGCGACGATTTTTGCGTGAAGAAGGTGTGATTATGGTCGCCACCGTAGCTTTTGGCATGGGTATAGATAAACCCAATGTTCGTTTTGTGGCCCATTTGGATTTACCAAAAAGCCTAGAGTCTTATTATCAAGAAACAGGCAGAGCTGGTCGTGATGGTCTACCCGCCAATGCTTGGATGGCTTATGGTTTAGGTGATGTCGTCAGTATGCGCAAAATGCTTGACTCAGGTGACGCTCCGGAACAGCGTAAGCAGGTG
>CAIRXI010000033.1 GCA_903882525.1 uncultured Pseudomonadota bacterium | reverse complement strand
GCTGACCTGTGCCATAGATAGGCAATGCTTTTCCTGCTAATGCATTGTGGATGATGAGTGGAATCAGCTTTTCTGGGAAGTGATATGGTCCATAATTATTAGAGCAATTAGTAGTCAGGGTTGGTAGGCCATAAGTATGGTGATAGGCACGCACTAGATGGTCAGACGCCGCTTTAGACGCAGAATAAGGACTATTAGGTGCGTAAGTATGGGTTTCAGTAAAAGCGGCCTCAGCAGCTCCTAGTGAGCCATAAACCTCATCGGTAGATACATGTAAAAATCTAAAGCGCTCCTGTTGATCTTCATCTAAAGCCTCCCAGTATGCACGTACAGCCTCTAATAAATGAAAGGTGCCCACTACATTGGTTTGAATGAAGTCTTCTGGTCCATGTATGGATCGATCGACATGACTTTCAGCAGCAAAGTTGATGACTGCATCAGGCTGATGCTCTGCTAACAATTGTGCAACTAGTGCTTGGTCACCAATATCGCCATGCACAAAAATATGCTGCGTATTTTGTCGCACCGAGGCTAGGTTTTCCAAATTACCGGCGTAAGTCAACTTATCCAAATTCACAACAGTGCCTAAACCCTGCTTGAACCATGCCAATACAAAATTAGCACCGATAAATCCGGCGCCGCCTGTAACCAATATGGTGCGTTTCATAATTGCTTTCATGTATTCTTAATTTTCGGAGGAAAGTGACAGACTTTGCCAAACACAATCGCCAGATTTGGACAAAGCGGCCAGATATTCCTCGTGTGCTGTGATCTCAGCTTGATTAGCTAAAGCGATGAGCAAAGGGTGTGTGCTTTGCGCATTAATCCCTACGTTACTTTTGTGAGGCTTATCTAACTCCATCATTAGGCTATCTTGGCCGCGCGTCATTGCCATATAGACATCAGCCAACAATTCCGCATCGAGTAACGCACCATGTAAAGTACGTCTTGAGTTATCAATACCAAAATGACGGCATAACGCATCCAAGCTATTGCGTTGCCCTGGTCGCATTTCTTTGGCGATCTTGAGGGTATCGGTCACTTTAGCGACAATGTGCTCAACAGACGGTTGCTCAATCAAACCGAACTCACAGTTCAAAAAACCAACGTCAAACGGAGCGTTATGCATAATCAGCTCAGAGTCGGCAATAAAAGTGATCAACTCTTGGGCAATATCCGCAAACCTAGGCTTATCTTGCAAAAACTCCAATGAAATACCGTGTACTTCTTGTGCGCCCTGATCAATCTCACGGTCAGGATTTAAGTAATAGTGAAAATGATGTTTGGTGAGACGTCTATTCAAGACTTCTACTGCGGCCACCTCAATGACTCTATGCCCCTGCGCGTGATATAAACCAGTGGTTTCGGTATCTAAAAATATTTGGCGCATTACTGACCCATTCCTTGCAAAATTTGCTCCACACCCATATTAGCCAACCTGTCGGCACGTTCATTACCCACATTACCAGCATGGCCCTTTACCCAAATCCATTGTACCGTGTGTTGCTGCGCTAGCACATCAAGTACGCGCCACAAGTCATCATTTTTTACGGGCTTCTTATCCGCAGTACGCCAGTTACGCGCTTTCCAACCGACTATCCATTCTGAGATGCCTTTTTGCACATAGACCGAGTCCGTAAAGACGTCGGCATGACAGGAGCGCTTAAGTGCTTCTAAAGCTCGAATGACCGCGGTCAACTCCATACGGTTATTGGTGGTTAATAACTCACCCCCAAATAACTCTTTCTCATGTCCATCATAACTAATCCAAGCACCCCAACCACCTGGCCCAGGGTTACCCTTACAAGCACCATCGGCGTAAATTTCAACCTTATTGTTATTAATCATAATTTTTCTTATCAAGTTTCGTTCCAGTTTCTACCTTTTGACTTGGTCTAGACTGGGTAGGTCTAGCGACTAAAGCAGATTTTAAGGGCACGGCCTTCCAATTAGGCTTTATCGGCATCATACTCACTACACGCTTTTTAGCCACAATAAAATAGACGCCGCCTAGCATGGCACAGCAGCGCTGACTCAGTTTATCCATAAAGGCAAAACGCTGATGCCAAGACTCCTTATCAAAAGGCGGTACATGGCAGCGCATCTCAACGGATATAATCTCAAAGCCCATTAGTGCCAACCAATCTTTCATACGATTTAGGCCGATAAACTTGCCGCTCCATGGAAACTTATCCTGACGCGTACACATTTTCATCAAGCCAGATTTAACACCCCAAGTACTGATTGGATTAAATCCAGAAATCAACAAGTGCCCTTCATGCATCATCACCCTTTCTGCCTCACGCAAGGTTTGATGAGGCCGTTCACTAAACTCTAAACGATGTGGCAACAGTAAAAGATCAAGACTCATATTAGCGAATGGTAAAAAATCATCGCAACTATATAAATCATTGCTTTGTCCCATCTCATATAAATCCGTTACTTTATATTGATGAGGAATGCGTGAATTACGCAACAAATCCATGGGCATGCCACCCATCTGCACTGCATTAAAGCCAAATAAATCAGCTACTGCCTGATCATATAAAGCTTGCTCTTGGGCGTGCAAATATTTTCCAATGTAGGAATTAAACCATGACACTTGAAAATTTGATGGGGAATTCATCTGCGCCTTAAATGTACAAATCGTAACCTAGAAAAAATAAATCTTTATTGACTTTTGATGGAGTAAAACAAATCATAGGCACTATGCAAATACAAATTATACCGATTCCTGCATTTAAGGATAATTATATCTGGCTAGTCCACAACGGTAATGCCGGACTCGTCATTGATCCAGGAGACGCACAACCTGTCATTAGCCACCTAAAGCAACTGGGTCTTAATCTCAGTACGATTTTAATCACGCACCACCATCATGATCATATCGGCGGTGTGTCTGACCTGCTTGCGGCTTATCCCGAAGCGCAGGTGTTTGCCCCCAAATTAGAGACGTTTGATTTTATACATCATGCCGTATCAGAAGGTGAACACATTTTACTGCCGGAGTTTGAGCTCACATTAGAGGTACTTGACCTGCCAGGACATACACTAGGCCATGTCGCTTATTTAAGCCAGTCAGCTAACGATAGTCCTATACTGTTTTGTGGAGACACCTTATTTGGAGCCGGTTGCGGACGTTTATTTGAAGGTACGCCAGCACAAATGCTAACCTCATTAAAAAAATTAGCGGCCCTACCAACGGAGACGCGTGTTTATTGCACGCACGAATACACGCTACACAACATTAACTTTGCCTTGGGTTTAGAACCCAATAACCAAGCACTTCTGAATCGCCATCAATCCACCATAGCACAACGCAATCAATTACTGCCGAGCCTACCATCGACCATCGGACTGGAGCTTGCAACTAATCCTTTTTTACGTGGCCATAGCCTCGAAATTCAAACAAGCCTAGGGCTAAAAAATGCCAGTGAATTAGAAGTTTTTAGCATCACCAGAGACATGAGAAATCATTACTAATCATTGATATAGCGTATATTTGTAAAGTAATTTTTTAATTTGAATTGTCTTGATTTTCCCGCTCTGTTTCGTTACCATGTTCCTCCATTATGAACATGAGCCTCACTATGTTGCACCTTTGTTTTTTGCGCTTACGTAATGCGTCTAGCAGACTCTCCCTTTACGCCCCCATCGCACAGAACAATTTGACTTCAAAAACGATATTGATGGTAGGCATTTTACTGTCCGCGATAGTCATGCCAATTGCGTATGCAGAATCCAACCTAGCAGGTGAGGATATTTTGATACTCAGTGATGACAGCTTAAAATCTGCGCCACGCATTTTGAGTGACAAAGAAATTAAAGATTCAGCAGCTAAAAACACATTCAGCGACCGCTATGGAAGCGCCTTTGAAAGCCAACTAAACGAGAGTGCAAATGCTCAACCGGAAATCATCATTATTAATAACGATGATTTATGGCAACGCATCAAAAGCGGTTACGCCATGCCAGACTCAACCTCTAATCTAGTTGAGCGACATGAAAACTGGTACAGCACACGCCCGGACTATGTGAAGCGTATGGTTGAGCGTAGCCAAAGATACTTGTTTCATATTGTTGAAGAAGTAGAAAAGCGCGGCATGCCGACAGAAATTGCGCTATTGCCAATGATAGAAAGCGCCTACAACCCACAGGCTTACTCCAGTGGTCGCGCCTCTGGTATTTGGCAGTTCATTCCCTCTACAGGGAAACATTTCGGACTTAGGCAAGACTGGTGGGTTGATAATCGTCGCAACATCACCTTTGCGACTGATGCGGCTCTCACCTATCTGCAAAAATTGCACACCATGTTTGGCGCTTGGGATCTAGCATTGGCAGCTTATAACGCAGGGGAAGGTACTGTTGGGCGCGCTATTGAGAAAAATCGCAAACTAGGCTTACCGACCGATTACGAAAGCTTAAATCTACCACCAGAAACAAAAAATTACGTACCCAAGCTACAGGCAATTAAAAACTTAATGACCAACCCTGGTAACTACGGCCTCAAAATTCAAACCATCGCCAATACACCTTACTTTGCAAAGGTATCGGCACCAGCACAAATCGATGCGCACTTAGCAGCCAAGCTTGCAGAAATTACTGATAGCGAATTCCTTGCCCTTAACCCAAGTTAT
>CAIRXI010000032.1 GCA_903882525.1 uncultured Pseudomonadota bacterium | reverse complement strand
TTTTGTCAAATCTTCTATTATTGAAGTCTTGAAAACTTTGGGTGAAGCCATGGTGTTGGTGGTGTTGGTTGTATTCTTGTTCTTGCAAAGCTGGCGCGCAACCTTGATTCCATTGATTGCGGTACCTATTTCACTGGTAGGTACATTTGCCGGCTTATGGATTTTCGGATTTTCTATCAATACATTGACATTGTTTGCCATGGTCCTTTCCATTGGCATTGTGGTGGATGATGCGATTGTGGTGCTGGAGAACGTAGAGCGCTTAATGGCCGAAGAAAAACTGTCGCCAATTAAGGCCGCCGTTAAATCTATGGAACAAGTGTCAGCAGCTGTGGTGGCGATTGTCATGGTGTTATGCGCTGTATTTATTCCTGTAGCATTCTTGGGCGGTATTGCTGGTGAAATGTACAAGCAATTTGCCGTAACCGTAGCTGTTGCTGTAGTTATTTCAGGTGTGGTGGCATTAACACTTACACCAGCTTTATGTGCTATTTTATTAAAATCCGTGCATGAGGAATCTGCTTTCTTTAAACCGTTTAATCGAGGTTTTGCCAAACTTACCAATCTTTATATTAGAACCGTTAATTTAACCTTACATCACAAATTTATAGGTAGTTTAGTTTTTGGTTTAATAATTGTATTGGTTGTAGTTTTACTAAGAGCTGTGCCTGGTAGCTTTGTGCCTCCAGAGGATCAAGGTTATGTTGTGGCTGCGGTAATAATGCCTGATGGATCAACTTTAAGTCGTACGACTAAGACAGCAAATGCAGTGCGTTCAGAGATTGCTAAGGATCCTGCAGTTGCCCATGAATTTTCAGTTTATGGTTATGATCTGATTGGCGGTGGAAATAAAACCAGTGCTGCAACCATGTTTGTACGATTGAAAGATTGGTCTAAACGCGAAACTACGGCCACCGATATCGTAGGCAAGTTATTCGGTATCGGTATGCAACAACCAGACGGCATGGCAATCGCCTTTAATCCGCCAGCAATTCGTGGATTGGGTAGTTCCGGTGGTTTTGAAATGTACGTACAAAGTCGTAGTGACTCTAATCCGTTACATTTATCCGCTGTGGTAGGTAGCTTAATCGAAGCCTTAAAAGCAGAAAAACGTTTAACTGGTATCAACACATTTTTCCGCCCAACAGTGCCGCAGTTATTTGTGGAAGTAGATGAAGCGAAAGCAATTTCACAAGGCGTGCTGGTTGCAGATATCTATGCCACCTTACAAAGTACGATGGGTTCTTTATACATTAATGATTTTAATAAATCTGGTCGTACCTATCGGGTTCAGTTGCAAGCAGAAGCTGAGTATAGGATGAAAGCTGAGGACTTAGGTAAAGTGTATGTGCGAAATAATAAGGGCGCTATGGTTCCTTTATCTGCCTTAAGTAAGGTAAGTAATGTGGTTGGTGCGGAGCAGTTAGAGCGTTACAACGGTTTGCTTTCTGCCAAAGTCTTAGGTAGTGGCGCTCCAGGTGTCAGCTCAGGTGAGGCGATTGCAATGGTAGAGAAAATTTCTGCCATGAACTTGCCAGATGGCTATCAAATAGCTTGGACAGGTCAAGCTTACCAAGAAAAACGCACAGGTTCGGCTGCTATTTTGGCTTTTGGTTTTGCCATTATTATGGTGTTTTTAATCTTGGCGGCACAATTCGAAACATGGGCCTTACCGCTTGCCGTAATTATGGCGGTGCCATTTGCTTTAGCTGGTGCTTTAATCGCGGTGTTATTGAGGGGTATGCCTAATGACATTTACTTTCAAATCGGATTAATTACCTTAGTAGGGTTAGCCGCTAAAAATGCGATTTTAATTGTAGAGTTTGCCAGTCAAAAAATGGAGGCAGGTATGCCCGTGGCGCAAGCTGCGTTGGAGGCAGCACGTATGCGATTTAGACCAATTGTCATGACTTCAATGGCCTTTGTTCTCGGTATTGTGCCATTGGTATTGGCTAGCGGTGCAGGGGCTGCAGCGCGAAGATCAATG
>CAIRXI010000031.1 GCA_903882525.1 uncultured Pseudomonadota bacterium | reverse complement strand
GTTAGGTGCGGCAGGTGTCAATGAAGCGATTTACACTATGCTGATGATGCAAAATGACTTTATTGCAGCGTCTGCCAATATTGAGACCTTAGATGAAGCAGCCGCAGGCTTAAATATCGTACAGAAACGTATTGATAACGTTAAGCTTGAACTAGCACTGTCTAATAGCTTTGGTTTTGGCGGTACTAATGCGACCTTGGTATTATCGACTAAAAATATCTAATCTAGCATTACCCTCGATTTAAATTGCGGCCTTATTAATCGGTACTAGTGACTAGAGTAGTAGGGCCGCAGCTACGTTACGACCTTCAGTCATTAAAATATTGTAGGTTCTGCAGGCGGCATGTGTGGTCATACACTCCAAACTAATACCGGCTTTAGTAAGGGATAGGGTTAATTTTGGGTGTATAAATTGATGGCGTGTACCCGTTCCCAACAGCACGACATCTGGCTTAAACAAAGCGATTTTCTCAATATGGGCGCTTGTAATAGATTCAAAGTTAGAGGCATCCCAGTCAGGTAAAAGGTGACTGGGCAGTAGAATTAAATTGTGACTGTAGCGCTGTCGGTTAATTTCTACCCAGCCATGGTCGTAGCCCGTAATTAAATAGTGGCCGTCTGCATTTTCAAGATGAAGTTTCATGCAAATATTCTAACCAATTTGTTGCTAGAGTAAACAATTATTGGATGATATCTCCGGTTTTAGCTTAGATTCACGAATCTATACGTAGGTTAAGACGCATATTTGGCCATTACAATTGCTTGCATAGGCTGTGGCAGGTAGAATTAGGCTTTGCAATAAATCGTGTTTACACCTTAGAGTTTAGCCATGCAACCCTTACATAAATCCAATAAGCTTAATAACGTTTGCTACGATATTCGTGGGCCGGTTTTGCAGCGCGCGCGGCAAATGGAAGAAGAAGGCCACCGCATTATTAAACTCAATATCGGCAACCCCGCCGCTTTTGGTTTTGAAGTCCCTGAAGAAATACAGCAAGATGTCATTCGCAATATGGGTAAGGCGGGGGGCTATACAGACAGTAAGGGCTTATTCGAGCCACGCAAAGCCATTATGCACTACACGCAAGGCAAGCATATCCAAGGCGTAACCGTAGATGACATCATTATCGGCAATGGTGTTTCTGAATTGATTGTGATGGCCATGCAGGGATTGCTTAATAATGGCGATCAAGTATTAGTACCTATGCCGGATTATCCGCTATGGACAGCTGCCGTCACTTTGGCTGGTGGAACTGCGCGCCATTATCTGTGCGATGAAGCTACCGGATGGATGCCGGACTTAAAGGATATCGAGTCCAAAATCACCGCCAATACCCGAGGTATTGTTGTGATTAATCCAAATAACCCTACTGGCGCACTCTATCCACAAGAGATTTTAGAAGGCATTATTGAGATTGCTCGTCACCATAATTTGGTAATTTTTGCCGATGAGATTTACGACAAAGTTTTATATGACGGCAATGTGCATACCTCGATTGCTTCTTTGGCTGACGATGTGCTGTTTGTCACTTTTAATGGCTTATCCAAAAACTATAGAACTTGTGGCTATCGCTCGGGCTGGATGATCTTAAGCGGGGAGAAAAAGCACGCTAAAGATTATATTGAAGGCCTAAATATGCTGGCGTCTATGCGATTGTGCGCCAACGTACCTGGGCAACTTGCTATACAAACTGCGCTCGGCGGTTATCAGAGCATAGATGACTTAGTTGCACCTGACGGTAGGCTGTGCAAGCAACGTGATGTGGCTTATGAGCTATTGATTGCAATACCTGGTGTGACTTGCACTAAGCCACAGGCGGCGATGTACTTGTTTCCAAAATTGGATCCAAAAATATATCCGATTGAAGACGATCAGCAATTCATTTTAGATTTATTACTCCAAGAGAAGGTATTGCTAGTTCAGGGCACTGGCTTTAATTGGAAAACGCCGGATCATTTCCGCGTGGTATTTTTACCTAATGTGGATGACTTAACTGAAGCCATTCATCGCATCGCAAGATTTTTAGAGAGTTATAGAAAGAAACACGGAGCTTTAGTTTGAAAAATACAGCGTTAAAAGATTTGAATGTAGGCTTACTTGGCATAGGAACGGTTGGCGGCGGCACATTTAATGTGCTGACACGCAATGCGGAAGAGATTTTCCGCCGTAGTGGCCGCCATATTAAAATCACCCATGTGGCCGATCGCAATTTAGAGGCTGCGAGTGCCTTTGTTGCAGGGAAAGCTGAAGTCACCGATGATGCATTTGCTTTAGTCAACAATCCTAATATTGACGTCATCGTTGAGTTGATTGGTGGGTATGGGGTTGCTAAGGAGTTAGTCCTGACCGCGATTGCCAATAAAAAGCATGTAGTGACTGCGAATAAAGCCTTGATTGCTTTGCACGGCAATGAGATCTTTGCCGCGGCGCGTGCCAATAATGTCATCGTGGCTTACGAAGCTGCGGTCGCTGGTGGTATCCCTATTATTAAAGCGCTTCGTGAAGGCCTTGGGGCTAATCGAATTGAGTGGGTGGCTGGCATTATCAATGGCACGACCAACTTTATTCTCAGCGAAATGCGTGAAAAAGGTCTAGCTTTTAGCGATGTCTTGGGCGAAGCGCAACGTTTAGGTTATGCCGAAGCCGATCCGACTTTTGATGTGGAAGGCGTCGATGCTGCGCACAAACTCACCATTATGTCTGCCATTGCCTTTGGTATGCCGATGAAGTTTGAACAGGCCTATACCGAGGGAATTACCAAGTTGCAGCAAGTGGATATAAAGTATGCGGAGGAGTTAGGCTACCGCGTGAAGTTACTTGGCATCACTAAACGTACAGAAGATGGTGTTGAGTTACGTGTGCATCCAACCCTGATTCCTGAAAAGCGTTTGTTGGCCAACGTCAATGGCGCTATGAATGCGGTTGTAGTGAAGGGCGATGCAGTTGGTCCAACGTTATATTATGGCGCTGGCGCTGGTGCTGAACCTACAGCCAGTGCGGTTGTGGCAGATTTGATGGACGTTGCAAGATTAATGGATGCAAGTAGCGCACAGCGCGTACCTTATTTGGCCTTTCAGCCTGAACAGGTCTTAGATCTGCCTATCTTACCTATAGACCAAGTGAGTAGCGCTTACTATCTGCGCTTACGTGCCAAAGATAAGCCGGGCGTATTGGCTAATGTGACCAAGATTTTAGGCGATCGCGACATCTCTATTGATGCCATGATGCAAAAAGAACCGAATGAAAATGACACCGAAGCTGATATTGTGATTTTGACCCATATCACGGTGGAAAAAAACATGAATCAGGCTATTGCTGCGATTGAAGCGCTAGATGCAATTACCGGAAACGTGATGCGTATTCGTATGGAAGAGCTCAGTAAATAAAGCCGTCAGTTAAAAACTCATAAAGTTAAGTCAAGCAACCATGAAATACATTTCTACCCGTGGCCAATCGCCAGCACAAACCTTCAGTCAAATTTTGCTCGGAGGGCTAGCGCCTGATGGCGGCTTATACTTGCCAGAAACCTATCCACAATTAAGTGATGCTGATTTAACAGCGATGCGCAATATGTCCTACGCCGATTTGGCGTTTGCGATTTTGTCGCGCTTTGTGGATGATATTCCAGCGCCCGATTTAAAAGCCATTATTGATAAAACCTATCGGCCAGATGTTTACGCCTACACAAGGCCTAGTCAGCAGGCATCAGACATTACGCCAACTTTAAAGTTAGAGGATGATTTGTATCTACTGTCTTTATCCAATGGCCCCACACTGGCATTTAAAGATATGGCGATGCAGTTGCTGGGCAATTTGTTTGAATATGTATTAAGTCGTGAAGGTAAAACTACCAATATTTTAGGAGCAACTTCTGGTGATACTGGCTCGGCGGCTGAATACGCCATGCGTGGTAAAAAAGGCATACGTGTATTTATGCTTTCACCACATAAGAAAATGAGTCGTTTTCAAGCTGCACAAATGTTTAGCCTGCAAGACGATAATATCTACAATATTGCAGTAAATGGTGTATTTGATGATTGTCAGGATGTGGTGAAAGCCGTGTCCAACGATGCTGTGTTTAAGGCGCAGCATAAAATCGGCGCGGTTAATTCAATTAACTGGGGTCGCATCGTAGCCCAAGTTGTGTATTACTTTAAAGGTTACTTCGCTGTCACCGATAACAATGCACAAAAGGTTAGTTTTGCAGTGCCATCAGGAAACTTCGGCAATGTTTGCGCTGGTCATATCGCGCGCATGATGGGCTTGCCTATTAATCAATTAGTAGTAGCTACTAATGAAAATGATGTGCTGGATGAATTTTTCAAAACCGGCATTTATCGCCCACGCGGTGCTGCTAATACTTACCATACTTCTAGCCCGTCTATGGACATTAGCAAGGCTTCCAACTTTGAGCGCTTTGTATTTGATCTCGTTGGTCGTGATGGTGATAAGACACGTGAGCTCTGGGGTGCGGTCGATAGTGGCGCTAGCTTTGATTTAAACGCAGATGGCTTTTTTAATAAAATCAGTCACTATGGTTTTGTCTCCGGTAGTAGTAATCATGCGCAACGCATGCAGACGATACGTGAGGCGGCAAGTCGTTATGACGTTGTGGTTGATACACATACCGCTGATGGTCTCAAGGTGGCGCTAGAGCATAAAATAGCTGGCGTGCCTATGTTGGTACTAGAAACAGCGCTACCAGCAAAATTTGAAGACGCGATTATTGAAGCATTAGGCACGGCGCCAGAACGCCCAGTTGCTCTAAATGGCATAGAAGCTTTGCCACAGAAATTTAGTGTTATGGATGCTGATGTAGAGGCGATTAAGGCCTACATCGTCGCCAATACTTAATAGTCCACTCTTCATTGTTATATTAGGCGGGAATAGCTTATGCAGGTTTATCACGATCTACTTAATCATGTGTTAGTCCATGGTAATCAAAAAGAGGATCGCACGGGTACTGGGACAATATCAGTATTTGGTTACCAAATGCGCTTTGATTTGGCTGCAGGATTTCCGCTACTGACTACAAAAAAAGTACACCTTAAGTCTATTATTCATGAGTTGTTATGGTTTTTACAAGGCAGCACCAATATTGCCTATTTAAAAGAAAATGGCGTCAAGATTTGGGATGAATGGGCTGATGCAGAAGGTAATTTAGGGCCAGTCTACGGGTATCAATGGCGCAATTGGCCTCGACCAGATGGCACTCATATTGATCAAATTACCCAAGTGGTGAATAGCATCAAGACCAATCCGGATTCTAGGCGTTTAATTGTTTCAGCTTGGAATGTGGCGGATGTCGATCAAATGAAGTTACCGCCATGCCATGCTTTTTTTCAGTTTTATGTAGCGCCTGCAGCTGCCGGTGATGCAGATCAAAGAGGTAAGTTAAGCTGCCAACTGTATCAACGTAGTGCGGATATCTTTCTAGGGGTTCCGTTTAATATCGCTTCTTATG
The DNA here is from genome assembly GCA_903882525.1 of uncultured Pseudomonadota bacterium. Lineage (GTDB taxonomy): Bacteria > Pseudomonadota > Gammaproteobacteria > Burkholderiales > Methylophilaceae > Methylotenera. Next base: position 2,525 of record CAIRXI010000031.1, on the reverse strand, counting down.
CTTTGTTGACTATGATGGTCGCTCAGGTGTGCAATTTAAGGTTAGGTGATTTTGTCCATACATTAGGGGATGCACACATTTACAATAATCACCTAGCGCAAGTGCATGAGCAATTGGCGCGCACACCTAAAGCCTTGCCAACCATGCAGATCAATCCTGCAGTCAGCGATATTTTTAGCTTTAAGTTTGAAGATTTTAACTTAGAAAATTACGATCCAGATCCGGCAATTAAAGCACCAGTTGCGGTCTAATGAATAATCTGTCAATTATTGTGGCTGTGGCAGAAAATGGGGTCATTGGCTATCAGAACACACTTCCATGGCACCTACCTGAAGATTTAAAAAACTTCCGTGCGCTCACTACAGGCCATCATATTATTATGGGCCGTAAGACCTATGAGTCACTAGGAAGATTGCTACCAGGACGTACTACGGTGATTGTGACGCGTAATCCTGCGTATAAGATTGAAGGTGCGCTCATTGCACATACCTTAGAAGCAGCTATTGATCTATGCCAGCATGATACAGAAGTTTTTTTGATTGGCGGGGCCGAGCTATACCTAGCTGGACTAGGTTTGGCCAGTAAGCTTTATATCACAGAGATTGAATTAGCACCTGCAGGGGACGCCTATTTCCCAAAGGTAGATGCTAAGCTATGGTCCGAAATCTCACGTGAGGTGCACACTTCAGAGCAAGGGCTGGGTTTTAGTTACGTGACTTATACACGTAAATCCTAGCCTAATACAGCGCTAGGAGAAAGGACTAATTACCCAGACCTAATCCTATTTCTGCTCGACACAATCCACGTAATAAACCGCTTTACCATCCACGATTTCTTTGACTAAGCCATGGTTGTCCGTTTCAAACCCTGGAAATTTCTCATTAAATTCACGGGCGAATTTCAGATAATCCACAATAATTTTATTGAACTGTTCACCAGGAATTAGAAGCGGAATGCCAGGTGGGTAGGGTGTTAAAAGCACTGCGGTTACGCGCCCTTCCAAGTCGTCAATGGGCACACGGTCAATTTCCCTATGTGCCATTTTAGCAAAAGCATCGGTAGGCTTCATTGCAGGCACCATGTCTGAAAGGTACATTTCAGTGGTTAAGCGTGCAACATCATTAGCTTTATAGACAGCATGTATCTGTTCGCATAAGTCACGCAAACCCACTTTTTCATAACGTGGTTGTTTTATAATAAATTCTGGCAATACTTTCCAAAGTGGCTGATTCTTATCATAGTCATCTTTAAACTGCTGTAATGCAGCAACCATGGTGTTCCATCGGCCTTTAGTGATGCCGATGGTGAACATAATAAAGAATGAATACAAGCCAGTTTTTTCAACAATGACACCATGTTCAGCTAAGTACTTGGTCACAATCGCCGCTGGAATACCAAATTTATCTGAAAAATCGCCTTTAATATCTAGGCCAGGCGTAATAATGGTGGCTTTAATCGGATCAAGCATATTGAAGTTTTCAGCCAAGTTGCCAAAACCATGCCAAGCTTCATCGGCCTTAAGCATCCACGCATCGCGTTCTTCTAACCCTTCTTCAGAGAGATCATCTGGACCCCAAACTTTAAACCACCAATCAGCACCCCATTCTTCATCCACCTTACGCATCGCACGGCGGAAGTCTAAGGCTTCCATCAAACTTTCTTCTACCAGCGCTGTACCGCCAGGTGCTTCCATCATGGCGGCGGCTACATCAATACTGGCAATAATGGAATATTGCGGGCTGGTCGACGTGTGCATCAAGTAAGCTTCGTTAAATATATCGCGGTCTAGTTGATAGTTCTCTGCATCCTGTACCAAAATTTGGCTGGCCTGGCTCAGACCAGCCAGTAGTTTATGTGTGGACTGCGTAGAGAACACCATACTCTCTTTACAGCGTGGTCTATCAGCACCGATCGCGTGGTAGTCACCATAAAAGTCATGGAACGTGGCATGTGGCAACCAGGCTTCATCAAAATGCAGCGTATCAATTTTTCCATCAAGCATTTCTTTAATTTCTTCTACGTTGTACAACACGCCATCATAAGTAGACTGGGTAATGGTCAATACCCGTGGTTTTACATCTTTATCAGCAGCAAATGGGTTGCGTTCAATTTTCTTTTTTATATTTTCCCACTCAAATTCGCTCTTTGGAATCGGACCAATAATGCCAAAGTGGTTGCGCGTAGGCATTAAAAATACCGGTATCGCCCCAGTCATAATAATAGAATGCAAAACTGATTTATGGCAGTTACGATCTACCACCACTACATCACCAGGTGCGACAGTTGAGTTCCAAACGATTTTATTGGAGGTTGAAGTGCCGTTGGTCACAAAATACAAATGGTCGCAATTGTAAATACGCGCAGCATTACGCTCTGAAGCCGCTACTGGCCCAGTATGGTCGAGCAGTTGGCCTAGTTCATCAACGGCGTTACACACGTCAGCACGCAGCATGTTTTCACCAAAAAACTGGTGAAACATTTGACCTACTGGTGATTTTAAAAAAGCGACACCCCCAGAGTGGCCT
>CAIRXI010000030.1 GCA_903882525.1 uncultured Pseudomonadota bacterium | reverse complement strand
GGCTTCAAACAACTTTATACCTAGGTCAATTTCTTCATTAGTAATTAATAATGAAGGAGCCAAGGTAATCACATTTTTTTGATAACCACCGATGTCTAATACCAAGCCATATTGCTTGCCATCAATCATGATGTCGCCCTTTAATCCTTCATTAAACATTCTGTCCGCTAGCGCACGGCTTGGTGTAAAACCATCTTCGGTACAAAGCTCAATACGTAGAGCTAAACCAAGACCGCTGACGTCACCAACAACTTTCCAGCGTGTTTTCAATGCTTGAATTTGCTTTAAAAAATAGGCGCCGCGCTCATTAACTTCTGCTGCAAAATCACCTTCTTGTGTCATTTTCATGACTTCTAAAGCAACCGCTGTTCCCAATGGGTTTGAAGCAAACGTTGAATGCGTAGTGCCAGGAGGGAATTTTTCTGGGTTTATATATTCTTCTTTAGCCCAAATGCCTGACAATGGATTGAGGCCGTTTGTGATGGCTTTACCGAAAACAAATACGTCTGGCACAATGCCAAAATTTTCCCAAGACCATAATTTACCAGTACGGTAAACACCCATTTGAATTTCATCGGCAACTAATAAAACATTACGTTTTTTAAGGCTGGCTTGGAGCTTTTCCATATATCCATCTGGCGGAATAATATAGCCACCAGTTCCTTGCATAGGCTCAATGTAAAAAGCACCAAATTCACATTCCTCTGCTTTTGTATCCCATACAGATTGGTATTCTGTTTCAAATAATTTTTCAAACTCTTTGTGGCAATAAGTATCACACGTTTCTACTTTCATATCGTACGGGCAACGGAAACAGTATGGGTAAGGCACAAAATGCGCACGGTCAGCAAAGTTACCAAAACGACGGCGATAACGGTAGCTAGAAGTAATCGCAGATGCGCCTAATGTACGTCCATGGTAACCGCCCATAAAAGCGAATTGATGAACTTTACCAGTGTGATTACGCACGAGTTTTAGTGAATCTTCAACAGCTTGGGCACCACCAACATTAAAGTGAACGCGGCCTTTTTCGCCATATTTATCTTCCATGTATTTACAGATAATTTCAGCTAAATCAACTTTTTCTTTATGTAAATATTGACTGGCTAATTGAGGTAAAGTGTCTACTTGCTTGTGCAAAACATCACTTAAGCGCTTGTTTTTATATCCAAAATTTACTGCTGAATACCACATTTGCCAATCAAGGTAAGGTGTTTTGTTTTCATCAAACAAAAAGCTACCGTCGCAATCCTCAAATACTTTAGGAGGGTCAGCATAGTTAACCGTGTCACCATGCGAACAGTACTTGTTGTTTTTATCTAAAATTTCAATAATTTTTGCATCCATTAGATTGGGCTCTTTCTTTCTCAAAGTTAAATTATGAGTGGCTTATGCTTAAGCCGCTTTGTTTTGGTGTATTGCGCTCACAGGTAATTTACTAGTAACGTCCCATTGTTTTACTAACTTAAGCACTTCGGCAAAAGTTTGGAAACGGTGGAAGGGGATGTTCTCTTTTTCGCAATGTGTAATGAGTTTGCCCTTAGCAAATACAATGTCTGCATGCTTGGCTAGACAGTAGTCTGACTTCCCGTCACCCACCAGGATTACGGGGCCACCCACGTTTGCAGATAGTTCTTCTGCAATTTTACATTTACATACGCCGTTGCCAGCTTTGCAATCAGGGTTACGAAACGGATAGCTGATTGATACGCCGTTGGGTTTAAAATGTAATTTATTTGCATAAATTGGCATGCTCGGTATGTCTGCGTTGCGTGTGGCTACATCTATCGCATGATCTAAGCCATCGCTTACGATAGCAACTTTTGAAAATCGACTGATATATTTGTGAAATGGGATAAAGCTTGCATCCAACTGAATGCCACGGAAAAACTTTTCGAGAGTGACTTGATCAACTTCAACTAAATCTAATTGCTGCTTCATACATTCGATGGCGGAAATATTACCCTTTAGCCACTCTGCCTCAAGATCTTGCCAGCTATCGTCAGCAAATCTTTCCAACATGGCGTCAACAGTATCACCTACAGAAAGTGTGCCATCAAAATCAATTACAAAAAGCATGTATTTCCTTCACATTATTGATATGAACTTTTAATATTCGTACATCATAATTAAACATACTTACAGTTAACTTACGGTGTAAGCATTATTAAATTTGGGTGTGTTTTAGCTAGCAATGAATTATCATGAATACACACATCTATTTGGCATAACAACTAATTTTTCATGCGTATTTTATTGGTAGAAGATGATTCGATACTCGGCAATGCCACTAGCGTGTATTTACGCAATAGTGGTTATGTCGTGGATTGGGTTAAAGATGGAAAGCATGCTGATGCAGCATTGCATGAGGACGTCTATGATGTGGTAGTGCTCGACTTAGGATTGCCTAATATGGATGGCTTAACCATATTAAAAAATTTGCGCTTTAGAAAGCAAGGTACACGAGTCATTATCTTAACTGCTCAAGATGGTTTGGATGATCGTATTGCAGGTCTAGATGCAGGTGCCGATGATTATTTAGTAAAACCCGTTAAATTGGCTGAATTGGCTGCTAGATTACGTGTGCAATTGCGCCGCGAGCATGCCGTGCTAGTTTCTCGTATCGAATATCCTCCCCTAACGCTTCATCTTAAGGAAAGGGTTGTTAGCTATCGCGATCAACCTTTTGGTTTGTCACCACGTGAATTAAGCTTATTTGAAAGCTTGCTTTTGCGTGTTGGTAAAGTGGTAAGTAAAGAGAACTTGATAGAAAATATCAGTGATTGGGATGACACTTTGGGTAAAAATGCAATTGAAGTGTATATGCATCGATTGCGCAAAAAACTACTGAGTGTCGGCGTCGAAGTTCGGACGGTGCGTGGTTTGGGCTATATGTTGGATAAGTTGGATTAGGCTATTAAAACAGTATGAATGTAAATGTGATTATGCAACGCGAACATCCATCTTTACGTAAAAAGATACTCATTTGGTTAATGCCATTGATGTTGCTATTGATTTTAGTTGATAGCACATTACTCAACAGGTTAGCGATAGGCGCGTTAGAAAAAGAGTTGGATGCTGATTTATATGGGTCAACTAAAGAGATTGCCGATTACTTAAATCGCACTGATCTAAATTCAAAAGATTTTGAAATGTTAGAGAATTTCAGTCGAATTTTGCTTAAGGATGAAGTGGATACTGTGATTTATAGTGTCAGCAATGCGCAGGGCCAATTGTTAAATGGTAATCCGCAACTTTCACAGGTGTCGCCGAGCAACGTCGCCAGATTAAACCCTGAATTCTTTTTGACCGAAATTAATCAAACACAATACAGGGTGGCGCGATCTTCGTTCTGGGTTAGAGGCAGAGCAACCTCGCATCAGATAACGGTGCAGGTAGCAGCTACTCTGAATCGCCGTAATGCCTTGGCTGGTAAGATTTTAATTGGGGTAGTTTTACCGCAACTGCTACTGGTGCTGCTGACCTATTTCATTATTTTAATAGGCGTTAAAAAAGGGTTGGCACCATTAAACTCTCTTCAGAATGAAGTGCTAGCAAGGTCAGAGCAAAATTTGAGTCCTATAGATTTGCCGAATATTCCTAAAGAGGTTGCTTTGGTGGCCAAGTCGATCAATCAATTGATGCTTCAACTCCAAAATTCAATCTCAGCTCAAAATAGCTTTATTGCTAATGCCGCACATCAGTTGCGGACGCCGCTTGCTGGTGCACAAGCGCAACTTGAGCTCGCTGAAATTGAAAGTGACCCCGAAGTGTTGCAATCTATTTTCGTTAAAGTGCGTCAAAGCTTAGACCGTTTATTGCACACTATTAATCAATTGTTGATATTGGCAAGAAGTCAGCCGGAGGCTTTGCCAATGATCAAAATGGAATTAATTGATCTTAATCTAATCTCCAAAGAAGTTGTATTGTTGATGCTTCCTACCGCCATTCAAAAGCAGATCGACTTAGGTTTTGAGCAAAGCGAACTGCCAGTAGTAATTAAAGGTAATGAGGAGCGCTTGCGGGAAATGTTATATAACCTTCTCGACAATGCGATTCGTTATACGCAGGAAGGTGGACGAGTCACCATGGCCACTAACGTAAGTGCTGAAGGTGTTGCATTAATCGTTGAAGATAATGGTCCGGGTGTCCCTGTAGCAGAGCGCGATAAGATATTTGATCGTTTTCACCGTGTCGTCGGATCTGAGCAGGAAGGTAGTGGGTTAGGTTTGGCTATTGTTCAAGAAATTGCCAAATTGCACGGTGCAAACATTTCTTTGGCTGAAGCCATTCCTGACGGAGGGTTAAAGATTACGGTTTTATTTAACAAGCCGGAGTCTAATTAATTCTGGCGTCTTAAATAAGACCGGAAGCAATATTGATAGTTAAAGCGACTAAAGTCGTGTTGAAGAAAAATGCTAACACACAGTGCGCTAAGCCAGTTCTTCGCATAGATCTACGTGTAAAGCTTACATCTGCAGTTTG
>CAIRXI010000029.1 GCA_903882525.1 uncultured Pseudomonadota bacterium | reverse complement strand
TAAAGCCGGTATTAGTTTGGAGTGTATGACCACACATGCCGCCTGCAGAACCTACAATATTTTAATGACTGAAGGTCGTAACGTAGCTGCGGCCCTACTACTCTAGTCACTAGTACCGAGTAGTAAGGCCGCAATTTAAATCGATGGTAATGCTAGATTAGATATTTTTAGTCGATAATACCAAGGTCGCATTAGTACCGCCAAAACCAAAGCTATTAGACAGTGCCAGTTCAAGCTTAACGTTATCAATACGTTTCTGTACGATATTTAAGCCTACGGCCGCTTCATCTAAGGTCTCAATATTGGCAGACGCTGCAATAAAGTCATTTTGCATCATCAGCATAGTGTAAATCGCTTCATTGACACCTGCCGCACCTAACGCATGACCTGATAGCGACTTAGTAGAAGCAATGGCTGGATTTTGTTGACGGCCGTTAGCGCCAAACACCTCACGTATTGCTTCTAGCTCTTTAGTATCTCCAACAGGGGTACTGGTACCGTGGGTATTAATATAGTCTACTTGACCATCCACACCCTCTAACGCCAAACGCATGCAGCGTGCCGCGCCCTCGCCGCTTGGTGCCACCATATCGTAACCATCTGAAGTTGCGCCATAACCAACCACTTCAGCAATAATATTCGCACCACGCGCCTTTGCATGCTCATACTCTTCTAAAACTACAATGCCGCCACCACCTGAAATAACAAAACCATCGCGGTTAGCGTCATAAGTCCTAGATGCTTTTTCTGGCGTTTCATTGTATTTACTTGAAAGCGCACCCATCGCATCGAATAAAAATGACATGGTCCAATGCTCTTCTTCCGCACCACCAGCAAACACTATATCCTGCTTGCCTAGTTGTATTTGCTCAACACCTGCGCCTATGCAGTGCGCGCTAGTAGAACATGCCGAACTAATGCCGTAGTTAATCCCTTTGATTTTTGCACCGGTAGCTAAGCAGGCCGCCACACCGCTAGACATGGTTTTAGTCACCATATACGGACCTACACGACGAATACCTTTCTCTGCGAGGATATTAGTGGCTTCCAACATACTTTCAGTTGAAGTGCCTCCCGCACCCACAATCAGCCCAGTACGCACATTAGACACCAATTCTTCTGGTAAATCAGCGTGTGCAATCGCCTCTTGCATAGCTAGCCATGCGTAGGCATGGCCTTTAGCCATAAAGCGCAGTAATTTACGATCAATCAAGGCTTCTATGTCTAGGTTCTTTATAGATCCAGCCACATGAGAACGCAAACCACGTTCCGCATATTCTGGCTGATAGGTAATGCCAGAACGACCAGCACGCAGGCTATCTAAAACCTCAGCTTTATTGTTTCCTAAGCTAGAAACAATCCCCATTCCAGTGACAACGACACGGCGCATTATCGTGCCCTCCTAAAAAAAATGATGTTCATGTTGAGCTTATTGTATTAAAAATTATCTGTACGTGTAAACAAACCTACGCGTAAATCTTGCGCGACATAAATCACGCGACCATCCACTTCCATACGTGCATCTGCAATGCCCATCACCAACTTGCGCATAATGACGCGCTTTAAATCTATCGTGTAAGTAATGGTTTTGTGCGTAGGCAATACTTGACCGCTAAATTTAACATCTCCAGCGCCTAATGCACGACCACGTCCAGGACCACCCATCCACCCTAAGAAGAATCCAACTAGCTGCCACATCGCATCTAAGCCTAAGCAGCCTGGCATCACTGGATCACCAGTAAAATGACATGCGAAGAACCATAAATCAGGGGTAATATCCATTTCAGCCACGATTTGGCCAGCACCATGCGCACCACCATCTTCTGTAATCGAAATAATGCGATCAAACATCAGCATAGGCGGCAATGGCAATTGCGCATTACCCTCACCGAACATCTCGCCACGGCCACATTTAAGCAATTCTTCTTTGGTAAAACTGTTTTGTCTTTGCATAATTTTAATGACTTTTTTTATAAATTAAATTGAACTTATGCTATTTTCGCTTTAAAACCGCTTTAACGGAAGTCTTATTCACTTTCTATCAAGTTTTATTCATATTTGTATCGTTATTTTACGGATAATTTCAAAATTTTTATGTTAAGTGTATACAGATCTGTTTACCCCCAAGCAGAAACCATATACTATAGGTTAATAGTTCATTTTAACAACTTCAAAACCGATACGGATAATTACTATGAGTGACCGTCAGCTTACCGATTGGCGCAACCATGCGCTTAACTTAGAATCAGAAGTAAACAAAGTAGTTGTGGGTCAACAAAACCCAATACGCCTGATTACCACCTCTATATTTGCCCGTGGGCATGTATTACTAGAGGGGGATGTTGGCGTCGGAAAAACTACCCTACTACGCGCCTTTACGCGTGGCATTGGCGGCGGTTACCAACGAATTGAAGGTACGATAGATTTGATGCCAAATGACTTGGTCTACCATACATATTTAGGTGAGGATGGTAAGCCGCACGTGAGTCCTGGCCCACTGTTAATGTCTGGCGAGAATTTATCGGTGTTTTTCTTTAATGAAATTAACCGCGCACGCCCACAAGTGCACTCATTGCTATTACGTGTCATGGCTGAGCGTAGCTTATCTGCCTTTAATACTGAGCACTACTTCCCACACATGATCGTATTTGCAGATCGTAACCAAGTAGAAAAAGAAGAAACCTTTGAAATTCCATCAGCAGCGCGTGACCGGTTTATGATGGAAATTCCAATTGTAGTGCCTAATGATAATGACATTATGGAAGCCTTGGTATTTGATACCAAGTTCCATAATGTGGATGCCTTAGTTAACAACGTCAAACCTGATGTGCTTCAATTTGATGAACTTAACGCTTTCTCCGGCGTACTACAAAATAGCGTAGATACCAGCGATACACTGAAAAAATATGCTCTAAATTTATGGAAAGCGACTAAAGCACCTCTTGATTATGGCGTTAAAGTGTCTGGTGTAGATATGAATCGTTTAGTGCTTTCAGGTGCCAGTCCACGCGGCATGAGCATGATGTTGCGTGCAGCACGGGTGAATGCTTGGTTAAACGAGCGCACTGCGGTGTTGCCAGAAGATATCCATGCCGTATTCCATGCCACAGTCGCGCATCGATTGGTATTCAGCCCAGTCTATGAAATGCGTCGTACTGAAATTGCACGTGAAATGTTAAATGGCATTATGAATGCTGTAGCTGCACCTTAATGTTAACGCGTCATTCATTAGCGCATTTTCGCCAACCCTGCTTTGGTAACGGATGATTTAAATGTTTGAACAGATTAAATCATTTAACTACCACATAGGCTGGCGTTCTCGTGGACGCCACCCAGGACGCCATACCAGCACCCAGCGTGGCATGGGCATGGAATTTCGCGGTCATACTACGTTGCTTTCTTACCCAGACCCACGCCGGATTGATATACGACAAACCATACGCGACCCGATGGAACAGGTGCATGTGCGTTTATTTAATCAAAAAAGTGCCACGCCGGTTTATGTGATTTGCGATCTATCTGGCAGCATGAGTTTCGGTGCTAAGAAACGTAAAATCAAACTGGCAGCAGAGATTGCAGAGTCAGTTGCCCAATCAGCCAGTCAGCACCATGACCCATTTGGCTTTATTGGTTTTGACGAAGTGGTACGTGAAGATTGGATTAGCACATCATCGTTTAAGTCACATCGTGCGATTGCTATGGCTGAGACCTTAAAAGACTATCATCCAGCGCCAGTCAACTGCAATGGAATTATGGAGGTTTATCGCTATCTACCGCGTGAACGCTCGCTTGTCTTTTTGATTTCAGACTTCCATATTCCAAACGACATATTAGAAGCCTCTCTCAACAACCTTTTACGCCACCATATCGTCCCTATTGTGCTTTGGGACTCAGCTGAATATAAGAATCTGCCTGAGTTTGGCTTAACTAACGTTGCCGATGCTGAAACCGGTGAAAAACGCACCCTATTCTTACGCAAGGAATTGCGTGAAAAAATTGTGGCTAAATTTGAAGCTAGGCGAAATGAAATTTACGAGCTATTTATGCGCTTTGATATGCCTCCGTTTTTTGTTGAAGGTGAGTTTGATGCAGACTTACTCACAGAATATTTCCTCCAATTTGTAGCGGCTTAACTCTATGACCCAATTTATACGTTTGTTTTACATCTTACTTAGCTTTAGCGCACTCGCTTTAACGGCGAGAAATGCATACGCTATTGATAGCCAAAATCTACCGGATATTAATCCAACCTATGTCTCAATGAAAAGTATAGATCCGGTACGCTTGGTCGGTTATACCGTAGGTGACGTGATAGAACGTGAAGTCATCTTAACCGTTAAAGCGCCTTACAAACTCATTGAAACTTCATTGCCGATTCCCGGCTATGAAAAGCGTCACAAAGGTCAAGTCATCGGCATAGAACTTAAAAGCATTAAACATACTAAAAAAGTGGATGACAACAGCACAACGCATCACATTAAATTGGCATACCAAGTGTTTACCAATAATATTGTAGCCAAAAATGCTGCATTAGGTCCTGAATACCTAAACTTAGTCAACCTAAAGAATAATCAGGATATCGTCAAATTTCGAATTCCAACTGTAGATATCGCAATTTCACCGATTGCTATCTTCGGCCAGGTGAAAATTGAAAATAATATGAGTCCTTTTCTCGGCCCTCTTCCACTCAACCACGACAAGGAAGAAAGCTGGCTCAAACTCTCACTTATTTTTCTGATACTTAGTGCTTTAGGCTTACTCTACATACTCGGCATGCGGGCTTGGCTCCCGCGTATGGGTGGTACTTTTTCGAAGGTATACCGCGCATTACGTAAACAAGAAAAATCGACACAAGGCCTAAAGGAAAGTGTAGCCCTAGTCCACGCAGGACTAAGCACGACTGCCAATTTCACAGTTTTTTCCAATAATTTAGAACAATTCTTAGCGCTAAAACCTAATTTCATAGGGCTAAAATTAGAGCTTGAACAGTTCTTTAATTTATCACGCCGAATCAATTTTGAACCAAAATACCTCGACCCAGCAGCTAACTTTGATAGTGACGTCAATGCTCAGCTATGGGTAATCAAATTCGCACGTCGCTGTCGCGATTGTGAACGTGGATTAAGCCCAGAAAAATTAGCGACACCTTCCATGAAGGCGGGCTTATAAATCATGGCATTTTCACATCCATGGTTACTTTGGCTATTGCCACTGGCAGTTTTACCACTGCTACTGCAACGAGCCCACGCTAAACATTACTCCTGGGTAGATATGTTACCCGAAGATCCGCTGTCAGATTTAATTGGATTACTGCTAAAAGTCCTAGCGGTTCTGACGTTGGTATTTATTATCACAGGACTCGCCGCACCGCATACTAATGAACAGAAAATTGAGCGCATAGGCGTGGGTGCACAAATTGCATTAGTGCTAGATCGCAGCGCAAGCATGGATGATCCATTCTCTGGTGGAACCGATGCTGCCGGTAATAATATTGTAGGTGAAACCAAGTCTGTCGCAGCCGCTAGGCTTATTACCTCTTTTGTAAAATCGCGCCAGCAAGACATGTTTGGCATGATCACTTTCAGCAACTCAGCGATGTATGTTTTACCGCTAAGTGAAAACAAGAAAGCCGTGATTGCCGCAGTGCAAGCTACTGGTGGTAACGCATTATTTCAAACTAATATTGGTAGCGGTCTTACCAGTGGCGCCGGTTTATTTGAAAAGATACCTGATTCTGGCTCACGAGCATTGATATTACTGTCTGACGGAGCCGGTCGATTAGATGCCAATACTCAGCAAAAACTTAAAGACTGGTTTGACCGCTTACATATTAGTTTGTATTGGATAGTGCTACGCCAACCAGGCGGCTTAAGTATTTTTGATACTACTTATATACCCCCAGAGAATTCCGCATTGCCTGCAGAAATCGAGCTTAATGAATACTTCAAAACACTCAAATCGCCATTTAAGGCTTATGAGGCTGAAGATCCAAAATCATTACAAATGGCCATGAACGACATTAATGAACGTGAAAAGAAACCAATCAAATATTTTGAGAAAATTCCTGGCCGGGATTATTCAAATGCATGCTTTATTATTGCAGCATTGATGATTAGTTTATTGTTGGGTGTGAAATACTTAGAGGTAAAAACATGGCACTAAAATCAATCATGATTAAAGACTCGTTACTGCGAAAGATTACGCACTTCTTTACTGTAACAAAACTCACTTACTTGCTAATCATTATTGCAATAGCATCTGGCATCAGTAGCCTCTATGCTTACAATCGCGTGCAACAAATTGCAGCATTTAACCAAGCAATTAGCGCTGGGAAACCACCAAAAACAGATACGCAAAGCTTTGAGGCTAAGTTTGCAACGGCCTATTGGTTAGCTAAGAATGAACGCTATAAAGAAGCGACTTTATTATTTAATAAAGCGCTGAATAATGCTAATACTGAACAGAAAGCCGCCATTCATTTTAACCTAGGGAATATATTCTTTAGACGTGGTTTAGCCATTAACGGCGCCAATATGACGGTACGTGATGAAGCTGAGTACCTTTTACGGCAAGCTAAAACAGCTTATCAGCAATCACTCAGACTCGATAATAGCAATTGGGGCGCGAGACATAACCTAGACCGCTTACTGACAATGTTGCCAGGCACACCTACACCGGGTGTTGGCGAGAGTGATACTCCAGGACTGATTATGGGTAGCATTCCTGTTGGATTGCCATAAATATGCATAAGCTTTTCAATTATTTTAGGCATCGTCATGATGCAACATTATTACTGGGCGCTTTATTATTGCTTGTAGTTGCCTTATTTAACCCGACAGTCCCAGTTAAACGTGATATTTACAGCTATATTTTTGTGACGGATATTTCACAAAGTATGAATGTAGTAGATAAATCACTTAACGGAAAACCTGTGTCACGCATCGCGTTTATGCAAGATACCCTGCACAAGGTGATTGGTGAGTTAGATTGTGGCACCACTGTAAGCATAGGTTTATTTGCTGGTGTAAGCATCGCTGCACTTTACACACCAATTGAAGTTTGCGAAAACTTTGATGCCATTAATGACACGATAGACCACTTAGACTGGCGTACCGCGTGGTCAGGCAATAGCCGCGTACGTACAAGTATGCTTGGATTGGCAAGAACCATACGTTCCTTTCCAGCCCCAGCACAAGTTGTCTACTTTACCGATGGTGAAGAAGCGCCTAAGCTACATGTCTTTAATACGCAGGATTTATCCAATTTTCAAGGTGGTGATGGCTGGTTATTTGTTGGTATAGGTGGTGAAGCTGGTTCTGCGATACCTAAGTTAGACGAACATAATCAGCTCATCGGCTATTGGTCAGCAGAAAGCTTTGCCATGCAACCGGGGATTGCTCAAATCTCTGAAGCCAATATAGGGACTCGCAATGACAGCATTGCCAGTGGCGCTGGTGACCGTTACATCTCTAAATTAGATGAAACCTATCTAAAGTCTTTAGCCAAAGAAGTTAACGGCATGTATGTACGTGGCGATAGCGTTCAAACAGTACTTAGCGCAATGAAAAAACAAAAACCGGCTCGGCGAGATAAAGCTGGATTTGAGCTTCGTTGGATCCTCGCTGGACTATCTGGCATTCTATTTACTTTAGCCTACACCCCTAAACACCCGCTAAAAGAACTAAAAATGCAATGGCGCAACTTAATGCAACGTCGCCGTAAAACACTTAGTTCGGATTTAACTGCGGAGAAGCTTCAGTAACCGCACTTTTCGTCTGCCTCATTAGGGTTGCACTTACTAGTGGGAAAAAACTATAAGCTAAGCTGAGGATAAACTTCAGTATCCTCTGCAACAGGACATATTTCGACCGAAAGCGACGAAAATATCGCCCGCAATGACTTTGCGACTAATCGTCATTTATTCTGACAAGACATTACAACCCGCATTACAATAGCAATATTCCCAAAAGCACTGCTGCTAGCAGCACTCACAAAAGATATTCGATAATATAATTTTTAGATTTTGTCGGTAGTAATAAGATAGGCCATACAATATTTTAAGCAAAGGGTTAGCATACACATGCAACAGTGGCATCAATTTCTTCAAGCGTCATCTAGTCATCCTTTAGTGCTGGATAACGAAAAAATAATGTGTTTTGGTGATAGTCATGCGGAGATTCAAGCGACACAAAGCGGCAGCGTCATTTGTGACCTTT
Organism: uncultured Pseudomonadota bacterium; assembly: GCA_903882525.1. GTDB lineage: Bacteria > Pseudomonadota > Gammaproteobacteria > Burkholderiales > Methylophilaceae > Methylotenera. The sequence continues at coordinate 10,848 of CAIRXI010000029.1, read as the reverse complement.
CTCACTTAGGCCTACTTCAAATACAGGGTGAGGATGCCATCACATTTCTGCAAGGCCAAGTCACCAATGACGTAAAACAACTTAACGGCCATCTAGCCCATTACACCGCTTACTGTAGCCCAAAAGGGCGTATGCTTGCCCTGTTTTTAGCCTTTGCACATCATGATCATCTGCATTTACAACTACCTAAAGAGTTAGTTGCCAGCATTGCTAAGCGATTAAAAATGTACGTCATGCGCAGTAAAGTTGAAATTACCGATGTGTCCGAGTCAATTATTAAAATTGGGATAAGTGGACAAAATGCCGCAGAGTTATTGAAGCCTCACTTTTCTATCGTCCCAAAAACTGACTATCAATTAGTTAGCCTTGAGAATGGTGCTGTTTTAAAGTTGCCAGGGACTTTGCCCCGCTATGAGATTTTCACGGATATTAATAGTGCCAAACTAATATGGAATGATCTTTGTTTAGATACCGTCAAAGTGGGAGCGCCATGCTGGGATTGGCTAGAAATTCAGGCAGGTATCCCAGAGGTGTCGCTAAATACCCAAGAACAATTTGTACCCCAAATGCTTAATCTAGACTTGTTGGATGCCATCAACTTTAAAAAAGGTTGCTATACCGGTCAGGAAATCGTGGCACGAACGCATTATTTAGGCACAGTGAAACGCCGCACTTACCTTGCTCAGATTAACACTAAAGTACAACCTAAGGCAGGTGATGATGTGTTGAATGACACAGGCGAAGTGGTGGGCAAAGTGGTACGCTCAGCCATCACGTCAATGGATCGCTATGATCTTCTGGTAGAAATACGCTTAGAAAGCGTGGAATCGGGAAAAGTATTTGTAGAAGGTAATGCCTTAGCAATAAAACCCCTACCCTACGCTGTTCAAGCTAAAAATAGCCCCTAGAATTGCAGTAGCTATTTCTTTTCGGTAGGTTTAGCGGTTGAAGCCGTACTTGTATTTGTACTAGTAGCCGACTGATCAATGACTTGGTAAAAAACTTCATCTTGCTTAATCATCCCTAGCTCACTTCTAGCGCGCTCTTCAACTGCAGCACGCCCACTTTTTAAATCCAGAACTTCTGCATTCAATGTTTCATTCCGTGCATTTAGCGTATTGTTCTTTTCTTGTTGCTCACTGATTTGTCGATTCAAATCCCACACACGTAACCAGCTGCCCTTGCCCAGCCACAGTGGATACTGTAGCAAGGCAATCAAGACAACAAAGATCAACGTCAATGCTTTCAAGGGAACTAACCTTTAAGAATTAACTTAAGCCCTAAATAACTGATAAAAAGCGGACATACCAGCATAACTAGCTGCATCACCCAACTCTTCTTCAATACGCAATAGTTGGTTGTATTTAGCTATACGCTCTGAACGTGAGATAGAACCAGTTTTAATTTGCAAAGCATTGGTCGCCACTGAAATATCCGCAATAGTAGTATCTTCAGTTTCACCAGAACGATGAGAAATGACTGAAGTATAGCCAGCGCGTTTAGCCGTTTCTATGGTCTCAAAAGTCTCAGTCAGAGTACCAATTTGATTGACTTTAATTAGTACTGAATTGGCAACGCCACGACGTATACCTTCACGCAAAATCTTAGCATTGGTCACAAATAGATCATCACCAACCAATTGTGTCGTTTTACCTAGGCGTTTGGTGAGTAAATCCCAACCATCCCAATCAAATTCACTCATGCCATCTTCAACACTGATAATTGGATACTTGTCACACCAAGTCGCTAAATAGTCTGTGAATTGCGCTGAGCTTAATTGCAGACCTTCAGAAGCTAGGTGGTATTTACCATCTTTATAAAATTCAGTACTTGCACAGTCCAATCCTAGGTAAACATCACGACCTGGCTCATAACCCGCATCAGAAATAGCTTCCATGATGTATTGAATTGCTGCCTCATTAGAAGGTAAGTCAGGTGCAAAACCGCCTTCATCACCGACAGTAGTGGCTAGACCTTTTTTATGTAACGTTTTTTTCAATGCGTGAAAGACTTCCGCACCGCAACGCAAAGCTTCTCTGAAGGTTGGGCGTCCTGCTGGAATAATCATAAACTCCTGCATATCCACACTGTTATCTGCGTGCGCACCCCCGTTAATGATATTCATCATCGGTGTAGGTAGTTGCATGGCGCCAGAACCGCCTAAATAGCGATACAACGGCAGACCAGACTCTTCAGCTGCGGCACGAGCACAGGCCATTGATACTGCAAGAATTGCATTTGCACCCAAACGATCTTTATTCTCAGTACCGTCTAGTTCGATCAGCGTTTTATCAATAAAACTTTGCTCTTCAGCGTCTAGACCAATAATAGCTTCTGTAATTTCAGTATTTACGTTCTCAACCGCGCGTAAAACACCTTTACCTAGATAACGAGATTTATCGCCATCACGCAACTCTGCTGCTTCTTTAGATCCAGTAGAAGCGCCTGAAGGCACCGCCGCGCGACCAATCACACCACTTTCCAGCAACACATCGACTTCAACAGTCGGATTACCACGTGAATCTAAAATTTCACGGGCAATAATATCTACAATAGCGCTCATAGCTTACTCCTCCAATTAACTAGTTATTTTATTGTTATAGGGTTGATTCGATAAAGCCGGCTTTTTTAACCACTCGATCTAAATCTACCAGTACTTCTAACAGATCACGCATTTTATGTAATGGCCATGCATTAGGGCCATCGGATAAAGCTTGCGCTGGATCAGGATGTGTTTCCATAAAAATACCAGCAATGCCAGCAGCCACAGCGGCACGCGCTAGAACGGGGACATGCTCGCGCTGACCTCCGCTTTTATCGCCTTGACCGCCTGGCTGTTGCACCGAGTGCGTAGCATCAAATACAACGGGGCAATTGGTTTCACGCATAATCGCTAAGGCGCGCATATCTGAAACCAATGTGTTATAGCCAAAAGAAACACCACGCTCACACACCATAATAGTATCGGCACCACCATTAGCCTCTTTGGCTTTTTGCACCACTTGACGCATATCATGGGGTGCTAAAAACTGGCCTTTTTTAATATTGACTGGTTTACCACAGGTTGCCACAGCGTTAATAAAATCGGTTTGTCGACATAAAAAAGCTGGCGTTTGCAATACATCAACCACACTAGCAACTTCTGGCACTTGCTCTGCTGTATGCACATCGGTCAGAATTGGCACGCCAATCTGGCGACGCACTTCATCTAAAATTCTTAAACCTTCGCTAATACCAAAGCCACGAAAAGTCTTATTTGAACTGCGATTGGCTTTATCGTATGAAGATTTATATATAAACGGTATGCCCAAAGCCGCGGCAATTTCTTTAAGCTGACCTGCAGTATCAATCGCCATTTGCTGAGATTCAATGACGCAAGGACCTGCTATTAAGAACAGCGGGTGCTCAAGGCCAACTTCAAAGTTACATAATTTCATGTTGCAAATTCCTTTTTTAGCCAGTATATAGCCTTAAACACTTCTAAAAAGACTAATGCTTAGCCTGGTAATGCAAAGCCGCATTTACAAATGCGGTAAATAATGGGTGGCCCGTACGTGGATTTGAAGTGAACTCAGGGTGGAACTGGCATGCCACGAACCATGGGTGCACATTTTGTGGGAGCTCTATAATCTCACATAGATCTTCAGTCGGCGTACGAGCTGACACGACCAAGCCAGCAGCTTTAAGTTGTTCTACGTAGTGATTATTCACCTCGTAACGATGGCGGTGACGCTCATTAACTTGATTACCGTAAATGCTCGCGGCTAGCGTATTGGCAACGATTGGGCATGCCTGTGCGCCAAGGCGCATCGTGCCACCAAGATCAGAGTTTTCATTACGTGTTTCTACTTTTCCATCTGCGGCTTGCCACTCAGTAATTAAACCAACAACTTGATGCGGGCTGTCAGGATTGAATTCGGTGCTGTTGGCGTCTTTCAAGTGTGCTTCATTGCGTGCAAACTCAATCACTGCCAACTGCATGCCTAAGCAAATGCCTAGATAAGGAATTTTGTTTTTTCGTGCATAAGCAATCGCAGCAATCTTACCTTCAGTACCACGCTTACCAAAGCCGCCAGGTACTAAAATTGCGTCCATATTATGCAGTGCCACAGTGCCATTTACTTCAATCTCTTCTGAATCTATGTAATGCACTTTTACTTTAGACTCAGTATGAATACCAGCATGGATCAAAGCTTCTGTAAGCGACTTGTAGGAATCTGCCAAATCGATATATTTTCCGACAAAGGCAATATTAACCAAGTGCTTAGGATTCTCTAAAGCATAGCTAATTTTCTCCCAGCTCGACAAGTCAGCAGGTTTGGCTGTAATTTCCAACTTGCGGCAAACAATTTCATCTAACATTTGCGCATGCAAGAAACCTGGGATTTTATAAATAGAATCTGCATCAATCATGCTAATCACGGCTTCTAGCATCACATTAGTAAACAGTGCAATTTTTCTGCGCTCTTCATCTGGAATATTGCGGTCGGCACGACATAGCAAAATGTCTGGCTGGATACCAATTTCGCGCAACTCTTTGACTGAGTGCTGAGTTGGCTTGGTTTTAAGCTCACCTGCGGTTGGAATCCAAGGTAATAGGGTTAAATGGATGTAACAGGCATTATTGCGACCTTCTTCAAAACCCATTTGACGTATTGCTTCCAGGAATGGTAATGACTCAATATCACCTACCGTGCCACCGACTTCAACAATCGCGACATCCGCACCTTCAGCGCCGCGTTTGACGTGCGCTTTAATTTCATCGGTAATATGTGGTATCACCTGAACGGTCTTGCCTAGATATTCACCGCGACGTTCTTTTTTAATGACGGTTTCGTAAATCTGACCGGTAGTGAAGTTATTACGTTTGGCCATGCGCTGGTTAATGAAGCGCTCGTAGTGACCTAAATCCAGATCAGTTTCAGCGCCATCGTCGGTCACAAACACTTCTCCATGTTGAAATGGAGACATCGTACCGGGGTCAACGTTAATGTATGGATCTAGCTTCAGCATGGTCACTTTAATACCACGAGACTCTAGAATTGCGCCAAGACTGGCGGCTGCGATACCTTTACCAAGAGAGGAAACTACACCGCCGGTTACGAATACATATTTGGTCATTGTATGGCACTTATATTTTATTGCAGACGGGTATAGATTTTACCGCAAAACAGAGGTCTCTCAAAACCTTATGCAAAATAAAAATTTCATCATTCTAGTCTAGCGTTTTTTCAGCCCATGACCCGTAATTTTTAAACTTTTCCTGCACTTCCAGCATTTGCTGTGAACTCAAAATATGTGGCTCACCCACCTGCAATGCACGCACGTACTGTTCACACAAAGTTTCAACTTCCAGTGTGATATTTAAAGCATGTTCTAGGCTTTTACCTACCCCAATCAGACCGTGATTTGCCAACAAACAGGCATACCGATCTTGCATCGCAACAATGGCATAGTCTGAAAGTTGCTGACTCCCGAATAACGCATAGGGCGCGCAGCGTACGCTGTCACCACCGGCCAGTGCAATCATGTAATGAAAAGCTGGAATGTCCTTTTGAAAAGTACTTAAAGTGGTCGCGAACATACTGTGTGTATGAATAACCGCGTTAAGCTGAGGCTGATGGGCTAGTAGGTCAAGATGAAACCTCCACTCCGATGATGGCGTTTTCCTACCCTGCACCTTGCCGGAAAAATCCATCCATACCATATCCGACGCTGCCATATCCTCTACCGCGATGCCAGATGGCGTGATTAAAAAGCCAGCTTCACCAACTTCATTATAGGTGCGCACACTGGCGTTGCCTGAGGTACCTCGATTTAAGCCTAAGCGCACTAAATCTTGGCTCGTTTTTAGAAGTGCTTGTGCTGATTGTATTAGATTTGAGTTTGTCATCACCTAACCTAACCCATTGTTGAATGGGATGTTTTTAAGTTGATCTGGCGCGTAAACACCAAGCTCTGTAATAACCCCCGTCACCAATCGTGCTGGGGTGACATCAAACGCGGGGTTAGCCACATGCGTATTGGGTGGCAGTATATTTACCTCGGCCAATTCTCCATTGGCAAGCATGCCGTTAATCCAAGATAGCTCACGTGGGCTACGTTGCTCAATTTCTATATCCTTAAGACCGTTCGTCATAGTCCAATCTATTGTTGGCGAAGGTACCGCGGCATAAAAAGGTATATTCTGATCAAACGCAGCCAAAGCTTTAAGGTAAGTGCCAATTTTGTTACAAACATCGCCAGTGCTAGTAACGCGGTCAGCGCCGACAATCACCATATCCACATCACCTTGTTGCATTAAATGCCCACCCGCATTATCACTAATCACCGTATGCGGAACACCGTGTTGCGATAACTCCCAAGCAGTTAAACTAGCACCTTGGTTGCGCGGGCGAGTTTCGCCTACCCATACATGAAGAGCAATGCCTGCATCATGTGCGGCATAGATAGGCGCAAGCGCTGTGCCAAAATCTACGGTGGCCAGCCAACCGGCGTTGCAGTGTGTCATTATATTTAGACGACTTGGTTTCTTGGCTGCTAATGCCTTAATGAGCATTAGGCCATGGCCGCCTATCGCTTGATTAAGCTCTGCATCTTCATCACAAATAGCTGCTGCTTCACGCCATGCTGCAGACAAACGATCTGCCACAGGCAAATCCAACAGTTTTTTTAGCATCCGCTGCGCCGCCCACTTCAAATTCACTGCCGTTGGCCGACTGTGAATCAATTGCATAACCGCATGGTTCAAATATAGGTCACTGGCATCTTGCTGCATGGCTAAGGCCACACCATAAGCTGCTGCCGCACCTATTAAAGGCGCACCACGAACCTGCATATTGTTGATAGCATCAATCATTTGCTCCAAACTTTGAATAGTCACTATTTCAAAACGATGCGGCAACTTTGTTTGATCAATAATAGAAACGCCACTTAAACTAAGCTCAGCATTTTCATTCGGCCAAATAGTGCGATATTGCTGTTGGTTGACTAGCATAAAAACTCACAATTCCTAGCAATATAAAGTGCAAATAAGCTAAAAAATAAATAATTCAAAAGTTGACTTTAAAAAAGTTACATGATTTTACAAATACTCTCCACATTATCTGTGGATAACTCTGTGAATAGTTGTGCGCATAAAATGTAACATACCAATTTATAAGGCTTTTTTTAAAACGCTTAAATTTTAACCTAATATTTATTACTTTAAAATCAATAACTTATGTAACTGCCATTGATTATAAAGGTTTTTTTACAATACTTAATGTAGCACTTGAGGTGATGTGCATAACTCGGCTAATTTTGGTAGTGCGTGCAAGGCGTTACATCCTGTAACAGCGTGCACTTGAGCCACATTTATCTGCCTTAAATCAGCTAAAACTTGTGCAATTTTAAGCAATTCTAACGGACTATTTCTAACGCCAGGGCCTATCCATGCAGGTGGCATATCTGGCGCATCCGTTTCCAATACGATCGCGTCTAAAGGTAACTTAACTGCCAGCTCACGAATTTTTAAAGCTCGGGAATAAGTCATGGCACCACCAAATCCCAACTTAAAGCCAAGCGCAATAAATTGCTCGGCTTGTTGCAAGCTACCATTAAAAGCATGAGCGATTCCGCCACGCACAGGGTGACGACGTAAATACTTTAATACATCATCTACCGCATGCCTAACATGCAATAACACAGGCAAATCATAGTGGGCAGCTATTTTTAACTGCTGGGTAAAAAAGATAACCTGCTTTTCTATTTGCTCAGGGTTAAGTTTAGGGGTGCGTACAAAGTAATCCAGACCAATCTCCCCGATGGCAATGGGGTGAAAGTTCTCGATATAGGTTTTAAGGGTTTCGATATCTTGGTTAACGGCAGCATCTACATACATAGGATGAATACCAAGCGCGTAAGCGCAATTTTGATGTCGATTACATAGGGCAATGACAGTATCAAAGTTTGCGCGCTCCACAGCGGGTATTACGATGCGATTAACACCTTGTTGCTTAGCCATCAATGCAATGTAATCACGATCAACATTAAATTCAGCTGCATCAAGATGACAATGGGTATCAATCAGCATATAGCATCACTAATCGTTAGTTTTTTAACGGTTGGGCGCGTAGGCGAATATCTGAACCAATTTGCCTGACATCTAGAATCTTTAAATGACTGACTTGTTGCATATCGGTTAACTCAGGGAATGCAAGCATACCCTTCCCATCTGAGCCCATCAATTTAGGCGCATAGTAAAAAATAAACTCATCTATCAAACCCGTGACCAACAAGGCGCCATTAAGACCTTGGCCTGCTTCGACTAATACCTCATTCACCCCACGTAGCGCGAGTTCTTGTAGCAATGCCTGTAAATCCACTTGACCGGACGCATTCGGCACATGCAAACATTCAGCACCTATGGCTCTTAAGTGGGTAACTTGGTGGTTAGGGTCTTGAGCGTAGGCGATAAGTACTGGATTTTGCTGTACTGTATCAAGCATTTTACAATTGACTGGTGTTCGCAAATAGCTATCCACAATGACCCGTAATGGCTGACGCTTAGATGCTTGTAAACGCACATTTATGCTTGGGTTGTCTGCTAAGACTGTACCGATTCCCGTCACGATGGCGCATGACTGCGCACGCCAGTGCTGCACATCCAAACGTGCGGCCTCTCCGGTAATCCACTGACTCTTTCCATTGTTAAGTGCAGTACGGCCATCTAAACTGGCAGCAATTTTGGAGCGTACATAGGGCAGTGCTAGCGTCATGCGCTTAACAAAACCTGCGTTTAACGTGAGTGCTTCATTCTGCATCAAGCCACTGTTAACAACTATGCCATGCGCTTGCAAACGCAGTATGCCTTGGCCTGCGACTAGAGGGTTAGGATCTTCCATCGCCACTACCACCCGCTTTACACCGGCTGCAATTAAAGCATCCACACAAGGAGGCGTGCGCCCGTGATGATTGCAAGGTTCCAATGTGACATAGACATCAGCACCCGTAGCTAGCGACCCAGCCTGACGCAAAGCAATGACTTCAGCATGCGCCTCTCCAGCTCTAAGGTGTGCGCCCTCTCCAATGATTTGCTGGTTTTTAACTATGACACAGCCTACACGTGGATTAGGTTGCGTACTATATAAACCCTGCTCTGCGAGTCGCAAGGCAAGGGTCATAAAATGATGGTCTGTACTTGAAAACAAGATGCGTTATCGTGATGAGATAAGCTGCGATTAAACTATTAGTGCGATGAAATACGGCTATTAAGTAAACGGTTGTTTTCATCAAAGAAAATAAGCAATCCATGATAAACATGCATACATTTACCTAGGTCGTACTCAACTGCCGGGCCATCTTCAAAGCTAGGACGACCTAACAGTACAGCCACAGCCTCTTTAGAAGAGCCTCTAGCCAAAATATTCTTCTGTAGGTCATACGCCATATCTCCACGCTTACATTCGGTGGTGATGGTAGCGGCACTTTGCATCCATTTAACTTGATCAAATTTTTCGCTACCAAACACAACGCTGTCTTTCATTATCCACCAACCAAAAAAAACGATGGTCAAGATTACGGTAAATACTGCTAGTGCAATTGATAAGCCATTAATTAATTTCATTACATATCCTATTTCTTAGAAAAGACCGCGATTACTAATTGCTAATCTAGATCACGTATTACATCATTAAAATCATCAACATCAGAGAAGCTCCGGTATACCGAGGCAAATCGTATATAAGCCACTTTATCCATGAGTTTGAGCTCATGCATCACGCTCTCACCTAATATCCGTGCGGGCACTTCGCGCTCACCCAATCCTAGTAGCTTTTGTGAAATTCTATCCAAGGCACGATCGACGTACTCTGTAGGCACCGGTCTTTTATGTAACGCACGTGAGAAAGATAAACGTAATTTCTCGCGACTAAACTCCTCACGCGTACCGTTGGTTTTGACTACTTGTGGCAAATGCAACTCAGCCGTTTCATAAGTAGTAAAACGCTTGTCGCAGGCACTGCATTTACGCCGGCGACGTATCGCATTACCCTCTTCATTCACCCGTGAATCTATTACCTGGGTATCATCAACACCGCAAAAAGGGCATTTCATAGATAGAAACTACGGACTGAAGACAACAGATTAGGCGCGCACAGTACTTCACCAGCATGAGTGTTCACTAAATGCTTAAAAAATACACCGTAAGAACTACAAACTCTCAAACATATCCCCTGACTTCAGTCATCAAATCCTTGACCTTATTCCCTAGCGCCCTGCATACACTGGAAAGCGGGCAGTCAAGGCATGCACTTTAGCTTTTGTAGCGGCAATTAAAGCTTCATCTGTAGGATGATCCAACACATCAGCAATTAAATTAGCGACTAGCTTAGCTTCTTCTTCCTTGAAGCCTCGAGTGGTAATCGCCGGCGCACCTATGCGAATACCAGAGGTTATAAACGGACTTTCTGGATCATTAGGAATTGAATTCTTATTCACAGTAATATGGGCTAAACCCAGCGCAGCATCAGCGGCTTTACCGGTTAAACCTTTGGCACGTAAATCTACTAAAAACATATGTGACTCAGTACGTCCAGAAATGATACGTAAACCGCGTGCGGTTAAAGTTTCCGCCATAGCTTGTGCATTTTTAATCACTTGCGCTTGATACACTTTAAAGTCAGGCTGAGCCGCTTCTAAGAACGCAGTCGCTTTTGCTGCAATCACATGCATTAATGGGCCGCCTTGCAGGGCTGGAAACACACTCGAATTTAGTGATTTTTCGAATTCAGCTTTAGCTAAAATAATACCGCCGCGTGGGCCGCGTAAAGTTTTATGTGTCGTTGACGTGACAAAATCTGCATGTGG
>CAIRXI010000028.1 GCA_903882525.1 uncultured Pseudomonadota bacterium | reverse complement strand
GTGCCCATCGCGATTAACACCGAAGTAAAGTAGCCAATGGCCATTGCATGTAACGGTGCTTTAGCCAATATCAGTTGGCCTGTAAATAACAAGGCTAAACTTTGTATCGTGTATAGCGTTAGCGCAATTCCTAACCATGCAAAGCCTATATGCAGCATGGCCAGTATTGGCACAGCAAGGCTGGCACGTAATCGCCAAGCGCGCGTCAAATAAATGGCGCTAATCGCCATCGGAAGATCCACAAGCCAAGTCCACGCTTGCAATCCACTAAGTTCTAATATGCCATGTATCAGTGCAAAGCTAGGGATGAGTGCTAGCACCCAATTAGGTCGTACTATTTTATAGTTTGGGATGGCGTTAGCTGAGAAAAAAGGAATCATCCTATGACTCACCGCAAAAAATACCGGCAATAAAATCAACCAGACACCTCCGACTTTGGCAATAGCGATGAAATGAGCGTTATTGCTGACAAACCCAGCCAATAGTAACAAGCCAAATCCGAGCACCACTCCAGTAATAGCGGCATGACGTTTATCCGGATGCTTGGCACGTAAATAGACGCGCAATAATCCATATAAGCCCAATCCCCAACCTGCTAAAAATAATAAGTATGCTATTTTTAAAATTATCAAACTAAAGATCAGGCCTACATAAAACAAGATAGAGCCGGCAGTCAGCAATAAAAACGCGGGTAAGTAAGCCTTGCGCTCGACTTCTTCGCCGTTCATCCAGCGCGGGAAAGTCGTCATTAAGAAGCCAAATATAAAGAATGGGAAAAAGCTATAGATCATCAAAAATGCGTGTGCATCAGTTGGGGCAATCGCCCATGAAATGGGGGTATATAACCCGCCGAAGCGCCCTGCTAAATCAGCCATCCACCACACGATTGTCAGCAACGATTGAACGCCACCCCAAAAAAAGAACACGCGATGGGGGGCTGAGGTAAATGCCTGCCAAATTTTGGATGGATTAATCATACTTTTAACTTTCAGAGATTTTAAATATAAGGCAGAGACTAAAAATTTAGTTCTTATTATCTAATTAACTTCAAGAAATATGCTTGATGTAAATCAGCTTTTGGATTCATGTTGGAAATTAGAGTCGCCTGCAATAAAAGTTATCACAGCATAGATAATATGGATGGCTGCTATGGGTCGGAAGTCACAGTTATCAAGGTCTGCTTTGAGGTCGTGCCCCCCCACAGAAGATTTATAGATAAGCCCTGTGAGAGGACCTAGTAGCACATAGGACTAAAATAAGATGTTAATTTTAGTACCAACAAGTTTTTTCACCGAATAATCAGTCCATCTTAAACAGTCTTGACTATTGTGGTGGTGGCGGTGGGGCGTTAGATGTAGCTGGTGGAGGTATTGAAGATACGACTTTCCATCCCTCCGGGCAAGCCTTCACATAAGGGTAGTATCCCGCAGATGATGTGCAGTAATACCAGTTTGGGGTAGAAAGTGTAGCTATTCCAGCATTATTGTTCGGCGGACTGTATTGCTGATATACAGGTGGTTGCTGAACATAAACAGGGGTGGGTTGCTGGTATATAGGTTGCGGCCTAGTTAAGTCATAAATAATTGCACCACCAATCAATGCAGGGATAATCCACAATCCGCCTCCTCCATGACCGCCGCCTCCGCCACGCCCATATCCTTCACCAGCAAAAGCCGAACTAGACGTTATAAGTAATGTAAATGCAATCAATAGTAATTTCTTCATGACAGTACTCCTTTTAAGACTAATTATTAGTATTAAAGCAGTACTTAATATCAAGCATATGTCCAAAATACATGTCTTCGTGTCAATTTGTACCAACTGTTTCTAAGAGTGTAGTTTTTCTGTTATTGAATTGTAGATAACTTTAGTACAACTCACCTAAGTGGTTTAATAGATCCTGATGGCTATTTAAATTAATTACATATTAGAGCGCGATTTAATCATTATTACTTAGGATTTGTTACCTGCCGATACAAAAATATATATAAAAGAAATCATTTGATGTCGTATGGATGTTAAATTTTAAATAATAGAAATACTACAACTAGTATAAAGGAGTCAACTTATGAGTATGTTTTTTCTAAAGAAAACCATGAGTATGCTTGGAGTAACATTTCTGACAGCAGGCGTTCTTTTTGCAGGCAGCGCATATGCTGAAAACCACGAACGCGATATGCACCACGATCGTGATATGAACCATGGCCATTATGACAATCGCTTCCATCATGGGCACTACTATCCGGAGCTAGGTTATAGGCTCGAAATGCTCCCCCCCGGTTATTTAAGATTGGCTTTTGGTGGAAGAAATTTTTTCTTTTTAGGCGGTGTCTGGTATGTACCAACACCAACAGGTTATATTGTTGCGCGTCCACCTATAGGAATTATCACCCCATCATTGCCACTTGATTATTCGACAATTTATGTCGGAGGGAGACCTTACTACTATGCAAATGAAACTTACTACGTTGCTACACAAGGTGGTTATGTCGTTGCCAATCCGCCGTCAGAGGGGACCTATGTTGAGGCGCCGCCAGCTCAGTCACCATCTACCCAAGCGATACCATCTGCAGAGCCACAACCACAACCAGGAATGTGGTACTTCTGCGAATCTGCAAATACTTATTACCCCTACATTGCATCGTGCAAGGAGGGATGGAAGACAGTTCCAGCAATCGCGCCCGCACCTCATTAGCCTTTTAAAGGCTAATGTAATTAATTTACATAACGTTAAAAAAGTAATGGGCATTGAAATACTTTAGATATAAACCTCGGTTAAAGTTTAATCACTGCATTTGTTTTGACCCCTCTTTTCAAGTGCTGAGCTACATGGGTTCTCCACCCCATGTAGCTTTTTTATGTCGCACATACTTCTAAGAATCAGTATATTCAAAAACCTTGATTAACTTGTACCTTCCAGTTTGGGTCGGTAGCCATTAAATGCAATGTCTGTTTTAGGGAATTTTTACCTCAGTTATTGCCACGGACGGCTTATAGATATGGACTTCCCCCAATATCGTAGACATTTTTCAATGTCCGATTTGTTGTTGTTCAAACTGAACGGGGCTTAAATAATTCAAATAACTATGCCTGCGTACCCGATTATAAAACACTTCGATGTAATCAAATATCTCTGCTTTTAGCTCCTCTCTTGTGTTGTAAATTTTACCCCTGGTTTTCTCTTTCTTGAGGCTACTGAAGAACGACTCCATGGCCGCATTATCGTAGCAATTGCCACGGCGACTCATGCTGGTCATAAAGTTATTCTCTTTGCACCAGCGATTAAAATCATCACTGCCAAACTGGCTACCTTGGTCCGAGTGGATCACCACCGATTGTTTAGGCTGTCTGCGCCATTTAGCCATCAGCATCGCATCCAACACTAATTCTGTACGAATGTGCCCCTGCATGCTCCATCCCACCACTGCACGTGAGTACAAATCAATCACCACAGCCAAATATAGCCAACCCTCATGGGTATAGATTTGGGTAATATCCGTGACCCATGCCTCATCAGGTGTCGTTGCAACAAATACTTGGCGTAACCGATTCGGAGCTGCAATCGCAGGCTTACCTGCTTTATAGCGAGCACGGCGATAGCCACGTACCGCATGAATCTTAGCTTGATGCATTAGCTTAGCGACACGATTCTCGCTACAAGCTAAGCCTGCGGCTTTGCAGTCACGATAGATCCTTGGGCTGCCGTAGATGTTGCCACTTGCGGCAAAGAATTGTTTGATTTCACCTAACAACACCGCGTTATCCAAGGCGCGTGCAGATTCTGGTTTGTTGCTCCATGCGTAATAACCGCTACGATTAACGCTTAGCACATGACACATGGTAATGATACTGAACATCTTGCAGTGCGCTTGAATGAACCTGTACTTTACTCGGGGTGATTTGCAAAGTACACCGCGGCCTTTTTTAGGATTTCTCGCTCTTCAGTCGCCCGTTTCAGGGCTTTGTGAAGTTTGGCTATCTCAAGCTTTAGGTTGGCAACATCTTGACCGTCAGGCTGCTTTAATTGCTGATCTGCCTCAGCCTTCCAGCGATATAGGCTTTTATCGGTGATGCCTAGGCGCTTGGCGACTTCAACTGCGCTATGACCACGTTCTGTAATTTGTTTAAGCGCTTCTGCCTTAAACTCGTCGGTATATCTGATGCCTCTCATTTAACTTCCTTTTAGTGATTTCAGACATTATCAACTGTCTACTAAATCGGGGGAAGTCCAATCCCTGTAGTCTCGGATGTAGACTCAAGTAATTCAGCAAGGGTACGGTTGATTCTCAAGGGGAACTGGTAGAACTTTGTATTGGTTTTCATTGGTGTTCTTTCATAGGTAGTAACTAAACTCTGATTGGTACATATATTGCGATACATATTGCGATGGTGGTTGATTACT
>CAIRXI010000027.1 GCA_903882525.1 uncultured Pseudomonadota bacterium | reverse complement strand
GGTCCAGGATGGACCGATTCAGCCTGGCCTTTTGGCGGACTTTACGACCTGGCTTAGCGGCGGTGCCCTTTGCGGATTTACTCATGTTAGCGACTTTCAGATCTTCTACGAATATCATGGCGTGGTTTTTGCTGATAGCAGTTGAAGTCTTGTGGAGAAAGTCCCTTCGCATGTTCGCAATACGGGCGTGCGTTTTACTTACTTTTTGTCTGGCCTTTTGCCAGTTCTTACTGAACTTCACCTTGCGTGACATTGACCGCTGATAGCGGGCAAGCTTCACTTGGTGTTGTTTGAAACTGTTTAGCGGATTGATATGGCTGCCGTCTGACAACGTGGCAAAGCGGGAAATGCCAACGTCAATACCCACTGCAGTGGTTGCGGTTGGAAGTGGCTGTGCCACTTCTTGTTCGGTTTGCATGGATGCAAACCATTGACCGTTAGTGCAGCTCACGGTGATGTTCTTGATAGTGCCGACTACGTCACGGCTGTTGCGATAACGCAACCAGCCAAGCTTAGGTAAGAATACACGGTTGTTGTGTGGTTCAAGCTTGAAACCTTGTGGAAATCTGAAACTATCACCGGACTTACCTTTCTTTTTGAACTTCGGAAAGTCGGCACGGCCGGCGAAGAAGCTCTTGTAGGCGAAGGCAAGATTGGTAGTGACTTGCTGCAGGGTTTGCGACGGAGACTGTTTTAAGAATGAAAAAGTCTCTTTCATGGCCGGTAACCAGTAGGTCATGGCCATGGCGCTGGCAAACTTCTCGCCGGCTTCATGGTTAGCTTGTTGCTGTGCAAAAGCTAAGTTCCAAACCTTACGGGCATTGCCAGCATAGCGACGCATGTCGCGTTGCTGGGCACCGTTAGGCATTAGCTGGAATTTGAAGGCTTTTCTTATTAGCATCATGCTATAGTATAGCAACCAAATATGACTTAAAGCCCTATTTCATGCGCCTTTCCGTGCTTTTATTTGATTGGTTTTAAGACAAAGGATGCCTTCGGCATCCGTGCTATCCATCTCCGAACTAAAGGACGGAGATTTTCGCACTAATCTGGTAAACCAACCCAAATAAACCGCAACTAGCTATCAATAGCACTACATTTACCTTATATCGAAATAAGGCTAAGCAAGCGCAAAGCAAGATCAACACTGAGGGCCCCTCAATAGGCGATGTCCAGCCTTGAGGCCACAGCACATGATAGACAAAAAATAGCGCCAAATTGAAGATTACACCGACCACTGCAGCGCTAATCGCCGCTAGTGGCGCTGTAAATTTAAGTTGATCGTGAGTGGATTCAATCAAGGGGGCACCCATTAGGATGAAAATAAAGCTGGGTAGAAAGGTAAAGAAAGTGACTATTGCCGCTGCCAGCAGCGCCGAACCCACCGCATCTACACCTACAGTCTGCGGGCTCCAGCCACCGACAAATCCAACAAAAGTCACCACCATAATCAGGGGGCCAGGCGTAGTTTCACCCAGTGCCAATCCATCCATCATCTGCGTGGCAGTCAGCCAATGAAAATGCTCTACTGCGCCCTGATACACATAAGGCAATACCGCATAGGCGCCACCAAAGGTGACTAGGGCCGCTTTACTAAAAAACCACGCCATTTGCGTGTAGGTGCCACGCCATCCATAATTAAGCCATAACAACAACATCGCTGACAGCCACAGAGTGAGGCCAATTATCGCCACTTTAAGCATTTTTTTCCAACTAAAGTAAGCATGCTCAGGCGTCGCTGTATCATCGTCAATTAAAGCTGGTCCGAAACCTTTGTGTGTAGCGGCATGCGCAGTACTTCTCTTAAAATACTGTGGCGCACCCTGACTGAGCAGATAACCAAGGCTAGCTGCCGCCAGTAAGATAAGAGGAAATGGCAGCTTAAATACAAAGATGGCAATAAACGCCGATACCGCAATAACCCACATCAGTTGATTATTTAAAGTTCTAAGCCCTATGCGATAAGCTGCAAATAAAACTATAGCGACCACCGCAGGCTTTACCCCATACAAAACAGCCAAGACTACAGGTAACGTGCCATATGCCATATAAATCCAAGCCATAAAACTGAGGATAAAAAACGATGGCAGTACAAATAGCGCGCCTGCCACAATGCCCCCAGCACCACGATGCAATAGCCAGCCTATATAAATGGCTAATTGCTGCGCCTCTGGGCCAGGCAGCAACATGCAGTAGTTAAGCGCATGCAAAAATCGCTTCTCTGATATCCAGCGCTTAGTTTCTACCAAGTCATGATGCATCAATGCAATCTGCCCAGCTGGGCCACCAAAGCTAAGAAAACCTAAGCGCAACCAATAGCAAAAAGCTTCTGCAAAACTGACAGAAGTGATGGGGTTAGAGGCTAAAGCTTCATTAGGACTAAACGTTGGTTGCATGGTGTGTATTGTAATCTTTATGCCACCTGTCAAATAGGAAAAAACTATCGCATACTCGTCAGATAAAATGCAATATTTTGTAATAATTAACGACCGCAATCGGGTGGATATTCCTTGAAAATCAGCATAAACAGTAGATTGAGTATAATTTGTATCAAAATGTATTAATTTTTGTATTTTAATGGCCAAAACCAATTGACAGTTCGTTTAAATCCAAGCACAGTAGCAATGCGGTTAAGATTAACACTTAAAAAATGGAGTTAAAACATGAATAAATCTGAATTAATTGATGCAATTGCAGCAAGCGCTGGTCTAACTAAAGCTGATGCTGGTCGTGCAATTGATGCAACTACTGCAGCAATCACAAATGCTCTAAAAAAAGGTGACTCTGTAACATTAGTTGGCTTTGGTACATTTAAAGTAACACAACGCGCTGCTCGTACTGGTCGTAACCCACGTACTGGCGCTGAATTGAAAATAGCTGCTCGTAAAGCACCAGGTTTTTCAGCAGGTAAAACATTAAAAGATGCTGTTAATTAATTTATAATTATTAACGTCATAACAAAAGGGAGCCAAGAGCTCCCTTTTTGTTTTTGGGTCTACGGAAACATTCAATACTCGCGATTAGTAAATTTAGCCCATGCTTCATGCAAAATGTCAGGTTTGTGTAAGGCTTAGCCCTTAATATGAAAATGTCGTAAAAATAATATTTATATATTAGCCTCTATTTTTCATGTTGAAGGAAACAAAGAACATGGCAAGCGTTACAGACATCCCTTTCAGACAATCAGTCCCTCTAAGTGCTTTGCTTGAATTTAGTAGAGATTATTGCAGCGATCACCTTGGTCGTTTTTTTCAGAGCAACTATTCACTACCAACAAAAGCCGCTAATAAATTTAGAATTCCCGCGCATTTAGCAACAAGCACAGAACAAGATTGTTTTGCAATCTGCGTAATGATGGACAATCAAATTATTGATCTAAAATACTTTAACGACATCTTACTAGACTGGGATAACGCGACGGATACTGAAAGAGAAAATATCCCAACGGAACAAAACTTAGAAAAGATTAACCTATTCATCAACGACCAAAGATTGCTGACAGTTATAAAAAGTTTCAAGAAAATTAATGACGAGATTGTGATTGGCCGTTGTAAAGGTCTTGAATTTACAACACTGTAAAGACCCTTGCCATGACTAAAACAAATGCCAATCAGGCAGATGAAATTATGTGCGAATGCAGTGGGACCACAAGGGGTAAAATTCAAATTTTGTTCGAGCAAGGTATGGATATGGATGCTATTTCTAGATGGGCTGGCGCCGTTTCTGGCTGTGGTGGCTGCGAGTGGGATATTGCAGAATATCTAAATACGCTTACTGAACAAAAAAATAAGAGGGCTTGATACACTTAGTGGCTTTCAAGCTAACCTCATATCATTAAGTACCATCAAATTTCACCTACAACTCAACCAGCCTAGCTAAACTTAAAAAGAATACTGCAATTTTAATCGGCAGTTTTTCTTGTAAAAATAGGCTGGCATAGCTTGATAACTGTGGTCGATGCTGTTCGGCTGCAGTAGCTGGGTCACCAATTTCATTCTGTGCTGTCAGTTTGTAATCGACAATCCAACGTGTGCCATTCTCTATAAACGTACGATCTATAATGTGATTTTTAATGCTACCCACTTGGGCTTGCATTAAGCTTAGCTCACTGGCAGCAGCGCTATGAGCCTTTAGCAGCCATTGTCCCTCTTCGCTAGCTAAAGTAGCCTGTAAGGCCGCTAACACCTGCGCGGCACCTTGTTTAGCGATAGTCAGTGTATGTCCCTGTTGCTGCAGCCAACTCACCATGGCCGGTAAACATCGGTGTAAGCGCCCTTCATCCCAAGACTTAAAATCAGCACTGGCCAATAGCTGCATATAAAGATGTGCCAGCGTACCGCAATGTCTTTGCAAATTAACACCCTGCAAATATTCTGACAAATTTTCTAATACTGGATTTCCATTATCTGCCGCGTCAAATGGAATGGCTGAACTAGCAAACTCAGCGCTACCAATATGATTCAACTCAACCACAGGCAAACGTTGCAACTGGGATTTAAATTGGGGAAAGTCTACTAAAGGTTTTGCTGCTTGGTTGCCTAATGGCGTTGCCAGTTTAAAATCTTCCTCAACGGCTGGCCATAACACCTTTAGCAAAGACTTAGCTTTTGGTTTTATTCCACCTTTTGCATTTGTTTGTATGCTGGCAATTAAATGCAAACAACGCTCAGTTCTTGTAGCGGCAACATACAGCAACCGCACAATTTCGTTGTCGCTCCGCTGCGTTTCTAAACCTTTTAAAAAATCGTAAACGCTAGGCGCTGCGTTGCTTTTGGTACGACCATTCTTAACCATGGTGAGCGGGGCAGCAATAAGATGCAAATGATGATTAATCATGACTTCTTGCCACAACACCAGCTCATGATCTGAGTTGCGCGGCGGGCGATTTAGAGTCGGCAATATTACTGTATCAAACTGCAAACCTTTAGATTTGTGGATAGTTAAAAACTGTAGACTTTCATCGGCTTCAATATCTGGTTTGGCATAGAGCTTTTGCATGGCTAGTTCCAGAGCAGCTATATCCAAATACCCATTACGGCTGACTTTCTCAACCAAATCAAAAAACACCTGTACATCTCGATTGTCACCTGCTTCAATCAAACACTTTCCGCCCCCTAATTGCAACCAAGTGCTTTCTAACCAGCGCCGCATTGGTATACGTCCATGTTGCTCAAATGCCGCCGTCAGCACTTTAGTAACATGTATTAGGCGTAACTGACCATCTGCGCTTAAGGTTTGGATGCGTTCGCTTTCATGCATCAGCTGCCAAATGGTTGCGCGATGATTATCAGCCGATAAAGCATGTAAATCAGACAAGGTCAGTCCACACCAAGGTGCGCGCAATAGATTAAGCCAGTGGACCCGATCAGCCCTATGCATCAGCGCGCAGGTCAGTGAAAACGCATCCTGTACCGTTTGCCTATCGTCTAGATGCTCAATTTCAAGTGCTTGAAACTTTAAATGCGCATAATTGCGACGTATTTCCGACACCAACTCTTGCAAATGACTTCGGCTTCGGACAAGCACAGCAATTTTCTTGGCTTTGGGTTGTTCAGCACGCAACCTCACAATCAGATCTGCCACATAATGCGCTTCAATCAGCTTGCTGCTCACACTACCATCATCAACATCTTCATCGCTATGCGTATCGATTACCAGCGGATGAACAGTAACGCCCTCCCCATCGGTTGGTGGATGGGTAGCAATAAACTCACGGTAACTGATTGCGCCCTGATTAATATTATCCACGCTTGGGAATACCTCCGAAAAGGCATCATTAATCCACTTCACTACCGCCGGGAAAGATCGGTTATTGCGACTAAGCTGCAAACGTGTCATCGGTAGATGGCCTATTCCCTGTTCGGCGGCCTGAAGAAATAAGCTAACATCGGCCTTGCGGAAACGATAAATTGACTGCATGGGATCGCCCACACAAAACAAAGTACGCCCGTCGTCAGGCTCCCATCCTTCAATTAATTTTTCAATTAAACGCATTTGTACTGGACTGGTATCTTGGAATTCATCAATCAATAGATGGGTGATTTTATAATCCAGCTTTAACGCTAAATCAGTGACGCCCTGTTCGTCTTCTAATGCCAACTGCGCATTTTGTGCAATGGCGACGAAGTCTACCTCGCCGGACTCTTGGAAAACTGCCCATAAATGGGTGGCGGCCAACATCAGCAATCGGCTGAGTGCTTGTATGACTGGTTGATCCGCATGCATGGCTTCCAGTGCTGGCAAATCGATGAGATCGGCTATGAAGTGACTAGCCTCTAATCCTTTTATCGCCGCAAAGTAAGCCTCTTTTTTATCAGTATGCTCTGCCAAAAATCCATTATTTTTATTAACGGTTTTACGGTAGCTACGTTCACTCTTAGTCACCAGAAAACTAGATAGCGCTTGCCACTTTTCCAGATCATCAACATGAGCACTTAAATCTAACTGCCAATCCAATAAGGGTGCAATTTCAGCGTTACTGTCTAAGTTGCCGGCAGCGTAGCGGGCCAGTGGCATCAATGCTTGCTGTAATCTAGCGGGGAACACGTCCAACACTACTTGCAACGCTTCCTTAATTAAATGTTCTAATGCCAGTTCAATATTACCGGCAACCACATTTGCTTCCAAACTATGTAGTTGGCTAGCGAGTGGTAACCACTGATCGCGCCTAGCTAACATTTTGGCTAGCAATTTAATCAACTTCTCGCTATTGTTATCCAAATAGCGCAATGCGCTAGTGACGGGGTCGTCAACCTTAGACTCACTGGCAATGTCAGCAATGGTGCGACGTGCGGCTTCCAGATACATGGTTTCAGTGTCATCGCTTACCTTAGGCTGGCCACCAAACCTACTCAGCAAGGGCATTTGGCGTGTCAAGCTACTACATAGTGCATCTATAGTCAGTATGCGTAAGCGACTGGGCTGATTAATAATATTCCAGCCAAGCGCTGTCGACTGCGCAAGCGCAACATTAGCAAGCTCACGAGTGACCAATTTATGCGGTGCAGTTTCGAGAGTTTTCTGCTCGGCATGTTCTAAGCTAAGTAAAATACGATTGCGCATTTCTGCTGCGGCTTTATTGGTAAAAGTCAGTGCGATAATTTCTTCAGGCTCACTCACGCTGGCCAACAGCCTTAAATAACGTTGGGTCAACAATTCAGTTTTTCCTGCCCCTGCCGGCGCTTCAACGATGAATGAGTTGCGTTCCAAAGCCCGCTCACGGTTCGCACTATCTTGCGCTTCCAAATCGTCTGTGTGCAGTCTCATTTAATCACGTGCCAATTCGGCCTGTTGGCGTTCATACTGCATACGGCGCTCGGGCAGACGTAGCAATGGTTTAACTTCACAGTAATCCAAATCCTCTATCTTTTTGAACGTAACGCTCGCTTCGCCAGATTTTATTTCTTGCGCGATTACTTTTAAGCTAATCTGCCATTGTTTCAACAACCCATCCCAGTCTTTAAAGCGGGCAAAGGTTGAATTGGCAGGCAGCGCCTCAAACGCCTTCACATCAGGTAGCACACCCTCATCAGCCGACAAGCCAATAAATTTAGTTTCATCGCTACGGATTTTTCCAAAACATACCGCCACTACGTGCTCACCATGCAAGGCTAAAGAGGCGTAGATAGGCAATTGTGGCTCAGCAATGCGATCATCGGACCAGCTTTTAGTCGCAACCATGCTTGAGGTTTTATAATCAATCACCACTAACCCGCCATCAGCTAAGGTGTCGATGCGATCTATACTTAAATTAAGGGTTAAACCCTCGATAACCAACGTATGTTTTTGCTCACAAGCCCTTACCGTAAAGTCCGCACGCCCTAACTCTAGATCCAGCCAAAACTGCACTATTTGCAGTAAACGTTGGCGCTCAAGGACCAACAACTGCGCGGGCAAGGAAACGTCCAATTGATGCTTCATCGCCTGCATGCTTTTTTCTATCGCCAGCTCAATCACAGCTAGGCGCTGTAAGTCACTCATTGCTTTTAGTTGCGTTAACGTTTGGCAGTCTTGCCAAAAGAATTGCAATACCTGATGCAACAGGCTACCGCGCGCCATACTATCGAGTCCATCAACGGGAGTTTCCAACTTCTTAGCCCCAAGTCGATATTGATAAAATGCCCAAGCAGGACAAATCGCTTGCGTCGCAAACAGCTTTACCCCACCACGTACAATTTCATCCGCTAAAATTGTTGGCGCGACACTATCGTCGACCATCTGCATCGCAACGGGCAAGGCCAAACGCTCACTTAAAGCGATGGCACCTACTGGTATTTGTGTTGCTGGTGGCCAAGGTGCTAATAAAGGGGAGGCTCGTAATTCACGGTCATCTTCTTTAAGCGCATATGAAAATACAAAATGCGGTGCACTTAACAATAAACGTTGTTGCACCATTGCGGCAAACTCAGTTTGCATGCCGGCACTAGCATTGGGCGTGCCGCGACTGCGTTGCAAGTCGGCGGGCAATAATGGATTTAAACGTACTGGCGCAGGCCAATGCTGGTCATTCATATTCATCGCCCATACCGCATCCAATTGCATCGCGGGTGTTTCTAGTAATCCTAAAATTTGTATGTGCGTTTCACCAGTGGCCTCTGCCTGAAACATCGCTGCATTGCATAACTCAATAATTTTTTGCAGTGCACCACTGGCACTAATCTTACCCAAGATGCTATCAAGCGTAGCTAGCGCATTCAGGTTTTTAAAAAAGGCCTGCTGAGTTTGGTACTCGTGGCTAGATAAGCCTCGATTATCTTGATTACGACTTTTTGACCAATTAAGCCGATCCAGCAATGCCACTAAAGTGTTTACCCAAACTGAGGGCAATTGCCACTGTGATTCGGCCTGCTGAAATTGAATAATAAAACCCAAGTGTCTAATGAGCGTGCCAAGTTTAATGCCATCCGCATCCAACTTACTTGCCTGCTTAGATAAGGATTCAAGGCGATAAGTACTAGTGAGATGCTGGCGTACGTAGGCATCCAATTGCGCCCTAGCATCAAGCTCAGACTGATCTCCCCAGTAAATATCTTGCAGTACGGGTGTCACTGTGTCAAAACTTAGATTGGCGCGACTGGTCGCCAGCTTTAGTAGCTGTAAAGCACTATGGACTATAGGGTACTCAGACAATGTCAAGCCTAATGAAAAATCATAACAGCGCGGGCGTTCAAAGCATCCGGGCTGAATACTATCCGCATGAAAGGTATCATCAAGAAGATCAGCAAGCTCACGACGAACGTTACCAAGTACAGGGCTAATAATTGCTAATTGTGCGTCTGGGTTAGCCGCGAGTTGCTGTTGAGCCCAAGCTACCGCCGCACGGCATTCAGCATGACTATCGCTTAAGGCATAGCTTGTCACTTGTGTACGGTTGTTACTATCAGGTGATAATTTCTCTAGAACAACGCCACAGCGTTGCAAGTGGCTAAATAGGCGCTGTTCTAAAGGCGTAATACGGTCAAATCCTGTTAGAACGATTTTTAATGGGAATTTAAAAAAATGTTGTTCAATTAGCACAATTTGCATGGCCATTAAACGCGATGCTTCTACGGCATTTTTTTGGCTGCATAACAGTTGAAAGCTAGCTCGCCAGCGTAAAAATTGGCGAGTTTCCTGGCCGATAAAAAATTGCTGCATCTCAGACTCGGCAATTTGCCAATCACACAGTAACTGATTAGCTTCCATCGCTGACTTGGCCAAAGCACGTATATCAAATAATGCAGCTGCTTCATGCGTTGCTAGGCAAGCGCTGATAGCTTGTTCCCACAGAAAAGCTTCAGCTACAGCACTTAACGTTAAACTTGGAAGCGCATCACTGGCCAATTCACCCAACAAGGTAGCATGTAGAATTAAATTATGTAGCCACTCCTGTAAAGTGTAAGCCTCACTTGCTTGCCACTGCGCTACACCCTGTAATTCGAGATGCTGCCGATCACGCAATGCAATGCCTCGCACTAGGCGTGCGGTACTGCAAATGGTGATATTGTGAGGTAATAATTCCATACTCTAATTGTAACGGCTAGGCATTCAGGTTGGCTCTAAAAAATGCTTAGATGAAAAATAAATTCCTTAGCCAATCATCTCAACTTGAGGTCGGCTCTTAACTGCATCGGGTTTAAGTGCAGATAGCTTTTTTAATATAATTTATTATCAAATAGTAAACCGCCTAGTAGCTAATTCGCGTTAATATACATGCCTGTAAAAGTAAAAAACAGCTAGGGAAAAGCCATGAATGATAAACAACTGGTAGCTTTACAGGCAGCAAAATATGTCAAAAATGGCATGCTAGTAGGGTTAGGTACAGGCTCTACCGCCAATTACTTTATTGAAGAACTGGCAAGACTGCAAAACGAAGAAGGCCTAAAAATCACCACGATTGCTAGCTCTCCCATCAGCGCACTAAAAGCCCAAACTCTGCATCTACCTATCGTTTCCCTAGAGCATATTAGTCATATCGATTTGTACGTAGATGGCGCCGATGAAGTCGGCAAGTGGTGATGTGTTGAATGCTTTGCTAGCTTTAGGCTACAACGAGCGCGAAGCCCTTGCAGCTGTTAAGTTATTGCCGGCAGATGTCGCTGTGGCTGACGGCATACGTCAAT
>CAIRXI010000026.1 GCA_903882525.1 uncultured Pseudomonadota bacterium | reverse complement strand
ATTACGCGTTCTGGTGACGCGTGAGCTGCATTATCCAGCAGGTTGAGTAGGGCTTGGGTGAGCGTCCTATCAATTAATATCAGTGGATTGTTGGTTGTGATTGGAAGATTTACTAACAGCTCGGTAGCTGGCTGGGTATCGCGCCAGCGTTGAATGGCTTCCAGTAAAAACTCTCTTAGACCCATACCTTGGGTGGTTTCAGCACGGGCTTGTCCAGCGTTGCGCGTAATCGAAGATAAGATCTCTTTGCATCTGGACACTTGAGTACGCAAAATTTCTAGTTGCGCTAATAGCTCGGGCTGCGTGGCGTAATCTTGGGTGAGTTCCTTGCTAATTACAGCCATAGTGCTTAGTGGTGTTCCCAGTTCATGTGCTGCGCTGGTAGCGAGAGTTCCTATCGCTAGCATGCGCTCACTTTCCAATGCTTTCTCTCGAACATCAGCGATGGTTTTATCATGGTCGCGCAAGTTCTGACCAATGCGCGCAATAAAAATGGCGATAATAACAGTGCTCACCACAAAGCCTATCCACATACCAACTAGATGGATGTCGAGGTGCACCTCATTTTCTCCTCCAATATTGGCATGTAAATGGAGGTGCGATAGGGGTATATGATAGAACATTAGCATGGTATAGCAGCCAATGCTTATGCCTGCGATTAGCCAGGCATAAAGTGGTCGTAAGGCTACAGCCGCTACAGTGATAGGAATTAAATACATCCAGATAAAGGGGTTGCTATAACCACCGCTAAAGTAGAAAAGCACGCTTAGCGCTGAAAGGTCGCCTAGTAGTTGCGCAAACAGTTCACCCTGCGTGGTGTGCGGGTGAAGTCGTAAACGCCACCATGCCAATAAATTTAGTAAGCCTAGCCCAGAGATTGCTAGTAGCAACGGCACTAATGGCAGAGGAATCGATACAAGTGTTAAGCCGATAATCGCCGTGCCTATACATGCCATCATCACGCTACGTAACATGACTAAACGTTGCATGTTAAGTCGGGTGGCATTAGATAGGGTGGGGCTGCTGGATTGCATATTGCGCGGTAACCTAAGAGCTCAGTAATGGATCCTATTATAAGGTGTTCATGTGCCAAATAACCATTTGCAGACTGCGACAAATTGTCGCGCGACGATATGCCACATTACGTAAATTTAGAATCTCAATTAAAATTTCATAAAACCAATAGAGAGTCCCATGATAAGAAAAATAATACTGGTCTTTTACTACTGCGGACTAATGACTTGCTATACTCTCATGCTCTTTAAAGTGCAGCATTAAGCTATGAAGATATATTCTTATATATTAGTTTTAGTAATACTTTCTTTCTGCATGTCAGTTGAGGCAGCAAACCTGACTATAGGTAAAGCTGCGCCTGCCTTTGAGATAAAGACAATTTCAGGCGCATCCATCAATCCGTCCTCGACTAAAGGGAGGATATTGGTTATCAATTTTTGGGCGACTTGGTGCGCTCCATGCCACCATGAAATGCCAGAGCTAGAAAACTTCTATCGTAAATATCATGATCAAGGTGTAGATGTTATTGCGATTAGTTTGGACGATAAAAGTGATTTAGATGCAGTAAAAAGCGCTATGAAATCTTGTTCATTTCCATTTGCGATGGCAGATGATGCAGACATGCACCGCTTTGGACGAATATGGCGCGTTCCAGTGACCTTTGTCATTGATCAGAATGGCGTTCTACGCCATAACGGTTGGGAGGGTGAGCCTCTAGTGGATGCTTCTATTTTGGAAAAGATAGTATTACCACTTCTGGCTCCAGCAAACAAGGAGACGGTCTCTAGTCATTAGAAGGAGTAATTGGCGCCTAAAGAAGCTGTCCAGCGAGGGGTAAGTTGAAGGTCATTTACATCCTGATAAATTGGCACTTGAACATAACCATAAACTTTAATTTGTTTATTGACCCTTAGAGTAGCACCCGGGCTAAGGTATACCAAAGTGCCCCCAGTGCCAGTTGCAAATGTGCCAGTTGCAAAGTCACCATGATCATGCTCTACGAATCTTGCATTTAATTGTAGTTGTGGCGTGAAGTCGTCGAATCCTTGATATCGAATACCTAAGTTTAAATTAAGACTATCTCCT
>CAIRXI010000025.1 GCA_903882525.1 uncultured Pseudomonadota bacterium | reverse complement strand
CAGCTAGCCCGTTTATCCATGCCTTTGGAGGACGTACTTTTGTCATCGCATTTGGTGGCGAAGTGGTCGATGAAAAGCAATTTGTAGCATTATCCCATGACCTTAATTTACTCGCTAGCTTAGAAGTTAGACTCGTACTCGTGCATGGGGCACGTCCGCAAATTGAGCGGCGTTTAAAACGAGATAAAATCACCCCTAAATTTGTTAACGGCCTTCGTGTGACTGATGACCAAGCGATGGAGGCAGTCAAAGAAGCTAACGGCGCCATTCGGGTTGAAATAGAAGCCTTACTTTCCATGGGCTTGGTCAATTCTCCCATGGCTGGATCTGACATTAGAGTGGCTAGTGGCAACTTCATAACTGCCAAACCGCTAGGCATTCGTGATGGTGTTGATTTGCAGCATACCGGTGAAGTAAGAAGAGTGGATGCCGTAGGCATCCAAAAGCGGCTTGATGACGGCGAATTGGTATTGCTATCACCTTTGGGCTATTCACCCACAGGGGCAGCATTCAACCTGAGCTTGGAGGATGCCGCCGTGAGCACAGCCATTGCGCTAGATGCGGATAAGTTGATTTTCTTAATGGATAGTGCTGGAGTGCATAATTTGCGCGGTGAGCTCTTACGTGAAATGACCGCAGAGAAAGCCAAAAACCTTTTGGAGTCTGTGGCCAAAAGTGAGCAAGCCATTAACATCTCAGAAGACATTAACTACTATTTGCCAGCCGCCGTGCGTGCCTGCGAACATGGCGTTGCGCGGACGCATTTAATTAGCCGCCATATTGACGGTGCAATTATTCAAGAGCTCTTTACCTTAGACGGGATAGGCACCATGGTGACCGAGCTTAGCCTAGAAAGCATGCGTCAAGCTGATATAGATGATGTCGGCGGCATCTTAAAGCTGATTGAACCGCTAGAGGAAGAGGGTGTGCTAGTAAGTCGCGGTCGTGAGAGAATAGAAATGGAAATCGAGCATTTTTATGTATTGGAGCACGGGAACAGCATCATCGGTTGCGCTGCCCTGTATCCATTTGTTGCCGAAAAAACTGCTGAATTTGCATGCTTAGCGATAGACCCGGCATTTAGAGGTGCCGGACGTGGTGATAGGTTGTTCTATTTCTGTGCCAACGAGGCCAAAGCTAGAGGTCTTAAACAATTATTTTGCCTCACCACACATACCGAGCACTGGTTTATAGAACGTGGTTTTATGGAGCAGAATGTAGAAAAACTACCAGTGGAAAGACAAAAGCTGTATAACTTTCAACGCAAATCTAAGGTTTTCATCAAAACACTTTGATTTTTTAGATACAATGACATAAACCTAACCTAGATACACTTCATCAATTGAAGAGACCCTAATGCTGAACATAACTACCGCAACGCAAAAAGCGCACACCCTGGCAGAGGCTCTGCCTTATATCAAACGCTTTTTTGATAAAACCATCGTGATTAAATACGGCGGCAATGCTATGACCGATGACCATCTTAAACAATGTTTTGCTCAAGATGTAGTGCTGCTAAAACTGGTCGGCATGAACCCCGTTGTAGTGCATGGGGGCGGTCCACAAATCAATGAAATGCTAGATAAACTTGGCAAAAAGGGTGAGTTTATTCAAGGCATGCGTGTCACTGATGCTGAAACCATGGATGTGGTGGAGATGGTTCTGGGCGGGCAGGTGAACAAAGAGATTGTGAACCTAATCAATCGGAACGGTGGAAAAGCCGTCGGTTTGACTGGTCAGGATGGTAATTTTATACATGCGCATAAGTTACTAATTGAGGATAAAGACAATCCGAGCAAAATGATTGATATTGGCCAGGTAGGTCAAATAACGTCTATAGATCCTAGCATTATTAATTTTTTAGATAGCGGTGATTTTATTCCAGTGGTCGCGCCAATAGGCGTGGGTGAAGATGGTGAGACTTACAATATAAATGCCGTTTT
>CAIRXI010000024.1 GCA_903882525.1 uncultured Pseudomonadota bacterium | reverse complement strand
TGGCTTCAAGCGTTTCTATCATGGTGTTGCCTGTGTACCAAGGCATATTCTCAAGCCGATCAACAAGCATGTCGCCATTGAGGGCTGACATTGGAATAAAGCTAATATCATGGCCAGCCGCACTTTTGCTTTGTGCTAAGCCAATTTCATTAGCGAATACCAAATAATCTGCACAGATCTTGTCGTAGACCGCTTGATCGTAATTCACTAAGTCCATTTTATTCACCGCCACTACAATGTGCGGAATGCCAACCAAATGCGCTAAATAAGAATGGCGACGTGTTTGTGTTAATACGCCTTTGCGCGCATCAATCAAAATAATGGCTAAATTGGCGGTAGATGCTGCCGTTACCATGTTGCGTGTGTATTGTTCATGGCCAGGGGCATCGGCAATAATGTATTTGCGTGTGCCCGTTGAAAAGTAACGGTAAGCGACGTCAATGGTAATGCCTTGCTCGCGTTCAGCTTGTAGGCCATCGGTCAGCAATGATAAATCAACGGCATCCATACCGCGCTTTTTAGAGGTGCGCTCCATTTGCGTGAGCGTGTCAGCCAAAATGGTTTTGGTGTCAAATAGTAGGCGGCCGATGAGGGTGCTTTTGCCGTCATCTACGCTGCCGCAGGTCATAAAGCGTAATAGGCTGTCGTTATGTAGTTTCGCGTTCATTAGAAATAGCCTTCTTTCTTACGTTGTTCCATCGATGCATCTGAGGTTTGATCATCCAAGCGCGTTGCGCCTCGCTCGGTAATTGTGGATGTTGCTGTTTCTAGTACGATTTTAGCAACGGTATCTGCATCACTGATCACCGGAGCAGTACAGGTAATATCACCGACCGTTCTGAAGCGTACTTGCATATCAATAACTTCTTCACCTGGTTTTACAGGGGTCACATGCGTGACTGGTACGATGGCACCGCCACGGATGACGACTGGGCGGTTATGTGCAAAATAAATGCTAGGTAAGGCAAGTTTTTCGCGTTCGATATATTGCCAAACGTCCATTTCTGTCCAGTTGGATATAGGGAAAGCACGGATGTTTTCGCCTTTGTGTGAGCGAGCGTTATAGAGATTCCATAGTTCTGGACGTTGATTTTTAGGATCCCATTGACCGAATTCATCACGGAAACTCATGATACGTTCTTTCGCACGGGCTTTTTCTTCATCACGACGTGCACCACCAATACAGCAATCAAAGCCAAACTCTTCAATGGCTTCTAGCAGGGTCACCGATTGATGTTTATTACGTGATTCATCTGGCGTTTTAAGGACGACAGTACCGCGCTGCATTGAATCCTCTACGGAGCGAACAATTAAACGTTCACCAAGCTCTGCGGCACGCTGATCACGGAAATCAATGACTTCTTGGTAGTTATGGCCGGTATCAATATGCATTAACGGAAAAGGGAAGCGACCAGGACGAAAGGCTTTTTCGGCCAAGCGCAAAATACATAATGAGTCTTTGCCGCCTGAAAATAGCAATACAGGATTGCTACACTGTCCAGCGACTTCACGCAGAATGTAAATGGCTTCTGATTCCAACCAATCTAAATGTGAAAGCGGTTGATGTTCTGATGATTTTTGATTTAACATAGTTAATTACTTACATTATAAATTTAATTTAAACTCTTGTTTTAGTTGACTTTAAATATCAACTAATGAAAGAACGCGAAGGGCTACTTCTTCACATGCAATCCACATTCTTTATTTAGTGGATCTTCCCACCACCATCTGCCAGCTCGGACATCTTCACCAATTGCCACTGCGCGCGTACAAGGTGCACAGCCGATGCTTGGATAAAATTGGTCGTGTAATTGGTTGTAAGGCACGTCAAACATGCGGATATACGCCCATACTTCTTGCTCGGTCCAATTCGTTAATGGATTGAGTTTTTCTAATTGGTTGCCTGCATCAAATTGGCGCAATGGTAAATCCACGCGTGTTGTTGATTGTTCAGCGCGCATGCCTGTAATCCAAGCTTTTTTGCCCTTAAGCGCACGCTGAAGCGGCTCTACTTTACGCATAAAGCAACACGCTTTACGTAAGTCTATAGACTCATAAAAGGCATTGATGCCGTGGGTACGTACATACTGTTGCACGGGCTCTGCTTGTGGGAAAAATAACTTAAGTTTGGTCTGGTAAGTGCGCTCAGTCGCTGCTATTAAGTCATAGGTTTCAGTCGGTAGGCGTCCGGTATCTAATGAAAAAACCTCAATCGCCAATGCTTCACGTTGAACAATGTCCGTCAGCACCATGTCTTCTGCACCTAGGCTATTCGCAAAGGTGATTTCAGATGGGTTGCCAAATTCAGCGATTGCAGCTGTTAGTAGGTCCACCACGATCTGGCGCTTTTGCTTCACAGTGGTCTGCAGCGCTGGCGTTAGTTCAGGGGTGGTCGCTGGGTTGCTAGCTGCTGGGCGCAATAATGAAGTTTGATCGTTAAGCATGCTTATTTGCGACTCACGCGACGCCATACTGGTAACTTTTCGTCTACCGCACCTTGGTAAGGGCGGGTGAAATCATTCAGGCTGGTGAGGGCTTCTTGCGCATTTCTATCCGCGCGGATTAAGTAGCTGTCAAAGCCTGAACGTTTTAAAAAGTAGAGCTGATCGCGCAATACATCACCAAAGGCGCGTAAGGTGTTGTTATACCCATAGCGAGTGCGTAATAGATTGCCCAGTGAGAATATACGTCCATCAGCAAAACGCTCTACAAACACAGCAACCAATGGGAAACGATTCAGATCGGGTTCAACCTCAATCAAGGATTCTAAACGCTCATGCGTTGCCAACCAGATGCCAACTTCCTGCTTAGCCACTCGGTTTTCTAGCGAAGCCTTACGTGCGATATACACAGACATCGGCAATAACACTAAACCATTCGGTGGAATGACGGTATCCGCAATTTGCGCTGCACTAATGGTGTTTTCACCCGTCAGGTGAAACAGCACCACTTTACCTGCCTGCATGCGAACCACTTTTTCTACCTTGGGTAGTTCGACTAGAGTCCAGTCGTCGGTAGTAATGGCGTTTTGATAGATTAAATTAGACATGACTTGCCTCAATTTCTTTTGCTGCATACACGTGGGCTTTAAACGGTGCTACGCCTAGGCGACGCACCGTATCAATAAATAGCTCTTCTGGCGTGCGCTGATCAATATAAACATCAATTAGACGTTGTACAACGCCTGGCATTTCTTCTGCAGCAAATGAAGGGCCAATCACACTGCTTAGGCTGGCATCATTACCTTGCTTGCCGCCGATGGATACTTGGTACCATTCTGAGCCGTCTTTATCCACCCCTAAAATGCCGATATGGCCGACGTGATGGTGACCGCATGCATTCATGCAACCTGAGATGTTCAGTTCCAACTCACCAATATCATGCAAGTAATCTAAGTGATCAAACTGCATTTGTATGGCTTGGGCAATAGGGATGCTCTTGGCGTTGGCTAATGAGCAGAAGTCACCGCCTGGGCAGCAAATAATATCAGTCAGTAATCCAATATTCGGCGTTGCCAAACCATGGGCACGCGCCTGTTGCCATACCGCAAAGAGATCGCCTAATTGGACATCCGCTAAAATTAAATTCTGTTCATGCGACACGCGTAATTCGCCAAAGCTATATTGCGCGGCTAAGTCTGCAACGATGTGCATCTGTTCGCTGCTAGCATCGCCTGGCGCTTTACCGTGTGGTTTTAAGGACAGTGTTACCGCGCGGTAACCCGTTTGCTTATGGGCATGGACGCAACGCTTGACCCAAGCTGCAAATGCGACGTTGTTGGCTACTTCAGCTTCAAAGCTAGCATTATTGACTGGTAGGTTGTCATAAGGCATGGCTGCAAAGTGTTGTGCCACGCGCGCTAACTCAGCTTCGGTAATCGTGTTTGGCGTGTCCTTTAAGTGCAACCACTCAGCGTCTACCTGTTTACGGAACTCATCGATGCCCAATGCTTTGACTAATATTTTAATACGGGCTTTATAGGAGTTATCGCGACGACCGTGCAAGTTGTAGACGCGTACGATAGCTTCACAATAGGTGAGGGCGTGCTGCCACTCAAGATGCTCGTTAATGACACTGCCCAAGATAGGGGTGCGGCCTAGACCACCACCCACCCAAACTTTAATGGCCACTTTGTTTGCGCCATCTAGGTAGAATTCCATGCCGATATCATGCATTTGCACTACGGCGCGATCTTGCTTAGTCCCAGATACTGCGATTTTAAATTTTCTTGGCAGAAGCGCGAACTCAGGGTGAAAGGTGCTCCATTGGCGGATGACTTCCGCCATGGCACGTGGATCAACCACTTCATCTGGCGCTATGCCCGCGAATTGATCGGTTGTGATGTTGCGGATGCAATTGCCTGAGGTTTGTATGGCATGCATTTCCACTGTGGCGAGTTCAGCCAGTATGTCTGGAATCTGTTCTAGCTTAGGCCAGTTTAACTGCATATTTTGGCGCGTACTGAAATGACCGTAACTGCGATCGTAGCGCGCTGCAATGTCCGCCAATTTATGCAATTGCTTGCTAGAAAGCATGCCGTAAGGCACGGCGATACGTAGCATAGGCGCATGGCGTTGAATGTACAATCCATTTTGCAAGCGTAATGGGCGAAACTCTTCTTCTGAAAGTTCACCGGCTAAAAAGCGTCGGGTTTGATCTCGGTACTGCGCAACGCGCTCATCAACTAACTGTTGGTCTATTTCATCGTATTTATACATGGTGCTTTAAATCTTTCAATCAATCCGACATTTTAATGGAAAACGAGCTTCAAGCCCACAAAAATCAATATCAGCGCTAGTGTATAGCGCACCCAATGCTCAGCAATTTTTGAGCTTAAATGACTGCCTATCCAAATGCCGGGGATAGAGCCGATCAATAAGATGCCCAGCAACTTGTAATCTACGGTGCCTAAGCTTGCGTGACCTAAGCCTGCGGCTAAAGTCAATGGGACGGCATGGGCAATATCAGTCCCGACAATTTTATTAATAGACGCACGTGGGTAAATGATAAATAAAGCCGTGACACCTAGTGCCCCAGCCCCAACTGAAGTGAGTGTCACTAATACGCCTAAAACCAATCCCAATATAATCGTGAGAGGCGCCGTCCAGCTAGTTTTAATCCAGCCACGGGTTTTCGAAAACTGTATCAACTGGTTTCGAAACAACACTGACACAGAAGTGAGTAATAACGCTACCCCAAGCCAAAATTTAATCGTAGCCACTGCATCGTCTGAGGCGATATCTAGCCCTTTTAAATACAAGGTGGTCAATACGGATGCTGGAATACTACCCACCGCTAACAGTTTTACGATTCGCCAATCTATATTGCCTAGCTTGCCATGGGCGAAAATCCCAGCTGTTTTAGTGACTGAGGCGTATAGTAAATCCGTACCAACCGCTACCGCGGGTTTGATGTGAAATAACAACACCAACATAGGCGTCATCAGAGAACCGCCACCTACGCCTGTTAGGCCCACCAGAAGACCGACCACAAAGCCGGAAAATATATAACCAAATTCCATATGGAGTATTCGTCAATTTAAGCAAATAAATGCAAGGGTGCGACTATATCAGCAAATAATAAATTGTTTTAGAATATGTTATTCTATATATATGTGTTTTTGTTATATAAAATTTTAAGGCTAAATAGAGGTGGATTTATGAAGTTACAGCAACTACGCTATTTACATGAAGTGGCGCGCCAGGGTCTTAATATTACCAATGCGGCGCAGACTTTATTCACCTCGCAACCAGGCGTCAGCAAGCAAATTCAACTGTTTGAAGAAGAGCTTGGTCTACAAATTTTTAAGCGTAACGGCAAGCGTTTAAGTGGTATCACCGAACCAGGCGCGCAAGTACTTTCCTTAGCGGCCAAAATTATCCATGATGTAGATAATATAAAACGCGTAGGGGATGAGTTCAGCAATGTCGAAACTGGCGCTTTCACCATAGCCACTACACATACACAAGCACGCTATAAGTTGCCGGCAGCGGTTAAAAGTTTTATTAGTCAATATCCCAAAGTTAAATTGAATATACACCAAGGGAACCCTAGTCAGGTGGCGGATCAGGTTGCCAGTGGTGAGGCTGATATCGGTATTGCTACGGAATCAATTAGTGGCTATGAAAGCTTGCTATGTCTGCCTTGTTACCAGTGGAATCGTTGCGTCGTCGTCCCTCAGGGACATCCTTTATTGTCTGAAGGGGCGCTTACTTTAGAAAAGTTGGTCGCCTATCCGTTAATTACTTATGACTTCGGCTTTACTGGGGGTACCTTGGTGTCTGAGGTGTTTAGTCAAGCAGGCTTAACGCCTAATGTTGTGCTAACGGCGATTGATGCAGATGTGATTAAGACTTACGTCTCGTTAGGATTGGGTGTAGGTTTGTTGGCTAATATGGCCTATGACCCAGAACGTGATGCCCATCTCGTGAGTTTGGATGCTAGTCATTTGTTTCCAGACAGCACCACTTATTTAGGGGTACGTAAAGATGCATTTTTACGTGGCTACATGTACGGTTTTATTGAATTGATTGCGCCACATTTTAATCGTGCAGCCGTCAATGCTGCCCTTAAAATTAGCGAATAAAGGTCGGAATTTACTATGTTAAAGTCCCTGTTGATGGTTGGTTTGATCTGTTTGATTAGTGCCTGTGTGACGCTTAAGCCTATGCTAGTGAATCAAGCGGCGTTGATTGGTAAAGTCAGCGCTGGGATGCCGGCAATCGACCCTAACTCGGCTATCTATGAGCTGCCAGTGAAAGCCGGGGTGAGTTATCAGGAAGTTGTCGACAGTCTAAAAAGCCTCAGCGTAGGGCTTAACTTTGTGAACCCAGCTAATTTTCCCATTGGAGAGCATATCAAGCAGCGCGGTATCGATCCGCAGGGGATCAAAGACGTCTATAGTTTTTGCAATTTGAGCCTAGGCACTGAGATTATGCTCGACCATCCTGAGTTTCTAGTGTTTGTGCCTTGCCGCATCGCCCTTTATGAGAAGCCTGATACCAACAGAAAATTACAGTTATATATTGGGCTGGCGCGACCAACGTTCGATCTTAAAAGTATTAAAAACCCAACGCTAAGAGCGCAACAAGCTGCGCAAACCTTAGAAAGCACTTTGCTTGAAATGATCGATAAAGCCAGTCGTGGTGACCTGTGACTGTATATCAAGCGCTGACTGCTAAAGACTAAATAAACCATTGATTACCCTAACGCAAGCTGGATTCTCCGAGCAAACCATTACAAAATCACGGTTTATCGGTATGGCGGTGGCCTGCGCCAGCGAACGTGAAGTCGGTGCTGCTTTACGCGCATTTTTGGCCCAGCATCAAGGGGCGCATCATCTGGCCTATGCCTTTCGTATTAAACCTGAGCCGGATCAAGGCCTGAATTCAATGCAAAGTCCAGCGATAGTGCAGCGTTTTTCAGATGCCGGGGAGCCCTCTGGCACTGCAGGCATGCCGATATTGAAATTAATAGAAGGTCGCGATTTGATTAATGTCTGTGTCGCCGTTATCCGCTATTATGGCGGCATTAATTTAGGGACGGGTGGATTGGCGAGGGCCTATGGGGGTACCGCTAAATTGGCGCTAGATAGTGCCAAAACAGCCAACTTTGTGGCGATGCAGTCATTGGCGTTGACCATCGATTATAAGCAAATGGATATTCTCACTCGGGCACTTTCAAACTGTAATGGTAGTATTGTCAGTAAGTCCTTTGACGCACAGATTG
>CAIRXI010000023.1 GCA_903882525.1 uncultured Pseudomonadota bacterium | reverse complement strand
TATCATTTGAACGTTTTTGCACCACTAAACCAGTACGGCGCACATCCTCTGGTAATCTTGGCAAGGCAATATTAACGCGGTTACTCACGTTAAATGTGGCTTGATTAATATCAGTACCCACCTCAAACGTAGCGGTAATTGTTAATGTGCCGCTAGAGTCGGCACTAGAGTTAAAGTAGACCAAGCCCTCGACTCCACTCAACTGCTCTTCAATGGGGGCAGCGACAGTTTTAGATAAAGTATCGGCACTGGCACCTGGGTATGTTGCCGTCACCAAAACTGTAGGTGGCGCAATTTGCGGATATTGTGCAATAGGCAACTTCATCGCGGCTGCTAGACCTGCCAACACAATAATGATGGACAGTACACTAGCAAAAATAGGCCTGGTAATAAAAAATTTGGACATGTAGCTTCTCGATTAGGCTTACGCTTATGTTGGGGCTTAATTAGCTTAAATAGGTTACTTAGCTGACTTCGACGCTGTAGCGGGCGTCTGATCTTTGGCATGCGGACTTACCAATGCGCCTGGGCGCAACTTGATAATATTGTCTATGGCCACTTTTTCACCAGCTTTAAGCCCGCTTAATACCACCCAGTCTTGACCAACCCAATTACCTACGACAACAGGCCTGATCGTAGCCTCATTTTTTTCATTGACGACAAAGACAAATTTTCCTTGATCATTAGTTAATACTGATGTTTGTGGTACTACAAAAACACCATCTCGATGCCCCGTAGTCACACGAATACGAACAAACTGCCCAGGCAACAAACGTTTATCCGCATTTTCAAAAGTTGCACGCAACTGCTGTGTACCCAACTGAGGATCTATGGTGCTAGCTGCAAAATTCAATTTACCCTTATGCGCATATTCTTCACCACCCGCTAAAATGAGCGCAACCTCTTTAACATTTGTCTGTGTTAAACGTGCGCCCAATTGTGCCGCTTCACTGTCAGATAAACTAAAGCGCACCCAGATTGGGCTAATTTGACTCACCTTAGTCAGTAAACTGCTATTCGCATTCACCAAGGCGCCCTCTGAAAACTCAAAACGCCCTGCAATACCTGAAATAGGTGAAATGACTGTGGTGTATGACAAATTCAGCTCGGCATTAAGTACGCTCGCCTCATATTGTAATAATCCGGCACTCGCTAACGCATAATCAGAAGTTGCATTATCGGCCTCACGCTGGCTAATTGATTGTGTAGCTATTAAGCCTTGTAAACGCTTAGCTTCCCTTTGCGCTTGCTCGGTGCGCGCCTTTTGTTGAGAAAATTGCGCTTTGGCATTGGCTAAGGCAATTTGGAAAGGTACCGGATCAATTTGGAACATCGCTTGACCGGCTTTAATTGGCTCACCTTCATTGAATAACTTTTTAAGCAAGATACCACCGACACGTGGGCGAATCTCCACTTCTTTTGCCCCTTCAGTTTGCGCTACTGATTCGGCACTTATTGGCACACTCGTCGCTTTTAATTCAATGACAGCAACTGGCATCGCTGGCATAGCACCCTGCAAAGCCGTGTCGTCTTTTTTTCCGCAAGCAATTAGCGCAAGAGCAGCAAGTAAAACAATAGTTGCGCTCTTAGCTACAAGCGAATTAAACGTAACCTGTGTTCGAATTTCACGCTGATGTTGCATACCATTTTTTACTTTCATTGATTACTCCATGTGCCAAATGCGCTAAGTGGCTAATTTATTTGAGATTTTACTATTAATACCATTAAAAGGGCTTGCTTGCATTTCAATTTGACTATATATTATATACAAACAAGGATGTATGTATATCTTTTTAATAAAATAACCAATCGCTCGCGATAACCTATTTTTAATAAGTTATTTGGGGAAAAACAATGGTAAGAAAAACTAAAGAAGACGCAGAACTGACTCGTCAAAGGATTATTGATGCTGCGCGCACAGTATTTCTCGCGCGTGGCGTTAGTCGCTCTACTTTAGAGCATATTGCAACACAAGCAACAGTCACGCGAGGCGCCGTATATTGGCACTTTAAAAATAAAACCGAGATTTTCCATGCCATTCGAGAGCAAGTTTTATTACCCTTAATCGACCGCATGGACGACAC
>CAIRXI010000022.1 GCA_903882525.1 uncultured Pseudomonadota bacterium | reverse complement strand
GGGTATTTGTGCATTGGCATTATTTATGACTGCCTATTTAGTCGTCATGGCAGAAGAGTTGATTGATCTGCGTAAATCCAAACCGGTGGTGATGGCAGCAGGCATTATTTGGGCCTTGATTGCTTGGTATTACCAAGCGTACGGTGCCTCACCATTGGTCGAGTCCGCATTCAAACATAATTTAGAAGAGTATGCCGAACTGATGTTGTTTCTATTGGTTGCGATGACCTATATCAACACCATGGATGAGCTTAGGGTGTTTGAGGCTTTACGCACATGGTTAATCCGCAGAGGATTAAGCTACCGCGCATTGTTTTGGGCTACGGGCTTACTAGCATTTTTAATTTCACCTATTGCAGACAACATGACCACGGCCTTATTAATGGGTGCAGTCGTATTAGCGGTAGGTGGAAATAATAAGTCATTTGTCTTACTCGCCTGCATTAACTTGGTTGTAGCAGCTAACGCCGGTGGCACTTTTAGTCCTTTTGGCGACATTACCACGCTGATGGTCTGGCAGAAAAATATAATAGCCAGCAATGGGTCCGTCACTTTCTGGACTTTCTTCAGCTTATTTATACCAGCGCTAGTCAATTGGTTATTGCCCGCAACAATCATGCATTTCGCAGTGCCCAATGAAAAACCTAAAGGCAAAAGCGAGCAACTGCCTATGCAAGATGGCGCATTGGCTACAGTCGTATTATTTCTTATCACCATCGCCATGGCGGTGATGGCTCATAGCCTTTTAGGATTGCCACCGGTGTTAGGCATGATTAGTGGCTTTGGTCTATTACAACTACTCACCTACATCCTCAAAGTTAGGGCTAAAAATCAAGTGCCTGTTGATGTTTACACTAAGATCACCAGTATAGAATGGGATACGCTGTTCTTCTTTTATGGCGTCATCCTCTGTGTAGGAGGCTTGGGATTTTTAGGTTATCTCAGCCTGCTTTCGCAAAGCTTATACGGCATTTGGGGCGCTACAAACGCTAATATCGCCATTGGCATAATTTCAGCTGTAGTCGACAATATTCCCGTAATGTTTGCTGTGCTAACCATGCTGCCAGATATGTCGATCGGACAATGGATGCTAGTAACGCTTACTGCTGGTGTTGGCGGTTCATTATTATCTGTAGGATCCGCTGCTGGGGTTGCGTTAATGGGCCAGGCCCATGGTAGCTACACTTTCTTTGGACACCTTAAATGGACTCCGATAGTCGCGCTTGGTTATATGGCGAGCATCGCTACCCACCTCTTACTCAATAGACACTTATTCTAAATCCTTGCCAACCGCACCTAACACTTAGTGGACAACAGGAATTTTAGGCAAAAAAATAGCCTACAAATATGTAAGCTATTGATTTAATTGGTGCCCAGAGCCGGAATCGAACCGGCACACCCTTACGAGCGAGAGATTTTAAGTCTCTTGTGTCTACCAGTTTCACCATCCGGGCGGGTGGACTACGGTACAACAAATTGCGGAGCGTATTTTAGCACCGACTATGGCTTTTAGAACAAACTTTCTTGAATTTTTTTCTTATTTCTTACACAACGACCAAACTTTCATTACGTTATTCAACATCCGGATAGATTTACGACCTAAAACCACGTAGGAATGTCTTTACAAGGCAATAAGATCTAAACAATATTTAAGAATAAGATGAACCAAGATGTTGGAGGCGCGAACCAGAGTCGAACTGGTCTAAACGGCTTTGCAGGCCGCGGCATAACCGCTTTGCTATCGCGCCATCTATGTTTAGCCTAACGAAGCCTAAACATTACTAGCTGAAACTAAAACGGCGAAAGCATGTATGCTTTCGCCGTTTTATGCCATTTTACTAAACCTGATTTTCAACTACATCAAGCCTATTAAATAATTTGGAGCGGGAAACGAGACTCGAACTCGCGACCTCAACCTTGGCAAGGTTGCGCTCTACCAGCTGAGCTATTCCCGCGTTAAGACAGGCGCCATTATAGCGAATTTCAAGATACCGTCAAGGCTAAATGACAACCTTATTACGCTTTTATTTAGCTTTTAGTTTGGGTAGTGCGGCCTTCATGTAATAAGCCATTGATAGCAATGTCAAAAATGCAGCAATATCAATTAACACATGGCCAATAATTTTTGTTTCAACTATGCCAAGTACCGCCAAATCAAGCTTATCCCAATACAACAAGAATAATATCGCCACCATTTGGACCGCCGTTTTCACTTTACCTATCATCGCTACGCCCACGCTACTGCTATGCCCTTCACCTGCCATCCATTCACGAAGTGCACTAATTGCAATTTCGCGACCGATAATGATTAGGGCCACAATCGCTCCTACGCGCTCAAACTCAACAAGCACAATCAAAGCTGCGGCCACCATCAACTTGTCAGCCACCGGATCTAAAAATGCACCGAATGAAGATGTTTGATTAAGTCTGCGTGCTAAATAACCATCGAGCCAATCAGTGATTGCAGCAATAGCAAAAATTGCGGTTGCTGTGAGATTTACCCAATGCGCAGAAATCACACCTAAGCTATGTGACTCTGTAGGTAAATAGAATACCCCGACAAACACAGGGATCAATAGAATTCGTAGCCAAGTAAACATGGTAGGTACATTGCATGTCATTTAGGGGCACTCGCTTTCAATGTAATTCTCCGTATATTTTCTCGGCCAAACTTGGGCTAATGCCTTCAACATTAGCGATTTCGTCAATACTAGCACTCTTTACACCATCTAAGCCACCAAAGCGCGTTAGCAATGCTTTACGCCGTTTTGCACCAATACCCTCTATATCTTCCAAGCTAGAATGCATACGCGCTTTGGCGCGTCTAGCGCGATGCCCTGTGATGGCAAAGCGATGTGCCTCATCTCGGATTTGCTGCAATAGATGCAAACCCTTATTGTCTTTTTCCAGATTCAGCATTTCACCAGTATCAGAAAAAATCATAGTTTCTAAACCTGGCCTGCGCTCTTCACCCTTAGCAATACCAACAAGCAAAATATCTTGTAAACCCACCTCAGCCATCACCTCAACCGCCACGCCAAGCTGACCTTTTCCGCCATCAATAAATATCAGGTCGGGTTTGGCACCTTCGCCAGCCGCTACTTTTTTGTAGCGACGCGTCAGCACGTCGCGCATAGCCGCGTAGTCATCCCCTGGCGTAATGCCGGTAATGTTATAGCGCCGGTATTCACTATTTTGCATATCGCCTCGATCAAACACAACACAACTTCCTACAGTGGCTTCACCCATGGTATGGCTGATGTCAAAACATTCTATGCGCTGCGTATGATCTGGCAAGTGCAAGGCCTCACGGAGAGCCACCAATTTAGCTGACTGATTGGCCGATGTTGCTGCGCGTTGACTGAGGGCCAATTCGGCATTTGTTTGCGCCATCTTTAGCCAAACACGTTTATCCCCGACAGCACTGGTATTAATTTTAACTTTTCGCCCTGCTTGCTCGCTCAATACTTCTTCTAGCAACTCAGTTTCTATTTTGATGCCCACCACGATAAGTGGTGGTGAGTTTTGTGCTACGTAATGCTGTGCTAAAAAAGCCTGCATACTGTTTTCTAAGGTTTCGCCCTCGGTATTCTTTGGCATGTAACTTCTATCGCCTAGATGCCGGCCGCCGCGAATCATTACAAGGTTAATGCAATGCTGACCTTGCAGCTCGGCGCAGGCCACTACATCGGCATCAGATACATTAAAGTCGCTAACAAACTGCTTGGCTTGCACTTGGCGAAGCGCTTGCATGCGATTTCTAAAAACGACCGCCAGCTCGTAATCTTGGCTAGCAGCAGCAGAGTTCATTTGTGCGCCTAACGCATCAATCACCTCATTGGTTTTACCTTGCAAAAACATGGCAGCTTGGTGCACATCATTGTGATAGTCGGCATCGGAGATTAAACCCACGCAAGGCGCTGTGCAGCGCTCAATTTGATGCTGTAAACACGGTCGACTTCGATTGGAAAATACTGTATTTTCACAAGTGCGCAGCTTAAATACTTTCTGTAAAAGTTGAATACTCTCGCGCACCGCAACTGAATTTGGAAACGGACCAAAATACTGATCATTACTTTTAGCCTTATTACTTGCTCGTGGTGTGCCTCGATGAAACGCTAAGCGAGGAAACGCGTCACTAGTAAGCGTAATGTAGGGGTAAGATTTATCATCGCGAAATAGCACGTTATAACGTGGCATCAAGCTTTTAATTAGATTATTTTCTAGCAGTAACGCTTCGGCTTCATTGCGGGTGACGGTGGTTTCAATTCTAACGATATTGCTTACCATCATGGTAGTGCGCGGACTAGGTAGGTTCTTGTTGAAATAAGAAGAGACGCGTTTCTTTAAATCTTTGGCCTTCCCTACATAAATCACCTCATCACTGGCATTGATCATCCGATAAACGCCAGGCAGATTGGGGAGATTTTTTAAAATGGGTTTAGCGTCAAACATGTGGTTATTTTATCAGTTCACAATGAGAGGTTACTTGAAGTTAAAAGCTGACGCAGATGGACTACGCCAGTTAATATTTAATTACTCATCAAGCAACTTACCCCCTATAGCCCAGTCCTCATAAGCGACTTCCTCAAACGTAATATAGGTATAAGACTTTGGCTTATGGGCCACGCGCTCTAAGGTCTCGGTAAATTCTTTAGCAATTTGTATTTTTTGCTCGCGCGTCACTGACCCAGCAAGTTTGATATTTACGTAGGGCATACAAGGCTCCTTAGCATCATTAATGTAAATGTGTATGTTGCGCCACACTGGCACCACCACGCAAGGTTTGCCATATGTCGCGCATCAGGTTTAGCGTAAACAACAATAGTAATATAGAAATAAACAAGGAAAGTATGGGGTCAATTAGCATCCAGCCTGTGAAATAAATCACCACGCCAGCGAGCACCGCCGCCAAGGAACCTAACAAATCACCTACCACATGTAAAAATGCAGCGCGGGCATTTAAGCTTGCACCTTCGTGGAGTGCATGCTGATGCATTAACTTCGCCACAACCACATTTACCACTAAACCCAAAGTTGATATCAGCATTAAACCAAAACCCTGCACCTGATGCGGGTGCTTAAAGCGCGCAATCGCTTCTAAAGTTAC
The DNA here is from genome assembly GCA_903882525.1 of uncultured Pseudomonadota bacterium. GTDB lineage: Bacteria > Pseudomonadota > Gammaproteobacteria > Burkholderiales > Methylophilaceae > Methylotenera. The sequence goes on along the minus strand of CAIRXI010000022.1, from coordinate 1,184 downwards.
CCAAACAATGACTAACAACATGGTGATTACATTCACAATAGAAACCGCCAATTCGGCGAAACTAACACCTGAGCGATGACGCACTGCAGATGACTTATGGGCAATCACCGACGCCAACCATGCCAATGCTAGGGCGCCAACATCCGAAAACATGTGCGCAGCATCGCTTAATAAGGCTAAAGACTCCGTCCATAATCCACCGACTACTTCGACAATCGCAAATATCAAGATCAATAAAAATGGGAGCAAATAATGCGGATGTTGATGATGTTCGTCGTGCGTGTGCAACGTGTTTTGATTAATATTTGTCATTGTACAAATGCTAACCGAAAAGCCCTAGAAGCCAAGTAATTATTTGGCATTTTTTAATAAGCTGCGGATGAAAGCTATAATGTCGTATCTAATTCACGCTACCTCATTATCAATCATGCTTAGTTACCGCCACGCCTTTCATGCAGGCAACCATGCCGATGTTTTAAAACACTATGTGTTAGGGCTAGTGTTGGCGCACGCTGCTCAAAAAAATAAACCGTTTTGGTACATAGATACGCACGCTGGCGCAGGCATGTATAGCTTAGATGACGGTTACGCCACTCAGAATAGAGAGTTTGAGCAAGGTATAGATCAACTGTTGCTTGCAGATAACTTACCAGAACCACTCGTCAACTTTGTGACCCAGATTAAAAGCTTTAATACCGATACAACTACGCTCTATCCTGGCTCGCCCATGATTGCACAACAGCATTTGCGTCCAGACGATAAAATGCGTCTATTTGAGCTTCACCCTAATGATTACAAAATACTATTAGAAAATTTTTCTGGCGCAAGGCGCCAAGCTAAAATTGAAATGCAAGATGGTTTTGCAGGACTTAAATCCTTATTACCCCCAACAACACGACGCGCTGTGGTGCTGATTGATCCGCCCTACGAAGATAAGCAAGACTACCAACGAGTGGTGCAGGTCATTAGCGACAGCCTAGAACGTTTTGCCACAGGTACTTATATCGTTTGGTATCCGTTATTGCAACGCCCTGAGCCGAATGAAATGATCGATGCGTTAATAGCCCTAAATGCGCCTAACTGGCTAAAGGTCAAGAACGCGGCAACAAAGAAATAAAAAAACCGAAAAAAGATAAAAAAGTAGTCGTGCTCACCAGTTCTGTTATTCCAACTAAAGCTAGCGT
>CAIRXI010000021.1 GCA_903882525.1 uncultured Pseudomonadota bacterium | reverse complement strand
TGTGACCGATTTAATCGTTGCTCAGCCAATATCTGCCCACTAGATCCAGAATGGCATAAAAGAAAACATCTGAATGGTGAACGCATTTGTTTCTATCTCTTAGAGGCTCAGAAAACTAACGCTAAGGCAGTTTTTGAGTGCGGTGGGCGAGGGTGTCTATACGCAGTAATGCAAGAGGCTACCCCAGCAATTATTTATCAGTACCACGCTATCAAATACGCATTAGAACGATCTAAAAAAGCTGGTTCACGCCTAGGTAGAAAGATTGGAGGTGAATAGATATGGCGCGTAAATCAAAACAAGCGCGGCCAGAGTCCATATCAGGTGGTTATGGTGCGATTCCATGGGCTGTGATGGATAGCGTTAGCTTTAAGGGGGCTAGTGATAAGGCGAAAGCATTGTTGTTTGCCCTCATGCGTCAACATAATGGCATTAATAACGGGCAACTGCACCTTGCTAAAAAGTGGCTATATAACCAAGGTTGGACTTGCCATGAAAATAACAGCAAAGCACGTAATGAGTTAATTGAGCGAGGCTTAATCGTTCAAACTAAATGGGGTGGCTTAAATATGGGCGCAGATCTATTTGCACTTACTTGGTATGACATTACGAATTATGTTGGATTGGATATAGCTGCTAAAAACTATTCACGGGGAGCTTATGCACTTTGCAATCTCACCCCAACAAAAAGACGTAATCCACCTGTTAAAAAACAAATTACGCTTCCCAATGACTGTACCAGTGCAGTGCCAATGACCGAGCCAGTCAAGCAATTCACTGGTACGACTACCGCATCTAAAAAGGTACTTTTAGGTAAATTCACTGGTACGACTACCGAGAACAATGTATTTATACCATTACCCCATGTTAATTCTGTTAAGCGTATTGTTGGTGTGAAGGGTAAGAGCGGAGTTGCCAAACGTTAACTCAACCTGCATCAGTCCATGAATCTTAGCAGCACCCTACCAATAGCAAGGAGGTGGTAACTAAGAAATCAGAAAGACATGCAACAAGTCAGTTCAAATCGACATTTTTTACTTCCCAAAAGCAGACGTTAAATTTCGTCACTACCGACCCATAGGAGACATTCAAATAGTTTGATTTATTAAGCCAGCTGTTTTCAAAAAATGTTAGGAAGAGTTATTTCCACCTAGAGCTTGCTGTGCGTTTTGTCTTAAATCTGGCATAACTTTAATCAAAATATATCCGTAGCTTAAAGATAAAACACCAGCGATAACAAATACCGGCTTTACACTTCCTATATGGTGAGCAAGGCTACCGTAAACCAAGCTACCCAAAGGTAGCATGCCTATAAATGACATCGTATAAATTGCCATCACCCTACCTCGCAGATGTTCTGGAACGAGCGACTGCAAGAGAATATTGCATGATGTTACGATCATAATAAAAGTTCCACCGGAAATAAAAAGCAACGGCAAGGCCAAGGTCAGAAAAATATTATAGGCAAAGGCTACTGAAGCAATACCCCCAACTAAACAAGCCAGTACGATTCGGTTTCCGAGGCCTTTCAGTGTTTTTCTGTTAGCAAGATAAATTGATGCCGCAAGCGCTCCGCTACCAGAAGCTCCTAGTAACGTTCCCAAAAGATCAGGCCCCCCAGAAAAAATATCCTTTGCATAAACTGGCATAAAGGTCATGAATGGAGAAACGCAAATGCTAGTAACTGCTACCGTAGTTACCAACCATCGCGCAGGCTGAAATTGACGCAAGTACGTTAAGGCCTCAAAAAATGAACCAGCTGCTCTTATTCTGATGGGTTTTACGGTATGTATAGCAAGTAGCGTATAAATTGCGGCAATATATGAAGCCGCATTTATAGCAAAACAAGTCGATTCATTGAAAACTGCTAAAGTTAATCCAGCTACAGCTGGTCCAACTAATCGAGCCGAGTTGAATGTAAGTGAATTAAGTGCAATCGCATTGGATAACACGCTACGGTCATGAATAATTTCAGTGATAAATGCTTGTCTGGATGGCATCTCCATTGCACCAGACAAACCTAGCACTGCTGAGGCAGTAATCAATATCCATGGACTGAAACCTTGATGCCATGCAATCACAGACAACATGATTGCAATCAGCATCTCGACCACCTGTGTGGACAGTAAAATATTACGTTTGCTGTATTGATCGGCCAAAAAACCACCTAACGGAGTTGCGACTAACATTGGAATCTGACCAGAAAACGCAACTAGGCCAAGAATCAGTGCGGAGCCAGTGATGCGGTATGCTATCCAAGATAGCGCTACCTGCTGAACCCAAGTACCAATTAGTGAAACAATCTGGCCAAAAAAATAATAACGGAAATCTCGCCCAGCAAGAGCACGAAAAGTGTTGTTCAAAATAATTTCCTAAGACTCATCTCGGTTGAATCCATCAATCCTATCACTGGCTAGACATTTTTTGATTTCTTACTTAATAACTAGAAGCATTTAGTGATTACTCTAGATATTAAATCATTGACTTAGGCTCTAAGTGAATAACGTCTGGTCATTATTAACTCCAAGTTATCATACATTTCTGATAGTGAGTATCTATAAGCCGTCCGTGGCAATAACTGAGGTAAAAATTCCCTAAAACAGACATTGCATTTAATGGCTACCGACCCAAACTGGAAGGTACAAGTTAATCAAGGTTTTTGAATATACTG
>CAIRXI010000020.1 GCA_903882525.1 uncultured Pseudomonadota bacterium | reverse complement strand
GCATAAGGTCACGGGCTGTGACACCAATGTTTATCCGCCAATGAGCACGCAACTTGAAGCGCAAGGCGTGGAATTGATTGAGGGTTTTGATCCGGCGCAAATCGCACTTAATCCAGATATTTACGTCATCGGCAATGTGGTGTCGCGCGGCAATCCCTTGATAGAAGAAATTCTTAACCGTGGCCTACCTTATATCTCTGGCCCGCAATGGCTGGCAGAAAACGTGCTGCAAGGCCGCTGGGTATTGGCAGTGGCTGGCACCCATGGCAAAACCACCACCAGCTCTATGTTGGCATGGATACTGGAATATGCGGGCTTAGCCCCTGGCTTTTTAATCGGCGGCGTACCTCAAAACTTTGGGGTGTCTGCTCGCCTACCGGGCACGCCACAGCAAGACCAACACAGCCAGTCACCTTTCTTCGTGATTGAAGCTGATGAATATGACACCGCATTTTTTGATAAGCGCTCCAAGTTCGTGCACTACCATCCACGCACTGCCGTACTTAATAACTTAGAGTTTGACCACGCCGATATTTTTGAAGATTTAGCTGCGATTGAAAAACAGTTTCATCATTTAGTAAGAACGGTACCGCAACAAGGTCTAGTAGTCACCAACGGAAAAGAAAGCAGTCTGCAGCGCGTGATTGATAAGGGCTGCTGGACCCCAGTGGAAAAATTTGGCAGTGACGCAGACTGGCAGGCTCTTAATGCAAAAGGGAGCGGTAGTTTTGATGTGGCCTACCAAGGAAAAATTCAAGGCCACGTGGCCTGGGATTTATTAGGCGAACATAACCGCATGAATGCACTAGCGAGCATCGCCGCAGCACGCCATGCCGGGGTCACGGTAGAGGTCAGCATTGCTGCGCTTACTGAATTTAAAAATGTTAAACGGCGCATGGAAATTGTGGGCGAAATCAATGGCATTACCCTCTACGATGACTTTGCCCATCACCCAACCGCGATTACTACCACTTTGGCTGGCTTACGTGGCAAAGTAGGTAAAGCACGCATATTGGCTGTACTGGAACCACGCTCTAATACCATGAAGTTGGGTGTCATGAAAAGTGCATTGCCTGCCAGCTTGGAAGAAGCTGACTTGGTATTTTGTTATGGTGCCAATTTAGGCTGGGATGCTTCAGAAGCGCTAGCGCCAATCCAAGCCAAGTCCAATGTTTACGAGGATATGAGTCAAATGGTAGCGGCTATTAGCAGTGTAGTTAAAGCTGGCGACCAAATTTTGGTCATGAGTAATGGAGGTTTTGGCGGCGTACATCAAAAACTATTAAGTGCATTACAACTCAAGTTTCAGGCGAAGTAACGCCATTCACTCGTTATGGTAGCTCAAGTAACCGCCTCACTGACGTCAAAACCAGCGCCATTAAATGACACGCACATTTTTCGCATCGCCATTTGGCTGTCAATCTTGGTTCATGTTGCACTCCTCAGCATTACATTCAAATCCACTATCCAAAAAAAATTCGGTGATCATTTCCCCGTTTTAGAAGTGCTTCT
>CAIRXI010000019.1 GCA_903882525.1 uncultured Pseudomonadota bacterium | reverse complement strand
GAAATTTTTGGCGTAGAGCATGCGACTGTTGACAACGAGCAGCGCCGCTATGCCAAAGTCATTAATTTTGGTTTGATCTACGGGATGAGCGCATTTGGTTTGGCGCAAAATCTTAATATTGAACGCAGCGCGGCGCAAAGTTATATTGAACGATATTTTGCACGTTATCCTGGCGTACGTGAATATATGAATAACACGCGTGACGCGGCAAAAAGCAAAGGCTATGTGGAAACCTACTTTGGTCGCAGGCTATGGGTGCCAGAAATCAATAGCAGCAATGGACTGCGCCGTGCTGGTGCCGAGCGCGCCGCTATCAATGCGCCGATGCAAGGCACCGCTGCTGACCTAATCAAGCTTGCGATGATTGCGGTAGCTAATTGGATTAAAGCCGAAAACTTGCAGAGCAAACTGATTATGCAAGTACACGATGAGTTGGTACTAGAAGTGCCTGAATCTGAATTAGAACTGGTTAAAATCACTTTGCCACAACTGATGCAGCATGTGGCCAAACTTGATGTACCGCTTCTAGCTGAGGTTGGTGTCGGTAAGAACTGGGAAGCCGCCCATTAATTAATCATGCTTTACCTTGAAAAAATGAACACATTCGGAATCTACATTATTGGCGATGAAATTCTCTCCGGAAAACGCGAGGATAAGCATCTACAGCAAGCCATTACTCTCTTGCAAGCACGAGGGCTGACATTATCTTGGGCGCGTTATTTGGGTGATGATCCCGCGCTATTAACCTCAAGCTTCAAACATAGCTTTGCCAGTAACGATATCGTATTTTCATTTGGAGGTATTGGTGCCACGCCAGACGATTTGACGCGTCAAGCTGCTGCCGATGCATTGGGTCTACCTATCTCACGCCACGCTGAGGCGGTAGCGGAAATTGAAGCGCAGTTTGGCGCAGAGGCTTATCCTAAGCGAGTATTAATGGCCGACTTTCCGCTGGGTTCTGCATTGATCCCAAACCCAGTGAATCGCTGTGGCGGCTTTGCTATTCACAACCATTATTTTTTGCCGGGCTTTCCACAAATGGCTTGGCCAATGATGGCGTGGGTGCTCGATACACATTATCCACAGCTTTTTAATACCCAAGTGAGCAGTGAAGTGGCCATTAAAGTATTTGATGTGCCTGAAAGTCAGTTGATCGATTTAATGCAGGAAATTGTCCAAAAATATCCCACATTGAAGCTTTTTAGCTTACCTAGCCTAAGTCCAAAGAAAACCATAGAGCTTGGACTTAAAGGTGAGCTCAACACCTGCAGGCTAGCAATAACTGAAATTCAGTTATATTTAGACTCGCATCAAATAGCGTGGCAGACGCTGGAAAATTAATAGTCTTTAACTGGCGCGCTCGGCAAAGCCAGCACAGCAAAAAAACTGAGCGCGGCCATGGCCGACACGTAATAACCTACCCATACTAAACCGCCGTTATCCACAAGTAATTGTGAAACAAAAGGCGCAGTAGAGGCGCCTAGAATGCCCCCTAAGTTGTAGGTTAAGCCGGCCCCAGTATATCGAACTGACACTGGAAACTGCTCGGGCAAGAAGGCGCCCATTGGGGCAAAGGTCACCCCCATCAATAGCAATACTATAGACAAAAATATTGTGATGGCAAGCATGGAGCCACTACCCATTAATGGGCTTAAAGCAAAGCCCACCAAGATGGCAAGCAAACAACCTGTCAACAATATAGGCTTGCGCCCAAACGCATCGCTCAAGCGCGCTGCCACAGGCGTGATCAGTGCCATAAACATTACCGCTACACATAACATTTGTAAAAACTCCACGCGCGGAATATTTAAAGTTTTTGTACCATAACTGAGGCAAAATACAGTGGCGGTATAAAACAGGTTGTAGCATACCGTCATCGCCAACGCGCCTAACAATACTGGACGAGAATGCAGCTTTAATAAAGTTTTAATCGGCGTTCTGAGCGTTCGATGTTGCGCTAAAGCTTTTGAAAACGCGGGCGTTTCTGCTAGTTTGAAGCGCACATATAAGCCAACGATTACCAACAAGGCACTAGCAAAAAATGGTAGGCGCCAGCCCCACGCTTTAAATTCAGCTTCACTTAAATAGAGGCTAAGCGCCAAAAAACTTAAGGTTGCTAGCAAAAATCCTATAGAAGGTCCCATTTGTGGAAACATACCGAACCAAGCGCGCCTACCTGCAGGTGCGCTTTCGGTAGCTAGCAAAGCAGCCCCACCCCATTCACCACCCAACCCTAGTCCTTGACCAAATCTTAACAGGCACAGAAGTGCCGCCGCCCATGGGCCTAAAGTATTATAGCCAGGCAAACATCCTATCAATAATGTAGAAACCCCCATCACTAGCAATGAAGCAGCCAAGGTAGCCTTACGCCCAATGCGATCGCCGAAATGCCCGAAAAAAATAGCCCCCAAAGGCCTTGCGACGAAGGCAATACCGAAGGTTAAGAAGGCGTTTAATACCTGCGTAGCGGCATCTTCTACCGGAAAAAATACTTGCCCAATCACCAAGGCGGAAGCCATGGCATAAATATAAAAATCGTAAAATTCTATCGCCGTGCCAATAAAGCTAGCAAAGGCAATATGCGTGGTAGATGGTAAATGTTGAGCGTTCACAAAGAAGCTTTCTAAGTCAAATTAAGGTCTAAATATACGCGATTAGCCTCGCAACATAAACTAAACCAGATTAGTTTTTGCTATATCCGTGAAATTTAGCAAATCAACATCAGGGGTTTTAATTACAAATTGACTATAAACTTCATTCCCAGTCAGACCAATTGCGTATAAAATAGGCAGTTCGTTTTAACTACGCAAATCAAGAACATAAATCAGTGCAAATCGGCTCACACATCTTAAAAAACAATCTAGTTGTTGCTCCTATGGCAGGCGTGACTGACAGGCCTTTCCGCCAGCTTTGTAAAAAAATGGGCGCAGGTCTAGCCGTGTCCGAGATGGTGACATCTAACTCATTGCTTTATGGTAGTGAAAAAACGCTACGCCGAGCCAATCACGAAGGTGAAGTGGACCCTATATCAGTGCAAATAGCCGGCTCAGACCCAGAAATGATGGCAGAAGCAGCCAAACACAATGTGGATAACGGCGCACAAATTATTGACATTAATATGGGCTGCCCGGCTAAAAAGATTTGTAATGTTATGGCAGGTTCAGCACTACTTAAAGACGAGCCTCTAGTAGCGAAGATACTACGTGCAGTGGTCAACGCCGTGGACGTGCCGGTTACCTTAAAAATTCGCACTGGCTGGGATAAAAACAATCGCAATGCGGTACAAATTGCAAAAATGGCTGAAGATCTTGGCATCCAAGCCTTGGCAATGCATGGGCGCACCCGAGCTTGCCTGTATACCGGTGACGCAGAGTACGACACTATAGCAGCGGTCAAACAGGCAATTAATATCCCGCTGATTGCCAATGGGGATATCACCACCCCAGAAAAAGCTAAATTTGTACTTGATTACACTGGTGCTGATGCCGTGATGATAGGCCGCGCGGCACAAGGTCGTCCATGGATATTTCGCGAGATTGAGCATTTCATTAAAACTGGTACGCATTTACCTCCGCCTGAAGTGACTGAAATTCGCTCTGTCATGCTAGAGCACCTGCATGATTTATACGATTTTTACGGTGAACTCACAGGCATGCGTATGGCACGAAAACATATCTCTTGGTACACCAAAGGGTTAAAAGACTCAGCCAATTTCCGCCACAATATGAACACCTTGCAGACCATCCCGTTACAACTCGCAGCAATTGATGAGTTTTTTGATCATTTACAAAGCCGCGACAATCGCCTGCAGTACGAATTAGACGCGAGTGCGAGCAGTGAATTTTCAACGAACAGTTTAGTACTTAAGGTTGCCTAATGGATAAATGTGCCCTCGCTAACAGTGTCAAAGCTTCATTAGACCAATACTTTAAAGACTTAGATGGCCAACCGCCACACGCGATTTATGACATGGTATTAAGTTGCATAGAAAAACCCTTGCTCGAATACGTCATGCAGTTTGCTGGCGGCAACCAAAGCAAAGCGGCAGAAATTCTAGATATCAACCGGAATACCCTACGTAAGAAACTCCAGCAGTACAACATTCAATAATCAACTTCTTTCAAGAGCTCCCACATGGCAACCATTAAACGCGCGCTAATCAGCGTGTCTGACAAAACTGGCATTATCGACTTTGCAAAAAAACTCTCTAGCTTAGGCATTGAAATATTATCCACTGGCGGCACAGCAAAACTATTTCGCGACAATCAAATTGCGGTGATTGAAGTCAGCGATTACACAGGCTTTCCCGAGATGTTAGACGGTCGAGTTAAGACCCTGCATCCTAAAGTCCACGGCGGCATTTTGGGACGTCGCGATTTACCTGAACACGTGGCGGCTATGCAGGCTGCCAGTATTCCTAATATCGACATGGTAGTGGTTAATTTATATCCATTTGAAGCAACCGTTGCGAACCCTAACTGCACATTAGAAGATGCGATTGAAAATATCGATATCGGTGGTCCAGCGATGGTGCGCTCTGCTGCTAAAAACTGGAAAGATGTAGCTGTGCTTACAGATGCTAGTCAGTATGCAGATGTGCTCAGCGAGCTACAAAGCACTGGCGGTGGGGTTAGCCAAGCTACCCAGTTTGCATTAGCTGTTGCTGCATTTAACCGTATCAGCAATTATGATGGGGCGATTAGTGATTACTTATCCTCATTTAACGCAGATGGTTCACGTAGTGATTTTCCTGCTCAAAGTAATGCACGTTTTGTGAAGTTACAAGATTTGCGTTATGGTGAAAACCCGCATCAGCAAGCGGCTTTCTATCGCGACTTATATCCAGCACCAGGTTCTTTGGTGACAGCCCAGCAATTGCAAGGGAAAGAATTAAGCTATAACAATATCGCTGATGCGGACGCGGCTTGGGAAACAGTGAAAAGCTTCACCTCAACCGCCTGTGTCATTGTAAAGCATGCTAACCCTTGCGGCGTAGCCTTAGGCGTAGATGCGCTAGAAGCTTATAGCAAAGCCTTTAAAACCGATCCAAGCAGTGCTTTCGGCGGCATTATCGCCTTTAATACCACTGTAGATAAGGTCGCAGCAGAAGCGATTAGCAAACAGTTTGTTGAAGTGCTGATTGCCCCAAGCTACACGGCTGAAGCATTGGCTATTTTTACCGCCAAAGCCAATGTACGCGTATTGCAAATTGCCTTACCTAAAGGTGGCACCACCCCTTTTGAGCAAGGCCGTAATGCACAAGATATCAAACGCGTAGGCTCTGGAATTTTGATACAAACCGCGGATAATCATGAAATCAGCCCGACTGAATTAAAAGTCGTGACTCAAAAACACCCAACACCACAGCAAATGGCAGATTTGCTGTTTGCCTGGCGTGTGGCTAAATATGTGAAATCCAATGCCATCGTATTCTGTGGTGATGGTATGACGCTTGGCGTAGGCGCAGGTCAAATGAGCCGTGTTGATAGCACCAAGATAGCTGCCATTAAAGCGCAAAATGCTGGGTTGAGTCTTAAAAACTCAGTAGTTGCTTCTGACGCCTTCTTCCCGTTCCGTGATGGAATTGATGTGTTGGCAGAAGCTGGTGCTAGTTGCGTAATTCACCCGGGTGGCAGTATCCGCGATGATGAAGTTATCGCAGCAGCAGATGCACATGGCTTGGTTATGGTCGTGACCGGCATTCGGCATTTCAGACATTAAAAACAGCGTTCCCTAAGCCCTTCATGGGGAACGGCCAAGCTGGCATTAATAAACGCATGTAAAGGTTTAGGTATGAAAATATTAGTCATAGGTAGCGGTGGTCGCGAGCATGCATTTGCTTGGAAAGTTGCCCAAAATAAAGAAGTAAGTCGTGTCTACGTTGCCCCAGGAAACGCAGGGACTGCACTGGATCCTGACATGGTTAATGTGCCGATTACTAGCGTGCAAGACTTGCTGGCATTTGCGCAAAAAGAGCAGGTAAAACTGACGATCGTTGGCCCAGAGGCACCGCTATCGCAAGGTGTGGTCGATGCATTTCGCGCGGCGGGCTTAAAAATATTTGGTCCAACGCAAGCTGCAGCACAACTAGAGTCATCTAAAGATTATGCTAAAGCGTTTATGCTTAGACATCATATTCCAACTGCAGCATATGCGACGTTTACCGATGCTATCCTCGCCCATGCCTACGTAAAACAGCAAGGTGCTCCTATCGTCATTAAAGCTGATGGATTGGCCGCAGGTAAAGGTGTCGTCGTCGCCATGGCTGAAGAAGAGGCGCATGCAGCAATTGACGCCATGCTTTCAGACAACAAGCTAGGTAGCGCAGGTGCTCGCGTAGTGATTGAAGAATTTTTAACTGGTGAAGAAGCAAGCTTTATCGTGATGGTAGATGGTAAAAATATCTTAGCGTTGGCCACTAGCCAAGACCATAAAAGATTAGCTGACGGAGACCAAGGGCCTAATACTGGCGGCATGGGAGCTTACTCTCCGGCCCCCATAGTCACCCCAGAAATACACGCCAAAGTACTGCGTGAAATCATACGCCCTACAGTAGAAGGCATGGCCAAAGACGGCATCCCCTACACTGGATTTTTATACGCAGGCTTGATGATTTCACCTAATGGCGACGTCAAAACACTAGAATTCAACTGCCGTATGGGCGATCCAGAAACCCAGCCGATTATGCTACGCCTGAAAACTGACTTAGTAAGCTTGGTTGAACATGCGATTGATGGCACACTCAATCAAGTGGAGGCTGAGTGGGATAGACGTACCGCACTAGGTGTAGTCATGGCGGCCGCCAATTACCCAGACACGCCGAGACTCGGTGATGAAATTACTGGCTTACCAAAAAACCTAGTGGATGCGCATGTATTCCATGCGGGGACCACCCTTAGTAGCGATGGTAAAGTACTAACCAATGGCGGACGCGTTCTTTGCGTAACCACCTTGGGTGAAACTGTGAAATTTGCCCAAAGTCGTGCCTACCAAATCGCTGATGAGATTAAATTTGATGGCGCTCAATACCGACGCGACATCGGCTTCCGGGCAATTAAAGGCTAGTACATTAGTGAACAGTTCAAACCAAGTAAGCGCCATCAATACACAAGCAGTTTTTACTTATCTGCAAGGTTTGCAAGCACGCATTGTGGAAGCCTTAGAGATGGTAGATGGCAAAACATTTTTGCATGACAGCTGGCAACGTCCTGAAGGGGGCGGTGGCACATCTTGCCTATTAGAAGAAGGCAATGTATTCGAACGTGCTGGCGTTGGATTTTCACATGTGATTGGTAGCAAGCTGCCTCCTTCTGCTAGCGCAGCACATCCAGAAGCCGCTGGTCGCGCTTGGGAAGCAATGGGAGTATCGCTAGTCTTTCACCCGCGCAATCCGTATGTGCCTACCGTACATATGAATGTGCGTTTCTTTGTGGCCAAAGCGCCCAACAATCCAGACTCAACGAATACAGACGAAAAAAATACTGCAGACATTTGGTGGTTTGGTGGCGGGATGGATCTCACGCCTTACTATGGCTTTGAAGAAGATGCTGTCCATTTTCACCGAAGCAATAAAACTGCTTTAGAGGCTTTTGATCCAGCGTATTATCCGAAATTTAAAAAAGAATGCGACGAGTACTTTTATCTAAAACACCGTAAAGAACCGCGCGGTATAGGTGGCATCTTTTTTGATGACTTTAATGCTCTCGGTTTTGAAAAAAGTTTTGAAATGCTACGTGCCGTTGGTGATAGCTTTCTAGGCGCTTACCTACCTATCGTGCAACGCCGCAAGGATACTGCATACTCAGAGCGCGAACGCGATTTTCAAGCCTACCGCCGTGGCCGCTATGTGGAATTTAATTTGGTCTATGACCGCGGTACCCTATTCGGCCTTCAGTCTAATGGCCGCACAGAGTCTATTTTGCTGTCCATGCCTCCCATCGTCAAATGGCGTTACGACTGGAAGCCAGAGGCAAATAGTCCTGAAGCCAAACTATATACCGACTTTTTGATAGATAAAGATTGGGTGTCCATCACCTGAGTAAAAAAAGAGCATCTATGACACCCAGCCAAGCAAAACCACAAGCGCAAGACTTACTGAATTTTATAGATGCTAGCCCTAGCCCTTGGCATGCGGTAGACACGTCAGAACAGCGTCTACTTAAGGCCGGCTTTATAAAGCTGAATGAAGCGCTGGCCTGGCAACTTCAGGCAGGCGGCAGTTATTATGCGGTGCGAGGTGGCGCATCCATTATTGCCTTTAGCATAGGCAAACAAGCCCTCACCGACAGCGGTTTTCGTATCATCGGCGCCCATACCGACTCTCCTGGATTAAGGCTTAAACCCAACGCAGCTTATGGCAGTGATGGTTTAGTCAGAATTGCAGTTGAAGTCTATGGCGGTCCTATTTTAGCTACATTTACTGACCGTGATTTAAGTGTGGCTGGCCGCGTCAATGTTCGGACCGCTAATGGTTTTGAAGCGCGCTTAGTCAAATTTGATAGCGCATTGATGCGTCTGCCTAATCTGGCGATTCACATGAATCGCGAAGTTAATGACAAAGGCTTAATCCTAAATAAGCAAACTGAGTTGCCGTTAATTTTTGGTGAAGGTACTGAAGGCTTAGCGGCTGACCAACAGTTTTTAGAGCACCTAGCTCAAGCTCTCGGCATCCAAGTGATTGACATTGTTAATTTCGAGCTGAATGTATTTGATACGCAAAATGGTGTATTTTGGGGCGCTAATCAAGAATTTATTGCGAATAGTCAGCTTGATAACCTTGCATCATGTCATGCAGCTTTAATTGCCTTGGTTGCTAATAAAGCGCCAAACTCAACCTGTATTTGTGCTTTATTTGACCATGAAGAAGTCGGTAGTGAAAGTGCTAGCGGTGCTAGCGGTAGCTTTTTATCCGATATTGTCAGTCGCATAGCTGCGCATAGTGAAACTAGCGATGAAGCTAAACTGCGTGCACTGGCACTAAGCTTCTTCATTAGTGCCGACATGGCGCATGCATATCACCCCAACCATCCAAATGCGTACGAACCTGGTCACCATGCGTTGGTGAATAAGGGGCCGGTTATTAAAACCAACGCGAATCAACGTTACTCCACTAGCGCGGAAACTGCAGCTCGCTTTATTGCACTTTGCGAGCGCGCTGGCGTGCCCTATCAACAATATGCACATCGTAGCGACCTTGGTTGCGGTAGCACTATAGGGCCGCTTATTGCATCACGCTTAGGCATTTCTAGCGTGGACATAGGTTCGCCAATGTGGGCCATGCATAGCATCAGAGAAAGTGCTGGTGTATTGGATCATTGTTATATGATTGAAGTGCTAACGACCATGTTTGCTAGCTAATTTTTCAATAGTTCAAGTATTATTCTAAAAGCGCTAGCTGTAGTTATTACAACTAGTTACTCATCAGCTTTTTTTAGAAAGTAGTCACTATGCACAAGCAGCTAGTTCGTACTAAGCCTATCGTAGCCCATACGGATACTGGTTTAAAAAAATGTCTAACTGCGTTTGATTTAGCGCTACTTGGTATCGGCTGCGCTATCGGTACTGGCATCTTTGTACTCACAGGTATCGCCGCCGCCACACAATCAGGCCCTGCGGTGGTGCTGTCATTTATTATTGCCGGCGTGGCTTCTGGTTTTGCTGCTTTGGCCTACGCCGAGTTGGCCTCATCAATTGGCGGCTCTGGCAGCGCTTATGGTTATAGCTATGTCGCCTTTGGTGAGTTTACCGCTTGGGTCATGGGCTGGATTTTGCTATTAGAGTATGGTGTAGGCGCTGCTGCTGTTGCCAATGGCTGGGCAGGTTATTTCGTGAATACGCTAGCCAACTTTAATCTACATCTACCAGAAACCATCACCAAGGCACCCATGCTAGGCGGCATCATCAATCTGCCAGCATTTGGCATTATTTGGGTGCTAACCATACTACTAATGATAGGCGTCAAAGAAAGTGCTCGGTTTAACAATATTATTGTCTTAGTCAAATTGTGCACGATTGCTATTTTTATCGGCATCGCCAGCATGCATTTAAATACCGACAACTGGCATCCATTTATGCCCTATGGTTGGTTTAGCACCTTAGACAATGGAAAAAATATTGGCGTCTTAGCTGGTGCCTCTTTGGTATTTTTTGCCTATTTTGGCTTTGACGCCGTATCTACTGCCGCTGAAGAAGCTAAAAACCCACAGCGTGATTTACCTATAGGCCTATTGGCATCACTCGTTTTCTGTACTGTGGTCTACATCATTGTGTCAGGTCTGCTCACTGGGATCGTTTCTTACACAGAACTTAATGTACCGTCTCCAGTGGCCTATGCACTCAGCAAGATTGGTCATACTTGGGCCTCCACACTCGTAGCAACCGGAGTGCTTGCCGGTTTGATTACCGTACTACTAGTATTGCTCTATGGCTTAACACGCATCTTATTTGCCATGAGTCGTGATGGCTTAATTCCACCGGTGTTCTCGCAAATAAATCCAGATCGTCAAACACCGACTCGCGTCATATTGTTGTGTGGTTTGGTCGTATCTTTAGTGGCTGGGTTTATTCCACTGGGAGAGTTGGCAGAAACGGTGAATATCGGCACCTTAGCTAGCTTTGTCATGGTGTGTGTCGGCGTGATTGTATTACGCATACGCCATCCTGCGCTTAAGCGCCCATTCAAAAATCCTTGGAACCCATTGATTCCCGTGCTTGGTATATTGTCATGCGGTGCGTTGATGACGTTTCTACCAACGAGCACTTGGTTTAGATTTTGTATCTGGATACTGATTGGTATCGTGGTTTATTTTAGCTACTCTATACACCACAGTAAATTGAAGTCCCAGTAAGCGTCTGCCATAAAAAAAGCCAGTCAATTGACTGGCTTTTTTTATTACTTCATTACATGGCGATAACTGCCACAGTAATTTAGTCTTACATTGCTAATACCCACTGAACTACAGTTGTAATATCTGCATCTTTAACTTGTGGACTGTTAGCTGGCATAGGCATAGGGCCCCAAACACCACTACCACCAGCTTTAACTTTAGCTACTAATTTAGCTTCAGCAGTTTTATCGCCTTTGTATTTTGCGGCAACATCTTTATATGCTGGGCCTAATACTTTTTTATCGATACTGTGACAGGCTAAACAGCCACTTTTTTGTGCTAATGCTTCTGCCGCTTTGGCGTCAACTGCATTGGCTTGAGCTGCAACTAACATAGAACCAGCAGCAGCGATTGCTAACAATAATGCTTTCATGCTATCTCCTTGAATTTACGCTTAATAATTTTTATTACAATTTCGAACTGGCATCATACCTACAATTACAATTTATACAAGCCAGTTCAGAAAAAGTCTTATTACTACAAAGGTTATTATAGTTGAGTTAATAGACTAGGTATATCAGTAATGGCTTTTGAACAAACAACACCTTTACATATCCACCCGTTAACGTTTGACAGTAAATTTCTTCGCAGGGTTCCCGGCAACTTATCAGCAGACTCATCTAAGTAGATAAAAATATGATGTGGGTAGTAATTTTTTAGGGCTATCCGCCAAGACGTTAGCTTTGCAGCCTCGCCACGAAGGATCACCAAAGTCGGAGGGTTTAGATACTCTTGCAATGCATACGTTAAACTGGCGCAACCCGCAGGATTTTTCTTAATCACATTATCAAAAGCTTGCAAAGAACGCTCTGCACTTTGCAAATAGCGCGCTTCACCTAAAATATGTCCAAGGCGCTGCAAGGCAACCGTCGCAATGCCATTGCCACTTGGGGTGGCGTTATCATAAGGTTGTTTGGCACGATGAATCAGTTGCTCATGTTGATGCGAAGTAAAGTAGAACCCACCACTTTCTGCTTCAAAATTTCCAAGTAATGCTTCTGCGATTTCTTCCGCAAATTGCATATCCACAGAGCGGTAACTCGCTTGGAGTAGCGTGATTAATGTATCAAGCAAAAAAGCATGGTCATCCAAATAGGCGTTGAGATGTACTTTTTCGCCCTTGGCAGTAGCCATTAGTTGAAAGTTTCCTGCTGCATTTTTAACCCATAAATACTCACGGATGAAATCGACTGTTTTTTGTGCCAACACCACCCAATCCGATCGTTCAAACACAATCCCCGCGCGCGCTAACCCTTTAGCTGCCAAGGCGTTCCATGAGGTGAGAATTTTATCATCCAAGCCTGGGCGAGTGCGCAGTCCTTGCGCCTCCAGCAGCTTGGCTTTAGCGCTTTGTAATAAAAGTTGATCTTGCACTTCTGGCATCACCGCCATGTAGGCATGCCAGGCCTGACTCTCAAAATTAGGAGCACGATCAAAACCAAAGCAACGACTGGCTACTACAAACTCAGCAGGACTCAGTAGAGCTTTAACCTCGGCCGGCTGCCACACATAAAATGCGCCCTCTTCGCTATGGCCGTGCACGTCTAGAGAGTCGGCATCTAGCGATGAGTGAATAGCGCCTTGTGCAGATAGCATTTCACGCTGCATCCAAGCGATGGTTTCAGCCACTACTTGGGCATAAACCGCTTTTTCTTCTTTATTTGTGCTGAGTTGATAGCCATCAGCATATAGACTTAATAACTGACCGTTGTCATAAAGCATTTTTTCAAAATGTGGAATATTCCAGCGTTCATCTACTGAGTAACGGCAAAATCCACCGCCAATTTGATCATATATCCCACCAGCCGCCATGGCAGACAATGTCTGCAGGGCCATCTCTTCTGCGGGTTTATTGCCATCATGGGCTTGATGTAGCAATAAAGTAATATCGGCTGGATTAGGAAATTTAGGCGCTGTACCAAATCCACCGTGGGTGTAGTCAAAGTTTGCTTTAAGCTGATCAAAACCTAGTTGAATGGTATTTTCATTTGCACTCACTAAGTGATTGGCTACTGGGATAGTGCGTGCTAGTGCCTCCGCTAATTGCACGCTTTGCGTTGCAAGCTCATCTTTACGTTCATGAAAATAAGCAGCCACACGCGGCAACAGCTCAGCGAAACCTGGCAACTGATAACGTGCGGTTTTAGGGAAATAGGTGCCGGTAAAATAAGGGGTTTGCTGTGGGGTTAGAAATACGGTCAGCGGCCAACCGCCACTGCGTTGCGACATCATGCTATGCGCGGTTTGATAAATTTGATCAATATCTGGACGCTCTTCACGGTCCACTTTAATATTAATGAAGTGCTGATTCATGACTGCAGCAATTGAAGCGTCTTCAAACGACTCATGCGCCATCACGTGACACCAATGGCAAGCCGAATAACCGATAGACAGCAATATGGGCTTATTCTGTTCCCGCGCTAATGTGAGTGCTTGCTCACCCCACGGATACCATTCCACTGGGTTTTGCGCATGCTGCTGCAGATAGGGGCTGGTTTCTTCTGCTAATTTGTTTCCAGGCAATTTAGACATTCAACTGCCGTTCTATAAAAGCTCTAGAGAATACTCGGTCACCATGGTATGCGTTTCATTTGGGTAGATGGTCACGCTGTTTTCCATGGCATTTGCAGACTCCACACACAGCATCTTACGCCATTCATCCGCGGAGCCCATATCGCCCATTTGACTTGATTTTTCTGCACCTGGCGTCCAGATCACTGTGGTATTACTGCCAGATTTAGCCACACGTATTGCACGACCGTAACCGCTGTCGTGAATAATGCAATCCTCACCACTGTTGAGATAAACACGGTCAAACTCACCATTAAATTTCAAGGCGCCGTGTTGCACATTACGCGCGTAAGCCAATACTTTATCTGAATACACCACGTTTTCTAGACCAGTAATTTTAGTATTGGCCACATCACTCACGTTAAAATAGGTGTGGAAAGCCTCACCAATCATAAATGGATGATGGGCTAAGTTGGTGGTCGTCATCTCCATGCGCAGGCTATTACCTACCGTAATCGCCAGTGTAAATTGATATGGGTAGGAGAGCTGTTTCTTGGCCACTTCGGTTTGTGTCATCTCTAACAGCAAGCGTGTCGTACCATTTTTTAGGCTCAGGCTTTCTTTTAATTCCCACGGCATCACTCGGGCAAATCCATGAGGGCAGTAACTACTGTCAGTAGGATGTGCGCCAAACCATGGCCAGCACACAGGTACACCACCACGTATAGATCGACCTTCGGTATATCGGGCATTACTAGACAACCACAATACGGGTTCTGCGGTGCTTTTTGGCTGCCAATGCATCACATGGGCACCTTGTAATGCAAGCTTAGCCGTGGCATAGCGATTTTCAATTTCTATATAATTCAACCCATTTGAATCTTGAACCACACGCACATCTTGCGTGGTATCGATATCAGCTAGCTTGGGATGGACTAATACATTGGCTGGGGTCATTTTTATTTACTTTTTTAGGTACTAACTTTTGATTTTGGTCGAATTACTTTTCAATTTGTGACACATCACGGACTGCGCCACGCGCAGCACTAGTACTCATGGCCGCATATGCGCGTAAAGCCGGAGAAACCACACGGTCACGATTCACTGGCTTCCAGGCCAACTTACCTTTAGCGTCCATCTTGGCGCGACGATGAGACATCTCTTCATCGCTAATCGCCAAATGTATAGTGCGGTTTGGAATATCAATTTCTATTCTATCGCCTTCTTCCACTAAGCCTATGGCGCCACCTTCAGCAGCCTCGGGTGAGGCATGGCCGATACTCAACCCAGAAGTACCTCCAGAGAAACGACCATCAGTAAGCAAAGCACATACTTTACCTAAATCTTTAGATTTTAAGTACGATGTTGGATACAACATTTCTTGCATACCAGGGCCGCCACGTGGGCCCTCATAGCGAATCACCACTACATCACCAGCTACGATTTTATCGGCCAAAATCGCTTCAACGGTTGCGTCTTGCGATTCAAATATGCGTGCGCGTCCAGTGAACTTTAGAATACTGTCATCCACACCTGCAGTTTTCACAATACAGCCATCAAGCGCGATATTGCCGTAAAGTACAGCTAATCCGCCATCTTGCGAATAAGCATGTGCTTTATCGCGAATACAGCCTTCAGCACGATCATCGTCCAGTGTTGGATAAAGCATGCTTTGGCTAAAGGCTATGGTGGTTTTAATACCACCTGGTGCCGCTCGGAAGAATTTTTTCACTTCCTCGTCTTTCGTCACCATAATGTCCCATTGGTCCAAGGCATCGCCCATACTGGGGCTATGCACGGTTGGGGTATCGCGATGCAATACCCCGGCGCGATCTAACTCACCCAAGATACCCATCACGCCACCAGCATGGTGCACATCTTCCATATGGTACTTCTGCGTAGCAGGTGCAACCTTGCTTAAACACGGCACTTTACGTGAGATGCGATCGATATCACTCATCGTGAAATCAATCTCTGCCTCATGAGCTGCTGCCAATAAATGCAATACGGTGTTCGTAGAGCCACCCATTGAAACATCCAAAGCCATGGCATTTTCAAAAGCTTTGATATTGGCAATATTGCGTGGCAATACACTGTAGTCATCTTGCTCATAATGGCGTTTAGCGATTTCTACAATCAATCTACCTGCTTTCAAGAACAATTCTTTACGTGCTCCATGAGTCGCTAATGCGGAGCCATTACCTGGCAAGCTTAACCCTAGCGCCTCAGTTAAACAGTTCATGGAGTTAGCGGTAAACATGCCCGAACACGAACCGCAAGTTGGGCAAGCTGAGCGTTCTATCGCTTCGGCTTTTTCGTCACTGACTTTACTATCCGCGGCTGCTACCATAGCATCTACTAAATCTAGTTTTAGCTCTTCACCTTGCCAGTTCACTTTACCCGCTTCCATCGGGCCACCGGACACAAATACGACTGGAATATTTAGGCGCAAAGCGGCCATCAACATTCCTGGGGTGATTTTGTCGCAATTAGAAATACACACCATGGCGTCTGCACAATGCGCATTCACCATGTATTCCACGCTATCGGCAATCAAGTCGCGGCTGGGTAAGCTGTATAACATTCCACTATGACCCATAGCAATGCCGTCATCTACAGCAATCGTATTAAATTCTTTGGCCACGCCACCAGCGCGTTCAATTTCACGCGCCACTAGCTGACCCAAATCTTTTAAATGCACATGACCAGGCACAAACTGTGTAAACGAGTTGCAAACCGCAATAATTGGCTTATCAAAATCGCCGTCCTTCATGCCAGTTGCACGCCACAAAGCTCGTGCGCCTGCCATGTTGCGGCCATGAGTGGTAGTACGTGAACGATAAACTGGCATAATTGAAATCCGTAATGATATAAACACTGATATAAAACGTAATTTTAGACTAGCTGAGCCTAACTAGCCAAAGAAATATACTGTAATATCCATCATCACTTAAATCTTTCATTAGCCCTATGTTTATACATCCCCAGTTTGACCCTATTGCCATTCATCTTGGCGCCTTTGGTATCCATTGGTACGGCTTAATGTATTTAGTTGGTTTTTTGGCATTTTTGGGCCTTGGTCAGTGGCAGATTAAACATCGCACTTGGCATGGCTGGACTAATACAATGCTTGATGACGCCTTATTTTTTGGTGCGTTAGGCGTGATATTAGGTGGGCGGTTGGGTTATGTATTTTTCTACCAATCTTCTTATTTTTTACAACACCCAATTGAAATTTTTGCAGTGTGGCAAGGCGGCATGAGCTTTCATGGTGGCTTTTTAGGCGTTTTAGTGGCTATGTGGGTTTTTGCACGCAAATACCAGGTCAAATGGCTAAGGATTATGGATTTTGTGGCGCCCT
Source organism: uncultured Pseudomonadota bacterium (assembly GCA_903882525.1). Lineage (GTDB taxonomy): Bacteria > Pseudomonadota > Gammaproteobacteria > Burkholderiales > Methylophilaceae > Methylotenera. The sequence goes on along the minus strand of CAIRXI010000019.1, from coordinate 7,999 downwards.
TAGTGCCAATTGGACTGGGTGCTGGGCGCATGGGGAACTTCATCAACGGCGAACTGTGGGGCAGACCTACCAACTCTGACTTTGGCATGGTATTTCCACAAGTGGATAACCTATTACGACACCCCTCACAATTGTATGAGTTTGGATTGGAGGGTATTGTTCTATTTCTGATGCTTTGGCTCTACTCAGCTAAACCAAGAACTACTGGCGCCATTTCTGCCATATTCTTAATTGGCTATGGTAGTTTTAGATTTGTGGCTGAGTTTACTAGAGAGCCAGACGGTTACTTAGGTCTGCTTTCTATGGGGCTTAGCATGGGTCAGTGGTTAAGCTTGCCAATGGTAGTGTTAGGCTTAGCGATGTATTGGGCATCAACTCAGCATAAATTTGGCCAGGCTTAATCGTATTTATCAATAATCGATTAGAACTGTTTAATACGGTGATTGGCTTTATGTCGCGTTACTTCTGGGCTACGTAATTTTAAATGTTTTGTTTTTTGGCCATGGGTGCGCTCACGCCACAGTTTGAAAGAACTAAGTTTAAGCTGGGAACGCATTAGCTTAATCACCCCGTCTTGATTCAGACCGAATTGGTAGTGTATCGCTTCAAACGCTGTGCGATCTTCCCACGCCATTTCAATAATACGCGAGACATCACTTTCATTAAAAATAGGGGCTAACAGCAACGCTTAACTCCTTTCCACTTCTTATCTTGCCACTGCTTAAAAAACTCTTCTTGGCTTAGTGGTTCTGCATGCGCATGTTCTGTTTGGTGATGCGCGAAATGTAGCAAATATTGCTCATAGGCATCATCGCCCGACAATCGACGTATGGTTTGCCAAAACAATTTTATTTTTTTAAACATTAATCTCTTACCCAATTTTCAACCAAGCGACTTGGTTCGTGCGCCACTTCAGTGATTGGCAATAGTGGCTTCCCAGCTAAATAGCTTCCGATTAACCTAAAGGTGTCAATAATCACTACCCACAATACCACCACAAAAAATATGGTGAGATATGCATCCAACTGTTGGTTAAAAATAAGTTGAGGGGCGACTAATGCCTTTTCTGGAGGGAGTACGCCAGTGGCCAACTTTGCAGCTAAATCATTGGCTGCGGCCAAAAATCCAACCCGAATATCCTCACTAAAAATCTTTTGCCAAGCAGCAGTGCTCGTTACAATCACCAACCAAACTAAAGGCAAGCCAGTAATCCAAGCATATTTAAGCTTGCCTGATTTCACTAAAATACCTGTTGCGACACATAAGGCAATGGCAGCGAGCATTTGGTTCGCTATGCCGAATAATGGCCATAAAATATTAACGCCGCCATTCGGGTCAATCACCCCTATATACAAAAAGTAACCCCAACCAGCAACCACTAGCGCACTCGTGAAAATGACTGAGGGCATCCAAGAAGTTTGCCCGATTTTTGGCCAAATATTACCCAGCATGTCTTGCAGCATAAAGCGGCCAACACGCGTCCCCGCATCAAGCGTGGTGAGAATAAAAATAGCCTCAAACATAATGGCAAAATGGTACCAAAGTGCCAGCATACCTTTACCAAAGGCACTGCCAAAAATACTGGCCATACCTACTGCCAAGCTTGGCGCTCCACCCGTTCGCGCAAACAGACTACTTTCGCCCATGTCTTTTGCTAGCTGGCTCATCTGCTCTACACTAACGGCGAACCCCCAACTATTGATTTTTGCGATGGCATCTACCGCTTCTTTTCCAACTACACCAGCTGGACTATTGATTGCAAAGAATACGCCGGGCTCTAAGACCGTGGCTGCAATCATGGCCATAATCGCCACAAAACTTTCTAGCAACATAGCGCCATAACCAATCATGCGAATATCGCGCTCATTCCCTAACAGCTTAGGCGTGGTGCCTGAGGCAATTAGCGCATGAAACCCTGAGATGGCACCGCAGGCGATGGTAATAAACACAAACGGGAATAACTTACCGCCAAATATAGGGCCGCTTCCATCAGTAAACTGCGTCAGTGCTGGCATGTGCACATGCGGCTGCAACACTATAATAGCGATAGCTAACAGTGTCACAGTTCCGAGCTTCACAAAAGTTGAAAGGTAATCACGTGGTGCTAACAGCAACCATACTGGCATCACTGCTGCCGCAAATCCATACCCTATAATGACCCAAGCCAGCGTTAGGCCCTCATGGTCAAATAAGCCGCGTAAACTTGGCTGGTGATCTATCCAGCCACCACCGACTACGGCTAGTAACAATAAAACAACGCCTAAACTTGACGCCTCCAAAACACGACCTGGGCGAAAATTGCGCATATAAAAGCCCACTAGCATCGCAATTGGGATGGTTGCTGCCACGGTAGATGTCGCCCAAGGACTATGCTTCATGGCGTTGACGACCACTAAACCCAGCACTGCGATCAAAATAATCATAATTAAGAAAGTGCCGATTAGCGCCGCTGCACCACCGATAGGCCCAATTTCGTCACGCGCCATTTGTCCCAAACTACGTGCATTACGACGGGTAGAGAAAAACAGGGTGACCATATCTTGTACGGCACCACCTAATACCGCGCCAATTAAAATCCACAAAGTGCCTGGCAAATAACCAAATTGCGCGGCCAAGGTTGGGCCAACCAAGGGGCCAGGACCCGCGATGGCAGCAAAGTGATGACCGAACACCACCCATTTATTAGTAGGAATGAAATCACGGCCATTATCTAAGCGCTCCGCAGGGGTGGCGCGAGTTTCATCAATCACCAATACACTGGCGGCAATCCACGCTGCATAAAAGCGGTAAGCAATAGCGTATACGCAGGCAGCCGCAGCAATAAACCACATAGCACTAATGCTTTCACCGCGATTAAGGGCAATGGCGCTAATAGCTGTAGCCCCCAATAAGGCGACAGCGACCCAAATGATTATTTTTAAATTTTTATGCATAGTAATGATTTTTTATAGATGTTTACGTTAGTATAAATCAGCACTTACCGTAAGCGTCTAAAAAAATCAGTCGCTTATCTAGGATAAGGATAGTTCATTAGACTGCTCATTGAACTTAAGCTAGACTGAATTGCCGATGCTACAAGCTCAATATTTTATAAAGTCACCCCGCCACCATGCCAGCTAACACCCCCACAAAAACTTCCAGCAAAAAAATAGCCCCGCTGGCTAATCTTTGGCCTTTTTTGCGCCCCTATCACTCTCGCGTTCTACTGGCTTTTATATTGTTATGCTTAGGCTCTGCAACACTATTAATGGTACCGCTAGCTTTTCGTGATTTGATAGATTTTGGTTTTGTTTCTAATGCCACTTCAAGCAAAGCCAATAGTGGATTGATGGGAAACTTAAGTTTAAATGGTCATTTCTTAGTCATGTTTGCCCTTGCGATTTTTTGGGCATTAATGATTGCGTCGCGTTACTACACAATTTCATGGGTGGGCGAACGGGTAACAGCGGATTTACGAAGTGCAGTCTATGCGCGAGTGATGACGCAATCTCCACAGTTCTTTGAAACCACACAAACTGGGGAAGTATTATCACGTCTGACTGGAGACACCACTTTAATTCAAACCGTGGTTGGTAGCTCCGTATCGATGGGATTGCGAAGTCTATTTCAGTTTATTGGTGGCATGGTGATGTTAGCTGTCACTAATCTGTATTTATTTTCGCTAAATATAGGTCTTATGCTACTGCTGATACTACCCATCATTATGATCGGCCGCTCAGTTAAAAAGCTCTCGCGTGAATCACAAGATCGCATTGCTGACAGCTCGGCCATGGCCGGAGAAATCCTCAATGCTATGCCTACCGTGCAATCCTATACCCAAGAGCTGAACGAGATTACACGCTATCGTCGTAGCGCAGACCTAAGTTTTACTACCGCCTTAAAACGGGTGAAAGTGCGTGCAATGCTGACCTTGCTGATGGTTACGGCGGTATTAGGCACCATAATTTTTGTATTATGGGTTGGCGCCCGTCAGGTCAGCGCTGGTAGCATGACGGGGGGTGAACTCGCGTCATTTGTGCTGTACGCAATGATGGTAGCTGGCGCTGTCGGCACCATGGCTGAAGTTTGGGGTGATGTGATGCGTGCTGCCGGCGCTACAGAAAGACTAATGGAGCTACTTCACGCTGAGGCCGCTATTAAAGAGCCGATGCTTGCGAAAACATTGATGAATCCAAGTCATGCCAGCATAGAATTTAAAGATATTGTGTTTCACTACCCTTCAAGACCACAAATTACTGCCTTAGACCATGTGTCGCTGAGCGTAGCTGCCGGTGAAACCATTGCTTTAGTTGGACCATCAGGCGCAGGTAAAACCACTTTATTTCAATGTCTGCTTAGATTTTATGAATTAAGTACTGGTAGCATCAGCATTAATGGCCAAAACATTAACGAATTAAGCTTGCATAGCTTACGCAATTGCATTGCCACTGTGCCTCAAGATGCAGTCATATTTTCAGCGAATGCGCTAGAAAATATTAGGTACGGTAAGCCGGATGCGAGCGATGAAGAAGTGATGGTTGCGGCAAAGGCAGCGCAAGTCGATGAATTTGTAAGCAAGCTGCCTGATGGCTACCAAACCTTTTTAGGTGAACGCGGTACGCGCTTATCGGGTGGCCAACGTCAGCGCATCGCTATTGCTCGTGCCATATTGAAAGATGCCCCTATCTTGTTATTAGATGAGGCCACTAGCGCGCTGGATGCTGAATCTGAAATTTTGGTACAACAAGGATTAAATGCAGCGATGCAAAATCGCACCACATTAATGATTGCGCATCGCTTAAGCACCGTACAAAAAGCCAACCGCATTATCGTGCTAGAGCATGGACGTATTGTTGAGATTGGGAGCCCGTCACAACTGCGTGAACAAGGTGGCTTGTATGCCCGACTAGCAGCTTTGCAGTTAGCATGACGCCGCAAGCACTAACTCAATCCTAAAATATCCACCAACCGAACCAAGTGGCGGCAACTTGGAGTATCAATCCTAGCGCCACTTGACGTGAAAACTGGCGACCCCCACTAGCCATAGCCATTACTACTTTTGATGCAGAATTAATTGAGAAAGCCACTAAGATTGGTATCGCAGCACTTTCTGCACCAATTTTGCCAGCGGCTTCTAGCGAGGCTACTGAAATCGTTGCTGCATGCACATCCGCTAGACCGGCTAAACCTGTCGCCACCACTAGCCCCGCTTGACCGAACCAAAACTTCAAACCTGCGGAGGCGACCAAAACCACGGCAATCATTCCTGCTAACATAAGGGCAGTTTTAACGCTAAATGATCGACTTGGTTTAATGACCTCTAACCCACCTTCATGGAATGAACTTAAGGTGACGATTAGTCCATAAATCGCGATTGTGAGCCCACCAAAAATAAGTGATGGCGCCAATGTGCGCAGGGTAGGCAGATGAATCGCCGCTAGCAACGTAGCCAATAGCAATATTGTAGATAAGCTAGATAGCGTTGCCCCTGCCACCGACGAAGCCATTAAACTGGGTGTTTGTCGAGCGCGCTCACCCATGGCGCCGACAGTGGCAATACTGGATACAAAACCGGACACCAAACCCACTAGCGGCAAACCAATCCGTTGACCCAATAAGCGCAACGCGAGGTGACCAAGCGCTCCTATTAGCATAACTAAAATCACAATCAGCCAAAGATTATGTGGGTTAATAGCATCAAACGGACCAATCAGTTCATTGGGCACTAGCGGCAATACAATTAGGGTGGCTGCAGCCAGAATCAGAAAATCGATCATTTCATCTTTGGTAACAACGCCACGCACAAATACGTGAATTGGATCTTTTGCTGCCAGCAGAATGGCCGCGCTTACTGCAAGACTTGCGGCCAAAGCTGGCGCACTCATCGCAAGCCCGCCTAAAATGACTGTAAATACGAGTGTGACTTCAGAAGTTAGACCAGCCTCCTTATCCCGCTTGATAAAAGAGGCGGTAGCAGCAAAAATAGTCACGCAAAATAAAGAAGTCACTAACAGCCAGATGTTGAGCATCATACTAATAGCCCCAACCAGCGAGGCAATGGTAAAGGTACGAATGCCAGCTATGGATTGATCCCCTGGTTCCCCACGATTGCGCTCACGTTCTGCACCAATCAGAAGTCCTATGCCCAGAGCAACAGCCAAATTAAGCCAAAAAGAACTATCAATCACCATGATTTTCCTAATATCAAGCACATTATGTTTCGCAACAACTTAAGTCTACAACAATCTCAGCCTATAACCATCAACATACATAGTAAAGCCCATGTTAAAATTAAAAACAACCGTATTAAATAACAAAAAAATACTATGCACCCAAAGCAAAATAAACATCTAGTATTAGGCATCACCGGCGGCATCGCAGCTTACAAAGCGGCAGAGCTCGTTCGCCTGCTAGTCAAAGCTAATGTCGATGTTCAGGTGGTGATGACTAGCGCAGCCTGCCAATTTATTACGCCAGTCACAATGCAAGCACTATCAGGTAAACCTGTGTTTATTGATATGTGGGATAGCAGCATCAGCAATGGCATGCCGCATATAGAGTTATCACGCCAAGCAGATGCTATTCTGGTAGCCCCTGCCAGCGCAGACTTTATCGCAAAGCTGGTGCATGGTCATGCTGATGACTTGCTTTCTACCTTATGTTTAGCACGCGGCTCAGATACAAAACCGTGCCCACTATTAGTGGCACCGGCAATGAACAAGCAAATGTGGGAAAACCCTGCAACTCAACGCAATATGACGCAGCTTAAAACTGATGGCATCAGCGTGCTTGGCCCAGATAGTGGCGAACAAGCATGTGGCGAGATTGGATTAGGCCGCATGTTGGAGCCAGAGGACCTATTAGCACTTGTACTAGCAAGCTTTGAAACCAAAATTTTGTTGGGTAAAAAAGTCATGGTCACCGCGGGGGCTACGCTAGAAATGATCGATCCAGTGCGTGCCATCACTAATTTAAGCTCAGGTAAAATGGGCTACGCGATTGCACAAGCAGCAGTTGCCATGGGCGCAGAAGTGACTTTAGTGAGTGGCGCAACTGCGCTAAAACCACCTTTTGGGGTCACCGTAATCTCTGCAACCAGTGCCGAGGCGATGTACCAAAGCGTTATGCAACGTGTAGGCGAGCAAGATATTTTTATTGGCGTAGCGGCAGTATCCGACTATAGACCAGACCATATTAACCCTAATAAAATAAAAAAGAGTGAGTCTTCCCTAACCTTAGAACTCAAGCCTGGCAAAGACATACTGGCTGAAGTAGCAAGTTTGCCTAATGCACCATTCTGCGTAGGCTTTGCTGCCGAGACTGAAAACCTGCTTGAATTTGCAGAACAAAAACGTATACGGAAAAAATTGCCATTAATAGCGGCTAACTTAGTCAGTGACGCCATGACAGGCGAGGACAACAGCGTTACCCTGCTAGATAAAAATGGGGCGCATCCGCTAGCGCGTGCGCCAAAAAAAGAAGTTGCAAAACAACTGTTGCAACACATCGTTAAAATGCTCTAGAAATCTCCACCGACCACCCCTCGATTCACCCCATAATAAAAATAATGAAATAATAATGATATTACTGATGCTTTAAAGCAATTTGTAACGTATTGTGTCGAAAATTTTCCATCACATACATAGATTCTTAAGGCCATCATGTCATTCCCAAGTACTTTTCAAAGAACACTTTTGTCCATAGCGGTACTGAGCACTTGTTGCATCTCACAAAATGTCATTGCCGCTGACGAAACACAGAATATCTTGAACACAGCCCCAGTTGTGGTTACCGCAACCCGCGTTGAAACGAATAGTTTTGATTTACCCGTTTCAATTGACGTAGTGGGGTCAGAAAGTATTCATGATGGACAAGCAGCAATGAATTTATCTGAAAGTTTAATTCGAGTGCCTGGCTTAACTGCTCAAAACCGCACACAAATGGCACAGGATCCTGAAATTGCAACTCGCGGTTTTGGCGCTAGGTCAGCTTTTGGTGTTAGGGGGGTAAGAATACTGGT
>CAIRXI010000018.1 GCA_903882525.1 uncultured Pseudomonadota bacterium | reverse complement strand
CAAACGTAATCATCAGCGCCTGTTTCCAAGCCAACAATCCGATCTATAGGATCCGATTTTGCAGTCAGCATGATGATTGGGATGTTAGAACTGGCGCGCAATTGACGGCATAAGGATAGGCCATCTTCGCCTGGTAAATTAAGGTCTAACACAATGAGATCAATGCGATGTGAATGAATCATTGTACGCATGGACTCGCCGTCAGTTGCCTGAAATGCAATTAAATGATTGCGCTCAAGAAACTCTGAAAGCAAGGACCGGATGTCGTCATCATCATCAACGATGAGTACGTGGGTAACTTGTTCATCTGCTTGCAATGTTCCCACTTGAGAGCCCTTTCTTTCTGAGTAATATTCCATTAGATACTGTAAGCAATCTTTTTGTAACGCTTATTTCTGACGTTGAAAATGCTGGTTAAATTTCTGATCAAAAATCTTCTGTTGCTCAGACGTTAATGTGCTGTAAAAGCCTTCTATAGATTGTACATGCGATGCCATCTTTTCTTGCCTTAGCTTCATCATGTTTAACATGCGATCAAGACGTTCTGGTGTTGTTAGTTGAGAAAACTCAGAGCGATCATGTTTCGCTTCATGCGCTGTAGGTGTTAAAGCTACAGTAAAGTCCTGCCAAGCGACTTGTTGTGATTCTGACAATGCAAGCTCATCATGCAGTGCATTCATTCTTTTTTCAAAATTTTCACTATGTTTTTCTTGATTCCAATGACCATGGCCACATTCAGCTTGTGCAATCAAAGGCTGTAAACTGAAGGCGGTCAGTAATGCCAACACGGACATAGGCATGGCTATTTTTTGAAAGATAGTTTTTGTAGAAAACAACATGATGGACATTCTCCTTGAGGTCAATTACGCCAACGTAAATGGCGACTGAACTGTATTTAATCAGGGATATGTATCTAAGATTTGTCGTTTAGGCGTTTGCTTGTATCTGTTTGTATCAAGAGTTGCTTAATGACGATTAGACGCATGCATATGTATGCTGAGATACGTTTACAAAAATCTATCAAGCAGTTTACGGCTATGTTTATCCAATTGTTCTAGGTCCCGAATCAAGAAGTTAATGCCATGACCATCGGTAATGAGAAGTGAGGTTTGCGTTAGTCGGCGTATATGATCTTCGGCTTTTAATACCAGTTCAGCTTCCCCGCGGTCGGTTGTGACCTGCCAAGTGCTTGGTGTGGCAAAGCTTGACACCTGATGTATGCTTTGAATTTCTGGCATAAATTCACGTTGCGCCAGTTCAGCGGCTAGGAGTGTGCGGCTGTCTGTATCTAAATCGCTTAATCTCTCTATCCATAATAATTCGTGACTGTCTGCACTCACTACTGACAGACCTTCATCAGCTGCACTAATAGGAAACGCCCGTACTGGGTAGACGCCATCGTGGACGGCACCATCGGCAGTGATGAGCTGCAATCGACCGCCAGCATTACGCGTGAGCGTGAATGGCGCTTTTTGGTCGGTAATGAGCGGAATCTGTTCCATCGTTATACGCTAAGCTCTTTATCTATAATATGGGGAGCACTACTTAGGTCATCTAAGTCGGCATCTACATTACGCGCTTGTGCTTGATATAGGCGGTAATAAGCCCCTTCGCGCGCCATCAGCTCGTCGTGATTGCCGACCTCCACAATTTGACCTTGGTCTAAAACCACTAGGCGATTGGCTTTGTGTAGGGTGGATAATCTGTGCGCGATAGCAATGGTGGTGCGGCCGTGCACGAGGTTATCGAGCGCTTTTTGAATTTCTTTTTCGGTTTCGGTATCCACTGATGCAGTGGCTTCATCCAAGATTAGAATCCTAGGGTCAATCAGTAAGGCGCGCGCGATGGAGATGCGTTGGCGTTCGCCACCAGATAGACCATGGCCACGTTCGCCAACCAAGGAGTCATATCCATGGGGCAGACGTAAGATAAACTCATGGGCGTGCGCGGCGCGGGCGGCGGCAACAATTTCAGCGCGGGTGGCTTCAGGTTTACCGTAAGCAATATTCTCGGCAATGCTCCCAAAAAACAAGAATGGCTCTTGCAATACTAGTCCGATATTGCGTCTGTATTCAGAGATTGGTAACGAGCGAATATTGACACCATCTAAGCTGATGGAGCCAGCTGATACATCATAAAAGCGGCACATTAAATTGACCATTGTGCTTTTGCCTGAACCGCTGTGTCCCACCAAGCCTATCATTTCTCCTGGCTCTATGACTAGGTTTAAATCTTTAATTACAGAGCGGTTGCCATACCGAAAGCCCGCGCCGCGAATTTCAATACGGCCACTAACTTGATCTAAGTGCACGGGGTTGGAAGGCTCAGGCACGCTAGAGACATGATCCAAAATATCGAAAATGCGTTTAGCCCCAGAGGCAGCCTTTTGTGTGACCGAAACGATGCGGCTCATGGAGTCTAAGCGAGTGTAAAAGCGACTGATATAGGCGAGAAAAGCGGTTAATACACCGACGCTTATTTCATTATGGGCGACTTGCCAAATACCAAATGCCCAGACCAACAGGAGACCAATTTCGGTCAGCAAGGTGACACTAGGTGAAAACAGCGACCATATTTTATTGAT
>CAIRXI010000017.1 GCA_903882525.1 uncultured Pseudomonadota bacterium | reverse complement strand
TTTAACCCCTCTTTTTTGTTTGTAATTTTTTAAATACCTACTATGTTAATTATCCCAGCAATTGATCTCAAAGACGGCCATTGTGTCAGACTTAAACAAGGCTTAATGGAAGAGTCCACAGTATTCTCAGAAGACCCAGGTGCCATGGCGCGCCACTGGGTGGATCGTGGTGGCAAGCGTCTACATTTAGTGGATTTAAATGGTGCCTTTGCTGGCAAGCCAGTTAATGAAGCCGCGATTAAGGCTATCGTCAAGGCCGTAGGCGGTGATATTCCTATACAGCTAGGTGGCGGCATTAGAGACCTAGAAACCATTGAGCGCTACCTTGATAATGGTATTGATTATGTGATTATCGGGACTGCTGCAGTTAAAAATCCAGGTTTCTTGCATGAAGCTTGTTATGCTTTTCCTGGCCAAATTATGGTGGGATTGGACGCAAAAGATGGAAAAGTCGCGGTAGATGGTTGGTCTAAGCTCACAGGCCATGATGTGATAGATTTAGCCAAAAAATTCGAAGACTATGGTGTTAACGCTATTGTTTACACAGATATTGGCCGCGATGGCATGTTGACAGGCGTGAACATTGAAGCCACGGTCGCACTAGCGCAAGCGCTGACCATTCCAGTAATTGCTTCTGGCGGTGTGACTAATCTAGAGGATGTACGTAAATTATGTGCTGTAGCGAGTGAAGGTATTATTGGCACTATTACGGGCCGTGCAATTTACGAAGGCACATTGGACTTTACCGCAGCACAAGCCTTGGCAGACGAGCTAAGCTAATGGGTTTAGCCAAAAGAATCATCCCGTGTTTAGATGTCACCGATGGTCGGGTAGTAAAGGGTATTAATTTTCTTGAGCTGCGTGATGCGGGCGATCCCGTTGAAGTTGCTAAGCGTTATGATGAGCAAGGTGCAGATGAGCTTACTTTTTTGGATATTACTGCCAGTTCAGATAATCGTGGCTTAATTCTGCATATTATTGAACAGGTGGCTTCGCAAGTATTTATTCCCTTGACTGTAGGTGGCGGTGTACGCGAAGTTGAAGATGTGCGCCGTTTACTCAACGCAGGGGCAGACAAGGTGAGTATCAATACCACCGCTGTATTGAATCCACAAATGGTGGCGGACGCGGCCAGTCGCTTTGGATCACAATGTATCGTTGTCGCTATTGATGCTAAAAAAGTAGACAATCAGCCATATCAATGGGAAGTATTCACGCATGGTGGTCGCAAAGCGACTGGGCTAGATGCTGTGGAGTGGGCAAAGAAAATGGTGGCTTTAGGCGCCGGTGAGTTACTTATTACCAGTATGGATAGAGATGGCACCAAAATTGGTTTTAACAATCCATTAAATCGCGCGATTTCAGATGCGGTGGCAGTCCCTATCATTGCCTCAGGGGGCGTAGGTAATTTGCAGCATTTAGTGGATGGTGTAAAAGAGGGTGGTGCCGACGCGGTGCTTGCTGCAAGTATCTTTCACTATGGAGAGTATACGGTGAAACAGGCCAAACAATACATGGCGCAACATGGCATTGAAGTTAGGTTATAAATTGACTCAATCTAAAAGTTGGTTAGATGAAATAAATTGGGATGCTAATGGTCTAGTGCCAGTCATTGCGCAAGAGAGAAATACTGGACATATCCTGATGTTTGCATGGATGAACCGTGAAGCCTTGCAATTAACTTCTACCAGCATGCAGGCGGTATATTGGTCACGATCACGCAATAGACTCTGGCGGAAAGGTGAGGAGTCAGGGCATGTGCAACTTGTATCTGAAATTCGATTAGACTGTGATGAGGATGTAATCCTGCTTACTATAGATCAGGTCGGTGGTATTGCTTGTCACACAGGTCGGCATAGTTGTTTCTTCAAAACGCTACAAAATGGACATTGGCTCATAGATCAAGACGTGATTAAGAACCCGGAAGAAATTTATAAACATGAATGATATTTTAAATCGCTTAGCGACTCTTTTAGAGCAAAGAAAAGGTGCCGATGCACAGACTTCTTATGTGGCCAATCTTTATGCCAAAGGTATGGATAGCATATTGAAGAAAGTCGGTGAAGAGGCAACAGAAACCATTATTGCCGCTAAAAATGGTGATCAACAGCACCTTATTTATGAAACAGCCGACTTGTGGTTTCATACCTTGGTGATGTTGGCGCAAGCCGGACTAAAACCACAAGACGTTTTAGATGAACTAGCTAGGCGTGAAGGTTTGTCAGGCATAGCCGAAAAGGAATCTAGGGCAGCAGGAAGTAAAGAAAAATGAGTGCAGACTGCATCTTTTGTAAGATCGCTAACGCTCAAATTCCGGCCACAAAAATCTATGAGGATGAAGAGGTCATGGCTTTTCATGACATTCATCCTAACGCCCCAGTACATTTTTTAATTGTGCCTAAATTACACATTGAGAGTTTGATTAGTTGTGAGTTGCAGCATCAAGCACTTTTAGGAAAATTGTTGCTATTGGCACCTAAGCTAGCTAAAGAGCAAGGTTTAGCCGGATTTCGTACTATGATCAATACAGGCCATGACGGCGGGCAAGAAGTATTTCATATACACTTGCATGTATTCGGCGGCAGCGCTAAGCTACCTAAGACCTAAATCTAATTTTATCGACCGTACTTGCAATAAAAACTATTATTAAGGAGAGTCAAAATGGGTTCATTCAGCATCTGGCATTGGTTAATCGTATTATTAATTGTGGTATTAATTTTCGGTACAAAGAAACTACGCAATATGGGGGGCGATGTAGGTGGTGCAGTCAAAAACTTCAAGGAAGCTATGAATGAAGAAAATGCTACGCCTGTTGCTATTCAAAGTAGTGCAGTAATTAATGCGACGGAAGTGTCGCCAGCGGTTAAGGCTACGCCTAAAAGGAAAGTCGCGGCTAAGCCAGTTGCAGTTAAAAAAGTAGCAGTTCCAAAAGTAGTTGCGGCTAAAGCTAAACCTAAGGCTGTTGCTAAGCCTAAAGCGCCAGCGAAAGCAAAGGCACCTGCAAAGCCTAAAGCTGTAGCAAAGCCAAAAGCTGTAGCAACCAGCAAGGCCTAACAAGCAGCTGTTATCGTTATTCTAAGTCTGCGCATTCGTGTTTGATGTTTCTTTCTCTGAGTTGGTTGTGATCGCGGTGGTTGCGCTGATTGTGATTGGCCCAGAGAAGTTGCCTAAAGTTGCGCGTACCTTAGGCGCATTAACTGGCCGTATGCAAAGATATATGACTGAGATTAAAGAAGAAGTGAATCGTGAGGTACGCTTTCAGGAGTTGCAGCAACTGCAGCAGGAAATCCAAGCTACGGTCGTCCAAACCCAAGCCAACATTCAGCATCAAGCACATACCATAAACCAAGAATTGGATTTTCAAGGGACTGCTTCACAGTCGGTCATTAAAAAGAAGCCAACTGCACGCAAGAAAATTCCAGCTAAAGTTAAGTCTAGCTAGTGACCCCTACCGATAATTTCATCTCTCATTTGATAGAGTTGCGCTCACGTCTATTACGGATAGTGATTGGATTTAGCTTAGTTTTTATCGCTTTCTTCCCATTCGCAAACAGAATTTATGCGCTACTGGCAGCACCATTGTTAAGTAAATTGCCAGCAGGTGGACAAATGATTGCTACCGCAGTGACCACCCCATTTTTTGTGCCAATGAAAGTAGCGATGATGGCGGCATTTATTGTTTCCTTACCGCATACGATGTATCAGGTTTGGACTTTTGTTGCGCCCGGCCTCTATGCGCATGAAAAGAAATTCATGATTCCAATGATTGTGGCCAGTAGTTTTCTGTTTCTTGCCGGGATGGCATTTGCCTACTTTTTAGTATTTCCGGTAATCTTTGGCTTTATTGTTGGTACAGCCCCTCAAGGAGTGGCCGTTATGACGGATATCGGCAACTATTTAGATTTTGTACTTACCTTGTTTTTCGCATTTGGATTAGCATTTGAGGTGCCAATTGCCGTGGTGATGGCCGTGCGCTTTGCATGGGTGACCTTAGAGCAGTTAAAGCAAGCTCGCGCTTATGTGGTTGTGGCAGCCTTTGTGATTGGTGCAGTATTTACGCCGCCAGATATAATTTCTCAGTTTATGCTGGCAATACCAATGTGGCTGTTGTACGAACTGGGTATTCTTGTTGCAAAATATACCAAACAAGCCCCTTCGCATAGAATTCTGCCCCCAAGTTAATTGCTACTTGGAGCAACTACTCTTTCATTAGGCTAGGTTTTGGCCTTTTGCCAATAATGATGGTTACGTTTAAAGCTTTTTCAGCACGTGCAATTTTAAGACGGGCTTTTTGATTAGGCTTTAGCACTGCAATTAAATTGAGCATGCCAGGACTGTCTACCACTGGTTTCCCCTCAATTTCTAATAAAATATCACCCGCACGCAGGCCAGCATTATCGGCGGGACTGTTTCTTAACACTCCGGCAATTAAAGCACCTTGTTGTTTGCTTAGCTTAAATGACTCCGCTAATTCTGGTGTAATATCTTGAGCCTCTATACCAATCCAGCCTCGGGTTACGGTTCCTTGGCTTACAATCTGTTCCATTACCTGACGAGCTAATGTGGCCGGAATGGCAAAGCCTATCCCCATGGAGCCGCCATTACGTGAATAAATAGCACTGTTTACTCCCACCAAATTTCCGTCAGTATCAATTAGTGCTCCGCCAGAATTCCCAGGATTGATAGAGGCGTCGGTTTGAATAAAATTCTCAAAGATATTTATACCTAAGTGATTGCGTCCAAGGGCACTTACGATGCCTTGCGTTACAGTTTGGCCTACACCAAACGGATTCCCTATAGCTAATACGACATCGCCTACGCTCAGTCGGTCTGAGCTGGCAAAAGTAATTGCTGGCAAATGGTCGGCGTTCACTTTAATGAGGGCAAGGTCAGTATCAGGATCTGTACCTACCACTTTAGCTGACATTTTACGACCATCAGCCAGTGCAATTTCAATTTCATCGGCAGCGGCAACCACATGATTGTTGGTTAAAATTAATCCCTGCTCACTGACAATAACCCCTGATCCCAAGCTGTTCTCAGGCTGAGATTGACCGTCCAGATCATCTAATTGATCGCCGAAAAACTGACGAAAGTTTGGGTCTTCCAAGTATTTTTGATGGGGATTAACAGCCACTTTTTTGCTGGTAAAAATATTAACAACGGAGGGCATCGCTTTTTTTGCCGCATAGCTATAAGAGCCGGTTAAGCTAAGTCTTGCGCTTGACTCTACCTGCTTCACCACGATGGTTTGTCCGCGACTGAGAATATCGGGAAAGAAAATACGCAACACGAAAAGTAGCGCTAGGCACAGCGTCACCGCCTGTGCAAAAATAAGCCATAATCTTTTGTGTAGCTGATTGATCATAATGTCGGATATATATTTAATTAATAGTAATCAGAATGTCTAAGTAGTGTAATACGTTTCGTCATTATATCGGGACGTCCAGTGAATAAAACAATAGTAGCATCACCATAAGGAAGATAGGCATGGTTGAGATCAACACACTAGTTAATTATAGCCAGCAGCTGATGCAGGTATCAAGCTTTCAAGACTTTTGTCCAAATGGCCTTCAGGTTGAGGGTAAGGCGGAGGTGCGAAAAATAGTCACAGGTGTCACAGCGAGTATGGCGCTCATTGAGGCGGCACATGAGGCTGAGGCCGATTTAATTTTGGTGCATCATGGCTATTTCTGGCGAAATGAAGACCCGAGGGTTGTCGGGATTAAACGTAATCGCTTAGGTTTTTTATTGAAGCATAATTTGAATCTCATGACTTACCATTTGCCTTTAGACGCACACGCGAAGTTCGGAAATAATGTGCAACTAGGTAAAAAGTTAGGGATTACTATGACAGACTATCGAGGTGAGTCAGACTTGGTGGCTGTTGGTTATTTAGAGAAAGCCATTAAGTTAGTTGATTTTTCTCGGCATCTAGAAAATGTCCTGCAACGAGCTCCCTTAGTTATCGGGGATGGTCAAAAAATGGTAAAGAAGATCACCTGGTGCACGGGGGCCGCACAAAATTATTTGGACTCAGTGATTGCGCTAGGAGCCGATGTGTTTATTAGTGGTGAAATATCTGAACAAACCACGCACCAGGCAGTTGAATCTGGCGTTGCTTATATTGCTGCTGGACATCATGCAACTGAGCGTT
>CAIRXI010000016.1 GCA_903882525.1 uncultured Pseudomonadota bacterium | reverse complement strand
GCATCGTCTAATTTTGTATTAAATCTCGCTAGACGCAATGCAGCACATGCACAGTAAACAAAGGCTGCCAACCAGCCTAATTTTCCTAGCGGCTTTAATGCCCACACATAAAGAATGAGCGCGGGAGCAACGCCAAATGAGACCATATCAGACAAACTGTCATACTCAGCACCAAACGCGCTTTGCGTATTGGTCATGCGCGCCACACGGCCATCTAGTCCGTCCATCACCATTGCAATAAAAATAGCGATGGCAGACAGCTCAAAACGCCCGTTCATGGCCTGAACAATCGCGTAAAATCCTGCAAACAAGGCTGCCGATGTAAATAAATTAGGTAACAGGTAAATGCCGCGTCCTTTTAACCCACCGTCTAATAACGGATTCTTAGTGCGAGTTCGTACAGGTTTTTCAGCCATGATTTCAATTTCAATTAATTTACTTAGCATTAGTATAACAAAGCTCAGCTTATTAGGGCTTCTTAAAAAGAAGCATTCTCCAATCAGCAATGCGTGCACAGCGCTAAAGCAATCATAAGCTGTGTGTTAATATCGCGGCTTAGAAAAACTGTACTTATATATTCATTATCCCTATGCAATTTACACTACATAAACAAGATGGCCTCGCCAGACGTGGCACCGTAAGTCTGATCCACGGGGATGTGCAAACTCCTGCCTTTATGCCCGTTGGCACCTATGGCACAGTCAAAGCCATGTCGCCTTTGGAACTCAAAGAAATCAATGCGCATATCGTGCTTGGCAACACCTTTCACCTATGGCTAAGACCTGGGTTAGATGTCATTGCAGCACACGGCGGCTTGCATAAATTCATGGGATGGGATGGTCCAATCCTAACTGATTCTGGCGGCTTTCAAGTGTGGAGCTTAGGTGCTTTACGTAAAATTACCGAAGAAGGCGTGAAATTTCGCTCGCCGATTAATGGCGATAGCTGTTTCTTAACACCAGAAGAATCCATGCGTATTCAGAAAGTACTAAATTCTGACATCGTCATGATTTTTGATGAATGCACCCCCTACCCAGCTACGCATAACGAAGCCAATGATTCTATGCAACTGTCACTGCGCTGGGCACGCCGTAGCAAGGATGCGCATGCCGGTAACGAAAATGCACTATTCGGCATTATTCAAGGTGGCATGTTTGAAGATTTACGCGACATCTCATTAGCGGGCTTAACCAATATTGATTTTGATGGTTATGCCATAGGTGGCCTATCCGTCGGCGAACCTAAAGAAGACATGTTGCGCATCTTGGCGCATACCGCGCCAAAAATGCCGCAAAATAAACCGCGTTATTTGATGGGCGTTGGTACGCCGGAAGATTTAGTCGCCGCCGTCAGTCAGGGTATTGATATGTTTGACTGCGTGATGCCAACGCGTAATGCCCGCAATGGCTGGCTCTTTACGCAATATGGCGACATTAAAATTAAAAATGCTGGTTATAAAAGTGACACCCAGCCTTTAGATGCTGATTGTGGCTGCTATACCTGTAGCAACTTCAGTCGCGCCTATCTGCATCATCTGCATAAGGTAGGCGAAATTTTGGGTGCACGTCTAAACACCATCCATAATCTGCATTATTACCAAGAACTGATGGCGGGTATGCGAAGCAGCATAGAAGCTGACGCCTTTGAAGCATTTAAGCTTGAATTTGCAGCCAAACGCGCACAATTAACACAAGCGGCTGAAGTAAGTGCTGAGCAATCAGACTAATACGGCTAGTCGGCAATACCTTATAGTGTGTGCTAGAATTCGAAGCTAATTTTTAACCAGCAAGACAACTTAAAAGAGGTCATATCATGTTTATTTCAAATGCATACGCAGCAACTGGTTTAGCCAGCAATGATTTAATGAGCTTCTTACCGCTTATCGTTATTTTTGTTTTGTTTTTCTTTATGATTATTCGCCCACAAATGAAGCAAGCGAAAGAGCAACGTAACATGATTGCAGCCTTACAAAAAGGCGATGAAGTTGTGACCAGTGGTGGCATTGTTGGCAAAATCAGCAAAGTAAGCGAAGCTTTTGTTAGCGTTGAAATTGCAGCCAATGTTGAAATTACTGTGCAACGACAAGCCATACAAAGCGCACTACCAAAAGGTACAATCAAAAGTATTTAGTGCTTGCTCAGTTAAGCGTGTTCTTCGCGCTTAACTGATGTTTAGCTCACCCACTCCTTAAAACACACACCGTTATTGACTAGAGTCTGAATATGAACCGCTATCCAATGTGGAAGAACATCTTCGTTGCCATCATGATTTTGATTGGGCTAATTTATACTATTCCCAATTTTTTTGGTGAATCGCCAGCGGTACAAGTCACGCCTTCCAAAAGCTCCACCAAGCTAGATCCAGCATTGCTTGGTCAAGTGGAGGCGATATTTAAGCAAGAAAAAATAGCCTACGATGGCATTTATCTAGATCTACGTGGCGTGAAAGCACGGTTTGCCAATACTGATACGCAGATTAAAGCCAAAGATGTATTGCAAGCGAATCTTGGAAAAGATTATACCGTCGCCCTAAACCTGTTATCTCGTTCGCCAGAATGGCTGCATAACCTAGGTGCTAAGCCTATGTACCTAGGTTTAGATTTACGTGGCGGCGTCCATTTCATGCTGCAAGTAGACATGAAAGCAGCCCTAGATAAAGCCGCTGAACGCTTTGTGGGTGACTTTAGAATTGCCTTACGTAAAGAGCGCATATCATATCTCGGCGTAACGCGTGAAGGTCAATCGGTGCAAATTCGTTTTAGCACTGCAGGTGAGTTGCTAAAAGCGAGAACTGTCATTAGTAAAGACTTCCCTAATTTAACATTGAAAGAAACTACTGACGGCGCAGACCAATTATTGACTGCCTCACTTAATGTGCTAGAGCAAAAACGTATTCAAGATTTTGCCTTAAAACAAAACATACAGACGCTGCATAACCGTATTAACGAACTCGGTGTCGCCGAACCTATTATTCAGCAGCAAGGCGCTGATCGCGTAGTAGTGCAGCTGCCAGGTGTCCAAGATACAGCCAAAGCCAAAGAAATTTTAGGTCGTACCGCCACGCTGGAGATCATATTAGTTGATGAAGTAAAAACTTATGTCGCGACCCTAGAAAAAGCTGAAAAAGGCCAAGCACCGCTAGGTGATGAAGCGTATAAAACGCGTGATGGCCGTACCATCCTCGTGAAAAAGAATGTAGTACTGACCGGTGATTACATTACAGATGCGGGCCCTGGCGTGAACAGTCAATCTGGTCAATCCGTCGTGAACGTGACTTTGGATGGTCGTGGCGCTCGTGTTTTTCAACAAGTGACGCGTGAAAATGTCGGTAAGCGTATGGCGATTTTGCTCATAGAAAAGGGCAGCACCGAAGTCATTACCGCACCCGTGATTAACGAAGAAATTGGCGGCGGTCGCGTACAGATTTCAGGCATGGCCAACACGCAAGAAGCCACCGACATTTCCTTGTTACTGCGTGCCGGCGCGCTAGCAGCTCCGATGGATATTATTGAAGAACGTACGGTTGGGCCTAGCATGGGTCAAGACAATATCACCCGAGGTGTGCACTCAACGCTATGGGGATTTGCGGCCATCGCAGTGATGATGATGGTTTACTACATGGCATTTGGTGTAGTTTCTGTCGCCGCCCTCGCAATCAACCTATTACTGCTCGTGGCAATCTTATCGATGTTGCAAGCGACCTTAACCTTACCGGGACTGGCGGCGATTGCCCTAGCGCTAGGGATGGCGATTGATGCTAACGTACTGATTAATGAGCGGGTACGTGAGGAATTGCGTAATGGCAATACGCCGCAAGCCAGCATTCATGCTGGTTACGAACGCGCTTTTGATACGATTTTAGACTCGAATGTCACCACGCTCATTGCTGGTTTAGCCCTATTTATGTTTGGTACTGGGCCGATTAAAGGCTTTGCAGTGGTCCATGTATTGGGTATTTTGACGTCAATGTTCAGTGCGGTTCTGGTATCACGCGCCTTTGTAAACTTGATATACGGCTATCGCCGTAAAGTCAACAAACTATCAATCGGCCAAATTTTTAAAGCGTAAATACAACGCTTACCCAAACCCTATTTAAGAATATTTAGAGTACATATTATGGAATTATTTAGAATCAAAAATGACATTCCCTTTATGAGTTACGGTCGTTTAACGACCTCAATCTCATTGGTGACATTTCTATTGGCCATCGTGTTTTTAGCTACCCGTGGCTTAAATTTTGGCGTGGACTTTACTGGCGGCACGGTCATGGAAGTCAACTACCCACAAACGGCCAACCTAGAAACAATCCGTAAAGCGGTAGATAGCATCGGTCTTAAAGAGGCCACGGTACAAAACTTTGGCTCTAGCCATGACGTGCTTATCCGTTTGCCTGTAAAACCTGGCGCTTCTGTATCACAGCTGTCAGAGCAAGTAAAAGCGGCACTGGTGCAAGCCGATAGTACCGCTGAAGTACGACGTGTTGAGTCCGTGGGCGCACAAGTGGGTGATGAACTTTATGAGAATGGCGGCTTAGCCCTGTTCTTTGTCTGCGTGGGCATTGTGCTCTACCTATGGTTGCGTTTTGAGTGGCGTTTTGCCGTAGCAGCGATTATCGCCAACATGCATGACGTGGTGATTATTTTAGGCTTCTTTGCCTTTTTTCAATGGGAGTTTAACCTCACAGTACTGGCAGCGATTTTAGCGGTACTAGGCTACTCGGTGAATGAATCGGTAGTCGTCTTTGATCGAGTACGTGAAAACTTCCGTAAGATGCGTAAAGCGAGTGTAGTCCAAGTCATTGATAATGCCATCACACGCACCATGTCACGAACAATCATCACCCATACCATGACGCAAACAATGGTCGGCTCTATGTTGCTATTTGGTGGTGAAGTGTTACATAACTTCGCACTCGCCCTTACCATCGGCATTTTATTCGGCATTTATTCTTCTGTATTAGTGGCCTGCCCAATCGCTATGTGGCTAGGCGTTAATCGCGCCAATTTAATTGGCGATATTGAGAAAAAAGAATCTGATAAAAAAGAGGTAGTAGAAGTCATTTCCTAACGCTTTCGCGTTAAAAAAATTGTCTAGCCACGTCTAGCGATCAACATTAAGGGCACTTACGTGCCCTTAATGTTAAGTATCCTTGATTAGTACTACAACTCCCGTATACACTGGCTACTTTAATTAGCGGCAAATCCCATTGGATAATATTCCCATATCTTGGCAACTAGGCATACTCGGCCTCTTGCTCCTATTTTCGGCCTTCTTCTCAATCGCCGAAACCAGCTTGATGTCGCTCAACCGTTACCGGATGAAGCACTTAGCCAAACAGGGTCATCGTGGCGCTAAACTTGCCAGCATTCTATTAGCCCGCACCGATAAACTATTAGGCGTTATTTTATTAGGTAATACGCTGTGTATCTCAGCATCATCAACCTTGGTCGCAGTCCTGAGTGTGAATTTATTTGGCGAAGGTGAGTTTGTCTTGATGATTGGGACGCTCAGCATCACCTTTGCCATTTTGGTCTTTAGTGAAATTTCACCGAAAGTCATTGCTGCGGCCTATCCGGAAACAATCGGCTTTGCCTGTAGCTATCTACTCTATCCATTGCTGTGGCTATTTAACCCAGTAGTTTCCTTCGTTAACCTCTTCGTTAAAGGCTTTGTGCGCATATTAGGCATCCGAGTAAACTTTGAAGAGTCCTTGCATGCAGTCAGTACTGAAGAATTGCGTTCCATCGTCAGCGAAGCTGGGCATTATATGCCGCAGAAAAAACGTACGATTCTGCTTAATTTATTAGACTTGGGAAAAATCACCGTCGACGACATTATGACTGCGCATACCTTGGTGGAAACCATTGATTTCGACGCGCCGTTGGAAGACATATTGCAGCATATTTCCAGCAGTCAGCATACACGCATCCCAGTGCGCCAAGGCGAACACGATGAAATTATCGGCATTCTACACATACGAAAAGTGATTACCCAGTTGCGCTCTCATCATTACAACAATGATTTAGATAAAGAAGCGTTACGCGAAGTGATGGCTGAGCCCTACTTCATCCCCTCTGGCACGCCTCTGTTCACGCAAATACAGCAGTTTCAAGAAAATCAGCAGCGCGTGGGCTTGGTTGTGGATGAGTATGGCGAGTTTAAGGGCTTAGTGACTTTAGAAGATATATTGGAAGAAGTGATTGGCGACTTTACTACACAGTCACCGTCACGCCTTGGTAGCTATCGCAAAGAGGCCGACGGGAGCTGGTTAGTGGATGGAAGTAGCACACTGCGCGATCTTAATAAGAAATTAAACCTACACCTACCACTAGATGGCCCGCGGACGCTTAATGGTTTAGTTTTAGAGCATTTCGGCGACATCCCGGATGCCAATACCAGCTTTAAAATAGGGTCGCATACCCTCGAAATAGTCCAAACCCAAGACAGAATCGTTAAAAGCGTCAAAATTTTTCCTTAACTTTATGTAAATGCCACACACCGTGGCATCACTACCTGTATTGCAATACGCATACTGAAATTGCCGTTGGCATGACCGTGAGCATTAAATGCAACTATTTGTTAAGACATTACTCACAATGGGCTTGAATTTTTTATAGTTTGGCTCAAAATAGGTTCCAATATGGCTCACTCTCCTTCTGATCACGGTACCGCACTTAAACCTGAAGTTGCAAAACCTAAATTGCCCCCCATGTTTAAGGTGTTACTGCTCAATGACGATTACACGCCGATGGAATTTGTAGTGGCATGCATAGAAAACTTTTTTAACAAAAGCCGTGAACAAGCGACGCAAATCATGCTCCAAGTTCATACAGAGGGCATGGGCGTATGTGGGATTTACCCACAAGATATTGCAGAAACCAAGATGAATCAGGTGTTGAAGCATGCGCAAGAAGCGCAGCACCCTTTGCAGTGCGTAGTTGAATTGGCATAATCCAAACTGACCGTAACGCAAGCGTGATGATTGATAGAATATAAGGTAATAAAATGATAGCTCAAGAACTCGAAGTAAGTTTACATATGGCCTTTATGGACGCCCGACAAAAGCGCCATGAGCTCATTACGGTTGAACATTTACTGCTAGCCATGATTGACAATCCAACTGCGGCTGAAGTACTCCGCGCGTGTGGCGCTAAGCTCGACGTATTACGCACCGAACTTAATCAATATATTGAAGAACACACCCCTACCGTTATCGGTCAAGACGATGTGGATACACAGCCCACATTGGGTTTTCAGCGTGTAATTCAGCGCGCTATGCTCCACGTGCAGTCATCTGGCAAAAAAGAAGTGACTGGTGCTAACGTATTGGTTGCGATCTTTGGCGAAAAAGATTCTCACGCTGTATTTTTCTTGGGCCAACAAGGGGTTACTCGCCTAGATGTAGTTAATTTCATTTCGCATGGTGTTTCTAAGTTGGCTGAAACCGCTAAACCAGAAGGTGCCGACACAGAAGCTGAAGTTGACTCACCACCGAATGGCGCATTAGAAAACTACACCCTCAATCTGAATACTCAGGTATTAGCAGGGAAGATTGATCCACTAATTGGACGTGGTCCAGAATTAGAGCGTGTGGTGCAAACCTTGTGCCGTCGCCGCAAAAATAATCCATTATTAGTGGGTGAGGCTGGCGTCGGTAAAACTGCGATTGCAGAAGGTTTAGCGCGCCGTATCGTTGATAAAGAGATTCCTGAAGTATTGGCTAACGCCGTGATTTATTCACTAGATATGGGAGCTTTACTAGCAGGCACCAAGTATCGCGGTGATTTTGAGCAACGCCTAAAAGCGGTGATGAAACAATTGGCTGACAATCCAAATGCAATTTTATTTATTGATGAAATTCACACCTTAATCGGAGCAGGCTCGGCCAGTGGTGGCACTTTAGATGCCAGTAATTTACTCAAGCCCGCATTATCCAATGGCTCTCTTAAATGCATTGGTGCGACGACTTACCAAGAGTACCGTGGCATATTTGAAAAAGATCACGCCCTATCACGTCGCTTTCAAAAAATTGATGTGGCTGAACCTAGCGTGGCTGAAACGATTGAAATTTTAAAAGGCCTGAAATCACGCTTTGAATCTCACCATAACGTCAAATACACTGCGAGCGCTTTGAGCACTGCGGCTGAATTATCAGCTAAATATATTAATGACAGACACTTGCCGGACAAGGCAATTGATGTGATTGACGAAGCGGGTGCAGCCCAGCGCATATTGCCAAAATCTAAACAGAAAAAGGTGATCGGCAATAAAGAGATTGAGGATATCATCGCCAAAATTGCACGCATTCCGCCGAAGAATATTTCTAGCGATGACCGCAGCACCCTTAGAACACTGGAACGTGATTTAAAAGCCGTAGTTTTCGGTCAGGATAAAGCCATTGAAACATTAGCCTCTGCGGTGAAAATGGCACGCAGTGGTTTAGGTCAAGGTAATAAGCCTATTGGTAGCTTCTTATTTAGTGGTCCTACTGGTGTGGGTAAAACTGAAGTCGCTAAGCAACTGGCTTATATCATGGGCATTGAGTTAATCCGCTTTGATATGAGTGAGTATATGGAACGTCATGCGGTATCGCGCTTAATCGGCGCGCCTCCTGGCTATGTCGGTTTTGAGCAAGGCGGCATGATGACCGAGGCAATTACCAAGCATCCCTATTGCGTGCTCCTGCTAGATGAGATTGAAAAAGCGCATCCAGATATTTTTAACATTCTGCTGCAAGTAATGGATCATGGCACGCTGACTGATAATAACGGACGAAAAGCCGACTTTAGAAACGTGACCATTATTATGACGACGAATGCTGGCGCGGAGAGTCTATCTAAGTCGAACATGGGCTTTACCAATGCTAAGCAGGCTGGAGATGAGCAAGCTGACATTAAACGTTTATTCTCACCTGAGTTCCGCAATCGCTTGGATGCAACGGTATCATTCGCGTCGCTATCACAAGACATTATCCTACGCGTGGTCGATAAATTCCTGATTCAACTTGAAGATCAGTTACATGATAAAAAAGTGGAAGTGACGTTTAGTGATGCCTTAAAAGCCTATCTCGGCAAAAAAGGCTTTGACCCACTCATGGGTGCGCGACCAATGGCCAGGTTGATTCAAGACACTATCCGCAAAGCATTGGCGGATGAGTTGTTATTTGGAAAACTGGCTAATGGAGGAACTGTACATGTTGATATTGACGATAACAATGAGGTCAAACTTATTTTCGTTCAGGATCAACAATCGGCAGAGACTGCCCTAGCCACAGCATAATAAAAGGCGCTTTTGCGCCTTTTATTATGGTTACTTTTGCATGACGCTGACAAACAGAGCTGACGCAACTAAAGTATTTAACCATGCTCTTACTTTCGGGTAAGCTGCCTGTTCAAACCAATGAATATCTACCCCTGAAAATTGGCGCACAAACGGAAATATTGCAATATCGGCCAGACTGACTTGGTCTGATAGCAAAAATGTTGACTGCGACAATTGACACTCTAGCTTGTATAAAAACACTTCCGCCTGCGCTCTATACGTCGATGAAGACTGTTCAGGAAAGCGAATTGCATACTTATACTTATCCAACGCTTGCTTAAAACTGGTGTCGTTTTCAGCAATCAACTGTTGTGCCAATTGTTTATCTGCAGCCAGCCAACCATCAACATCTTGTTGTTGCAAAGCCCAATCCATAATATCCAAACTTTGCTCTAGCACTTGCTGTTTAGAAGTAGCCTGATCTTGAAGCACCAATACCGGCACGGTGCCTTTAGGCGAAACAGCAAGCAACTCGCTAGGTTTTGCACTGAGTGTAATTTCATGCACGTCAACGACGATACCCGCATACTTTAGCGCCATGCGTGCACGCATCGCATAAGGGCAACGCCGGTAGGAATAGAGTACGGGTCGCACAGCTAACCTAATGATTTGCAAATATCACGAACTAACTGCGGGCCTTTATAAATCAATCCACTATAAACCTGCACCAAGGAGGCGCCCACAGCGATTTTTTCAACGGCATCCGCGCCAGTTAAAATTCCACCAACGCCGATAATAGGCAAAGCGCCCTGTAAGCGTTGTGATAACTGCGAAATGACTAGCGTTGACTTATCTCGCACCGGCGCACCAGATAAACCACCGCTTTCCTCTGCATTTTCCATGCCCTCAACCTGCTCACGCGACAAAGTCGTATTGGTGTCAATAACCCCATCTATTCGATGTTACAGCAATAATTCTGCTATTTCATTGACTTGCTCAAGCTCCAAGTCCGGTGCTATTTTTATATTAATTGG
>CAIRXI010000015.1 GCA_903882525.1 uncultured Pseudomonadota bacterium | reverse complement strand
GCCGACATACTGATGGTAGAAACCATTTTTGACACCTTAAATTGCAAGGCTGCTTTATTTGCGATTGATACCTTCTTTGCTGAAAGTGGACTGCGTTTGCCCATCATGCTTTCTGGCACGGTCACGGATGCTTCCGGCCGTATTTTATCTGGCCAAACGGTAACTGCATTCTGGCATTCTGTTCGCCACGCAAAACCACTCACCATCGGATTAAACTGTGCCTTGGGTGCCACTTTAATGCGGCCATATGTGGAAGAGCTATCAAAAATTGCTGACACCTTCGTCTGCATCTACCCCAATGCTGGCTTGCCTAACCCTATGTCCGATACGGGGTTTGATGAAACGCCGGATATCACCTCTAGCTTGATCAAAGAGTTTGCTGAAAGCGGTTTTTTAAATATCGCTGGTGGCTGTTGCGGTACCACCCCCGCGCATATTAATGCCATCTACAATCAAATTAAAGAGATACCCCCAAGGGTAGTCCCCACCTTACCACGCACTCTTAAGCTATCTGGCTTAGAACCTTTTGTGATTAACGATGACTCATTATTCGTCAATGTGGGTGAGCGCACTAATGTCACCGGTTCTAAAGCCTTTGCGCGTTTGATTATTAATGAGCAGTATGATGAGGCCCTAACGGTCGCACGCCAGCAAGTAGAAAATGGTGCGCAAGTGATCGATATCAACATGGATGAAGGCATGTTGGATGCGCTTAAAGCCATGACCCACTTCCTCAACTTAATCGCCTCCGAGCCTGATATTGCTCGCGTGCCAATTATGATCGACTCTAGCAAATGGAGCGTCATTGAGGCCGGATTAAAGTGCGTACAAGGCAAGTCGATTGTCAATTCGATCTCGATGAAAGAAGGCGAAAACGAGTTTCTACGTCAAGCCACGCTATGTAAACGCTACGGTGCTGCCGCCATCGTCATGGCCTTTGATGAAAAAGGCCAAGCAGATACCTTTGAACGCAAAACAGAGATTTGTAAGCGTGCTTACAACTTACTGGTAGAGCGCTTAGATTTTCCACCAGAAGACATCATCTTTGACCCTAACATCTTTGCTATCGCGACCGGTATTGAAGAGCACAATAATTACGCTGTGGACTTTATTAATGCCACACGCTGGATTAAAGAAAATCTACCTTACGCCAAAATTTCTGGTGGCGTGTCCAACGTCAGCTTCAGCTTCAGAGGCAATGACCCTGCGCGTGAGGCAATTCATACGGTATTTCTCTATCATGCTATTAAAGCCGGCATGACCATGGGCATCGTCAATGCTGGCATGATGGGCGTTTACGATGACTTACCTGCAGAACTTAAAGAGCGCGTAGAAGACGTCGTCCTCAATCGTCGTGAAGATGCCACCGAGCGCATGATTGAAATTGCCGGCACCTTGGTCGCTGGCGGTAAAAAAATTGCCGCTACTTTAGAGTGGCGTGGCACAGTAGCAGAACCTACCCCAGTAGAAAAACGTCTCAGCCATGCGATGGTACATGGCATTACAGAGTTTATTGTCGAAGACACCGAAGAAGCTCGGCAAAAAGTGGCTAATAGTGGCGGCCGCCCTATCCATGTCATTGAAGGGCCGTTGATGGACGGCATGAATGTGGTGGGCGACCTGTTCGGTCAAGGGAAAATGTTTTTACCGCAAGTGGTGAAATCAGCGCGAGTGATGAAACAAGCAGTAGCGCATTTGATTCCGTTTATTGAGGCCGAAAAAGCCGCAGATGAAAAGCGCACCGGCATTGTGGCGAAACCTAAAGGTAAAATGGTTATCGCTACAGTCAAGGGCGATGTTCACGATATCGGCAAGAACATCGTTTCTGTGGTGCTGCAATGCAATAACTTTGAAGTCGTCAATATGGGCGTAATGGTGCCTGCATCAGAAATTCTTGCCCTGGCCAAAGCAGAGAAAGCGGACATTATCGGTCTCTCTGGCTTGATTACGCCATCATTAGAAGAAATGACGCACATTGCTAGAGAAATGCAACGTGACCCCTACTTTAAAGGCCTGAAGACGCCGCTGTTAATCGGTGGCGCCACCACTTCACGTGCGCATACGGCGGTGAAAATTGCGCCATTTTATGATGGGCCGGTGATCTATGTCGCTGACGCTTCGCGTTCGGTTGCGGTCATGCAATCATTATTAACACCAGAGCAGCGCGATAGTTATATCGCAGAAGTGGCCACTGATTATGAGTTGGCGCGCACCCAGCACGCCAATAAAAAAGGCATCCCCCTGCTGACCTTAGCCCAAGCCCGTGCCAACAAAGCTAAGCTTGTGTTCGATGGCGCATTGGCACCAGTCAAGCCTAAGTTTGTTGGACGCCGTGAACTTAAAAACGTAGATCTAAGCATTATTGCTCAGTACATTGACTG
>CAIRXI010000014.1 GCA_903882525.1 uncultured Pseudomonadota bacterium | reverse complement strand
TAGTGGGCACCTTTCATTTATTAGAGGCTGTACGTGCATACTGGGACGCTTTAGATGTAGATCAGCAGGAGCGTTTTAGATTTTTACATGTATCTACCGATGAGGTTTATGGCTCACTAGGACCTAATGAGGCCGCTTTTACCGAAACTCATACTTATGCGCCTAATAGCCCTTATTCTGCGTCTAAAGCAGCGTCTGACCATCTAGTGCGCGCTTATCATCATACTTATGGCTTACCAACCCTGACTACTAATTGCTCTAATAATTATGGACCTTACCATTTCCCAGAAAAGCTGATTCCACTCATCATCCACAATGCATTAGCAGGAAAAGCATTGCCTATCTATGGCACAGGTCAGCAGATTCGAGATTGGCTTTATGTCGAAGATCACTGTGCAGCGATTAGACGCGTGCTTGAAGCCGGACGTGTAGGTGAGGTGTATAACATCGGTGGTTGGAATGAGAAACCGAATATTGAGGTCGTAAAAACTTTATGCCGAATGCTAGACGAGAAAAAGCCACGTGCGGACGCGAAGTCCTATATGGATCAAATTACATTTGTGGAAGATCGCTTAGGTCATGATCAGCGCTATGCGATTGATGCAAGTAAAATCTCGAATGAACTGGGTTGGAAGCCAGAACAGACCTTTGAATCTGGGATAGAGGAAACAGTCAATTGGTACTTAGCGCATCAAGACTGGGTCGCGAATGTCACGAGTGGTGACTATCGAAATTGGGTGCAAAAACATTACGCTGAGCGTGGAGAAGAATTAGCATGAAAGGTATTATATTAGCCGGCGGTTCAGGCACCCGGTTGTATCCAGTCACGCAAGTAGTCTCTAAGCAGTTATTACCCGTATACGATAAACCAATGATTTATTACCCGCTGACGACCTTAATGCTGGCAGGTATTCGTGAAGTGTTGGTGATTTCAACACCAGAGGATACACCACGCTTTGCGCAGTTGTTGGGTGATGGCAGTCAGTGGGGCATGTCGATCCAATACGCAGTTCAGCCATCGCCTGACGGTCTCGCACAGGCCTTTATTATTGGTGAAGACTTTATCGGTGATGATAGCGTAGCTTTAGTTTTGGGCGACAATATATTCTACGGTCATGATCTTGCCATTCGTACACAGGCTGCAGCAAAACTAACCCAAGGGGCTACCGTATTTGCTTATCCAGTCAGTGATCCTGAACGTTATGGCGTGGTGGAATTTAATACGCAAGGCCAAGCTATTAGCCTAGAAGAAAAGCCACTTGCGCCCAAGTCTAGATATGCAGTGACAGGTTTGTATTTTTACGACAACAGGGTGATTGAAATTGCCAAAAACCTGAAGCCATCACCACGCGGTGAGCTAGAAATCACGGATGTTAACCGTGCTTATTTGACCAGCGGAGATTTACAAGTAGAAGTGATGGGGCGCGGCATTGCATGGCTAGATACTGGCACGCATGAGTCCCTATTAGAGGCCTCATTATTTATTCAAACCATTGAGAAGCGCCAAGGCTTAAAGATCGCTTGTCCAGAAGAAATTGCTTATCGGATGCGCTTTATTGATGCCGCGGCATTAGATATTTTGGCCAATAAGTATATTAAAAATAACTACGGTCAGTATTTGAAGTTGGTGTTGAGCGAGCAGGTATTTTAATGCAGGTCGTCACCACAAAAATTCCAGATTTATTGATACTTGAACCTAAAGTTTTTGGTGATGATCGAGGTTTCTTCTTTGAGAGCTATAACCAAACAACATTTGAAAAATTAACCGGTGTTAAAACGCAATTTGTGCAGGATAACCATTCAAAATCCGCCGCGCATGTGTTGCGCGGTTTGCATTACCAAATTGAACAAGCGCAAGGAAAATTAGTGCGGGTGAGTCACGGCGCAGTTTTTGATGTGGCGGTGGATCTTCGTCGCGAGTCTGGTTGTTTTGGTCAGTGGGTAGGGGCGATATTGTCAGCTGAGAATAAACGTCAAATGTGGATCCCTGCAGGCTTTGCACATGGCTTTTTAACACTAGAGCCTGATACTGAGTTTTTGTATAAAACTACAGAGTACTATGCCCCGCAATATGAGCGTTGCTTGCGTTGGGATGATCCTGCCTTGGCGATTGATTGGCCTATTACAGAACTGCCTAGTTTGTCTGCTAAAGATAAGTTGGGTGTAGATTTTTCACAGGCCGATGTATTTGAAGCGCAAGGCTAAGCTTTAGATTATTTGTCTATGTTTAGAAAAATTCTTATTACCGGCGTTAATGGCCAAGTGGGGCATGCCCTAAAGCATGCCTTGGCTACTGATACGACTTTGAACGTCATTAGTTTAGATCGCAGTCAGCTTAATCTAACTGACGCAGAGGCAATTCGACGCGTGGTGCATGCACACAAACCTGATTTAATTATCAACCCAGCCGCTTATACGGCAGTTGATAAAGCTGAAAGCGAGCCTGAGTTAGCCTATGCCATCAATGCAGCAGCCCCTAGAGTGCTGGCAGAAGAAGCGGCAAACATTGGCGCGAGCCTAATCCATTTTTCCACTGACTATGTCTACAGTGGTAATAAGGTTGATCCTTATATTGAAACTGATGCGACGCATCCGATCAGCGTTTATGGTCAGTCTAAGCTTGCGGGTGAAATGGCGGTTAGTGCAGTAGGTTTACCGCATCTAATACTTCGCACTTCTTGGGTATATGGGGCTTACGGCAATAATTTTTTGAAAACAATCTTGCGCTTAGCCTCTGAGCGTGAAGAACTTCGGATAGTAGCTGACCAAATGGGTGCACCCACCAGCAGTCAGAGCATAGCGCAGGCAGTCATGGCAATATTGCCACAATGGCAAGAAAACACTCATGGTGTCTACCATTTAGTGAATAGTGGCTTTACAAGCTGGTATGGGTTTGCATTGGCAATAGTGGATGAATATACACGCGTACAAATTGAGCGTGGTTGGCCGGTACTTAAAACGCTACCGTCTAATATTAAAGCGATTACGACACAAGAGTTTCCAACCTTGGCCGTTAGACCAGCTAATTCCATTTTAGATTGTACTAAATTGGCTACAGATTTTGCGTTACAACTACCAAACTGGCGTGCGGCGTTGATTGAAGAGATGAAAGCCTTGCGATTAAGTTAAATGCTTAGGCGAGTGCGTCAGCCCAATTGTTAGGTGTTTCATACAAACGTACTTTTTCTAGCTTTAAGTGATTGCCGTAAGTGTCGTGATATTTGCTTTTAAGTATCCTAAACGCTTCAAACGCCATATTTTCAGCAGTCGGAACAGTAGGGAATACAATCGTTTTGTGATTGGCCATGCTATTCAGAAAGTCGAGCACTTCAGTGTCATGCTTGTACACCAAGAATGCGTGATCCCATAGGTCAACCACTGCACTTTTAGCAATGGCTTTCACGTCTGAAAAGTCCATTACCATGCCGTTCTCTGAAGCATCTTCTTGCTTGATAATGTCGCCAGATAAGGTGATTTCCATCGCGTAACGATGACCATGTAAGTTTCTACATTGACTTTTGTGGCTGGGAATTCGATGGCCAGCATCAAATTCAAGGCGGGTAGTAATTTGCATGCGGGTGAGTCCTAAAGTATCTGAGGCTATTATACGCGCACTCGTCCTGCTTTTTGGAGATGGCTTGTCAGCGAGTGTTGATGGCGTTACGCGCCGATTTCAGTTCGTAACATTTGATAAATAGCTAGGCGCTCTGGTGTGACTTTATTTGAAGCCACAGCTTCTTTAATGGCGCAGTCTGGTTCTTGTAAATGTTTGCAATTATTAAACCTGCATTTACCTAAGTACGGCCTAAATTCAATAAAAGCATGCTCTAGCTCATCCGTACTGAGATGATGTAGGCCGAATTCCTGTAGTCCGGGGGAATCAATCAATTGGCTATGTGCATCTAAATGATATAAGTGCGCTGCAGTGGTGGTGTGCTTACCGCTATCAAGCACTAGGCTGACCTCGCGTGTACGAACATCAGCATCCGGTAATAGGGCATTGATAATTGTGGATTTACCCATGCCGGATTGGCCCACCAAGATACTGGCATCACCTTGCAAATATGGGCGTAATGCAGAAATATCTTCAGTAGCCGATAGTGCAAGTACTTGATAGCCTAGTCCAGTATATAAGGCTAGCTTTTGCTTTGCATCGTCATTGTCTGCCAAGTCACATTTGTTAAGCACAATTAATGCTTTAATTCCGGCAGCTTCTGCCGCAATTAAGCAACGGTTAAGTAGGGCTTCATAAAAGCTAGGTTGGGTCGCTAATACAATGATGATTTGTGTGACATTTGCCGCTAACATCTTGCTTTTGAATGCATTGCTACGATAGAGCAGGGTTTTGCGCGGTAAGGTAGATTCAATGACTCCTTCGTGCTTATCGGTAAGCTTGAGTGTCACATTGTCGCCACAGGCTAGATCAGTTTTCTTACCACGGGTGACGCAACTGATGCGTTTTTGGTCATCAGCCAATTCAACCTGAAAGCGTTTGCCATAAGCGGCAACGATGGTGCCAGTGAGAAGTTTTTCTTGATGTGCTGCTGCAGCTTGTTCGGTTCGCAAAATAAGCAATTACTCAGTAAATTTATAGTAGGTTTTATTTAGGTAGCCGGTCACATTGAGCTCTTCATCTTCAAACCACTTAAGTCCGAGCATAGTATTACAGTTTCGCACTTGTGCGGCTAAACCTTTTGCGGTGTGCACCTTGCGATATTCACGTGTATAAATGGCCGCTCCATCAGCGCCAAAGCTAGAGGCATGACAACTGATGCAGTTTCTCTCTAGCAGAGCCTTGCCTGCGACTAAATCAGCAGATTTGAATGGTTCCGCCAATACTTGGGCACTGATCAGTAGCAGACAAGCCAATAATAGCGTTTTCATCATCCGAGCCCTTTAATAGAAACGTTTACTTAGTATACGCCGCTAATTTTGAAATTCTAATGCTTGCAGGTGGGTGAGAATCATAGAAAGCAGAGTGTAATGGGTCTGGCGTGAGCGTAGACGCATTATCGCGATAAAGTTTCACTAATGCCTTCACTAGGTCATTAGCACTTGCATGTTCAGCGGCGTAACTGTCAGCTTCGAACTCGTTTTTACGGGAATAGCTGGCCATTAGTGGGCGTAGTAAAAACAAGAACACAGGCGATACCAGTAAAAATAGCATTAAGGCCATATAAGTACTGATGTGTGTCACGCCAAGTCCATAGTAGAACCCGGGCTGATTGATGAGCCAGCCCAGTAAGGCTAAGCCTAAAAAGCTCACCACAAACATCATTGCAATTCGTTTAGTGACGTGCTGATGTTTGAAGTGGCCTAATTCATGCGCCAATACAGCTTCAATTTCATCGGCATTTAAGCGTTCAAGGAGTGTGTCAAAAAACACTACACGTTTGGAAGCTCCAAACCCAGTAAAGTAAGCATTACCATGACTGCTACGAGAAGAGCCGTCCATGACGAATAGTCCTTGCGACTTAAATCCACATTTAGTCAGTAGGTTTTCAATGCGTAGTTTTAAAGCTTCATCTTTTAACGGAGAAAATTTGTTAAATAAAGGGGCGATAAAAGTAGGGTAAACCGCCAGCATCAACAAGTTAAACAAGGCCCAAACAAGCCATAAATATAGCCACCAGAATTCTCCGGCACTTTGCATGAGCCATAAGGCGGCAAACAAGATAGGGGCTCCCAAAACGACACCTACCAAGCTGTGTTTAATTAGGTCGCTATAAAACATGGAGACGGTCATTTTGTTAAAGCCAAATTTCGCATCCACGACAAACGTTCTGTAGTAGTCATAAGGTACGTCAATTAAACTGCTGAGCAACAGCACACTGCAGATTACAAATGCACCGCGCATAATCTCCTGTGCCGGCAAGGCGTAGCGCCAAATATCATCAATGAACTGCAATCCACCGCCTAAAGTGAGTATGAGCAGAAGCAACATTTGTGCAATCGACTCAGTCATGGCTAACTTAGTTTTTTCCGCTGCATAATCTGCCGCTTTTTGATGGGCGTCTAATGCAATATTGTCATTAAATGCGACTGGCACCGCATTGCGATGATGTTGCACATAGGCAATATGACGTCTTCCCAACCAAATTCGAATGACGCAGGTGAGGATAAGTAGGCAAACAAAGGTGTAGGTGAGTATTGAGGGCATGATTTATCTAGATCGTAATTTTTTAATTAAGTTAATATGCTCATTGTGAGGCATTTCATTGGTGTTGGTTCATCAATAGTGCACAATAATTCAATTTTCAATGGAAATCATGATGGCGGAAGCAAGTAACAACACTACTGAAAGCACGACTACGGATCAAAATAATTTAATTTGGCTAGACATGGAAATGAGCGGACTATTACCCGACACTGATCGTATTTTGGAGTTAGCGGTCGTTGTCACCGATGCGAATCTAAATGTATTAGGGGAATCGCCTGTATTGGTCATCCATCAAAGTGATGCGGTTTTAGATGGGATGGATGCTTGGAATAAAGGGGCGCATGGTCGTTCTGGCTTGATTGAGAAAGTAAGGGCATCCACTTTAACGGAAGCTGAGGCCACACTAGAAATGATCACGTTTCTTAAGCAATTCGTGCCGGCCGGTAAATCGCCTATGTGTGGCAATTCGATCTGCCAAGATCGTCGGTTTATGGCGCGCTATATGCCAGATTTAGAAAAATACTTTCATTATCGTAACCTCGACGTTAGTACGTTTAAGGAATTGGCGCGACGTTGGAAACCAGAAATTTACTCAGGATTTAAAAAAGCCAGCAAACATGAGGCGTTGGCTGATATTTATGAATCTATTGAGGAATTGAAATATTACCGCGAACATTTTATTGTCAAATAAAATAAAGTGTTTTGAAGGCAGCAAAAAAAGAGGGCGTAAGCTATTTTAGTAGTTACGCCCTAAGGAGGAGATCTTAGCTTTGGAGAAGCTAATTTATATTAAGCATTTACCGTGCCAAGATATCAGTCCCGCGTTAAAAAAT
>CAIRXI010000013.1 GCA_903882525.1 uncultured Pseudomonadota bacterium | reverse complement strand
TGCATTGCTCATATCAACATTGCCGAGAGTACCAATCATGCGAGCATTGGATAGATTAGCGCCCTTAAAATTAGTTTTATCAAAAATAGCTTGAAAGATTGTGGCATTTTTAAGGTTAGCACCGCTCAAGTCTGTACCCTCAAGGCGAGCTAGATTGAGATATGCTCCCTCTAGATTGGCGCCACTTAGATTGGCACCACGAAGGTAAGCACCAAAGAAGCTAGTATTGACTAGCTTACAATGATGTAAATCCATACCATCAAATTGCAAGTAACCTGCGTCTTTATTTGATAAGTCGCATGTATTACTCTTTATTTGCGCCAATGCTTCAGCTTGAGTAATTTTTAAACGCCCATCAGCATCAGTTGCAGCCGATGCGTCAGTTAGCTTTTCGTAAAAGGCTTTAGCTTTTGAAATGATTGACTGAGGATGCTCTAAAAACTCATCTTTACTAGCTTCAGTACCAAAGCAATAAGTTTTACCTTCAAAATCCGCGCTAATTAAGCAATGGGTTTTAAATATGCGGTTTTCTGACAAACTAAATGTACAGTTATTATCAAACTCTCCTGCAAAGCTAACACTAGAAAACAACATCATTAATACGAAGCAAGTTGAATAAATCTTATTCATGTGACCCCCTCCATTGATTTCTTATAATTTTAATTTATTAAACTATATATCTAAGTACAGATAATGGGACTAATTATTTATAAACTAATTCAAAGAATAAGTTGGTAGTTGTTTATTCTAGAATGATGCGGGCAATCTGATTATTACTAGCCATAGAGAAGGCAGTCAGCAAAATCACTTCCGACAAAAAGCCGCACTAGGACATATTAATTACATTGTTTTAAAGCTGGTGCTGTAATTAAGGATGTGTAGTCTGTAAGACTGCAATTGAAAACGGCCTCTAAGGTTTATGCCCTAGAAGCCGATTTTATATTGGTGGCCCCCCTGTGAGTCGAACACAGCACCAACGGATTATGAGTCCGCTGCTCTAACCAAGCATGAGCTAGGGGGCCGAAACCTTTAATTAAATCCTAGATTAATACGATTAATCTTGACCTGTTTCCAAGAAACTACGCAAGCGTTCTGATCGCGTTGGATGGCGTAATTTACGCAATGCCTTAGCCTCAATTTGACGGATACGTTCTCGCGTAACATCAAATTGCTTACCCACTTCTTCCAATGTATGGTCAGTATTCATTTCAATACCAAATCGCATGCGTAAGACTTTTGCTTCACGTGGTGTTAATGACTCTAACACTTCACTCGTTGCATCACGCAAGCTGGCATAGACGGCAGCATCAATCGGGGCAAGCGTTGTACTGTCTTCAATAAAGTCACCTAAATGTGAATCTTCATCATCACCAATTGGCGTTTCCATGGAGATTGGCTCTTTACTGATTTTCAAGATTTTACGAATCTTGTCTTCTGGCATTTCCATTTTCTCAGCCAGCAATGCTGGATCTGGCTCAACACCAGTTTCTTGCAAGATTTGACGGCTGATACGATTCATTTTGTTAATCGTTTCAATCATATGTACTGGAATACGAATCGTACGCGCCTGATCTGCAATAGAGCGGGTAATGGCCTGACGAATCCACCAAGTAGCATAAGTTGAAAACTTGAAACCACGGCGATATTCAAATTTATCCACCGCTTTCATCAATCCAATATTACCTTCTTGAATCAAATCTAAGAATTGCAAACCGCGATTGGTGTATTTTTTAGCAATTGAAATTACCAAACGTAAGTTGGCTTCAATCATTTCACGTTTAGCACGACGTGCACGCGCTTCACCTGTGGTCATTTGCTTGTTGATTTCTTTAAGCTCTTTAATTGGCAAACCAACTCTAGCCTCTAAATCAATCAAACGCTGCTGCTGGTCTAACACTGAGTGGTTATAG
This sequence comes from uncultured Pseudomonadota bacterium, assembly GCA_903882525.1. Classification (GTDB taxonomy): domain Bacteria; phylum Pseudomonadota; class Gammaproteobacteria; order Burkholderiales; family Methylophilaceae; genus Methylotenera. The sequence continues at coordinate 18,082 of CAIRXI010000013.1, read as the reverse complement.
CGAATCAATTTTGCGATATAGGGTTTGTCCGCCTTTAACTCTTCCGCCAACCAGTTCAAGTTACTTTCATTACCTGGGAAAGATTTAATAAAGTGCAGGCGTGGCATACCGGACTTTTCTACACAAAAATCTAATACCTTACGTTCGTGGCCACGCACAGTTTCAACTAATTCGCGTACTTGATCACACAAACCTTCAACTTGCTTTGGAGAAAAACGGAATACAGTAAGCTCAAGCAATATCTCAGCTAGCAATGCTTGGTACTCTGGGTCTTGCGAGCCACTGGCAGCTAAAATAACTGTCATTTTTTCATGTGCAATACGCACAACAGCAAATCGTTTAAGAACTTCTTCTTTAAGTTTAGCTAAGGCTTCAGCAGAAATCGCGGCAGCTTTGGCACCATCTTCATCACTGTCTTCCTCTTCCTCTTCTTCCTCTTCAGCCTCATCTTCGGCGGCAGCTTCAGCTGGCATAGCATCGTCTAGACCTACATCAGCATCAATTAAACCATCCACCAAGTCATCTACGCTTAGTTCATCTTTTTCTACTTTGTCAATCATCGCCAATAGGGCGGCAATCGTGGTTGGGCAAGCAGCAATTGCCTGCACCATATGTTTTAGGCCATCTTCAATACGACGTGCAATCTCAATTTCACTTTCACGTGTCAGCAAATCAACTGTACCCATCTCACGCATATACATACGCACAGGGTCAGTAGTCCGGCCAAAATCTGAATCCACAGTCGCTAATGCTTGCTCTGCTTCTGCAACTGCATCATCATCTGTAACGGCTGGTGGAGAGTCCGACATCAACAATACTTCAGCATCAGGGGCTTCTTCATACACCTGTATGCCCATATCGTTAATCATGCCGATGATGCCATCTATTTGTTCTGACCCTTGCACATCATCTGGCAAGTGATCATTAATTTCGGCATAGGTTAAATAGCCGCGCTCTTTACCCAATATAATTAGGGTTTTTAAGCGGGTGCGGCGTTCCTCGGCATTAGCTTCTTGAAGCTCTGGGCTAACAATCTCCAGATTCTTTTTTTCAGCTAATTGATCGCTTTTCTTTGGTCTTGCCATGGCGTACCTCTAAATTTTGCAATTACTAGATTTAAAAAAAGCGCTTAAACCCAGTGAATATTATTTCAATGTAACCCTTGATTATAACAGAATTAAGCTCTTTTTTGACTTGGCTTATTGCCTAAACTTTTAAGCAACAATCTCTCGTTTTCTGTCAACGCACTTAAGGGTTTTTCACTCACCTGCGCCAACAATATACCCTCAATTTTTTGCGCATATGCATCCTGCAATTGATTACGTGCGCCAGAAATCTCCAAGGAAAAATCAATCGTATCATCAAGCACATTTAGCTCGCGCGCCAGTTCTGATAAAACCTTCTCATCCACTTTATGCTCAAGCTCACGCATAATCACTACCGGCTTAGAGTGAGGGTGATGTAAGCAAATTTCAATAGTCTGTTGCAACAATATATCTTCATCCGCACTACCAAGTGCCCAAGCAAGATCATTTTTATTTGCCAACGAAGGTTGCATTAGCAGCATCAAACAAAAGCGTTTTTGCAACGACAAGGTTGTACGCGTAAGCTTTGGTTTAGCCTGAACTGGCGCTTTATTAAGATTTGGAAGCTTAAGTAAACTTTGCATCTCATCGATGGAAAGTTGCGCCAATTCAGCCACCTTTTTGCGTAAGAACATGGCACTTCGCGGAGCGTTAATTTGCTGCAAAATTGGTTCAGCTTCGTTTAAAAAGCGCACGCGATCCTCTTGACTTTGCAAAGCATTATTTTCACTAAGGTGCTTTAAAATATACTGCGACAATGGCATGGCCACTTTGATTTCAGCTTCAAATTTCTCCTTGCCGAATTCACGAACATAAGAATCTGGGTCATGCTCTTTAGGCAAAAATAAGAATGAAAGTTTCAGACTGTCGGTCAGCGCTGGTAACGCATTCATTGCAGCACGCCACGCAGCGCTCAGGCCTGCCTTATCTCCATCAAAACAGAATACAACCTCGTCCGCCTGGCGCATTAATTTGGTAATGTGATATGGGGTAGTTGCCGTCCCCAGTGCAGCCACAGCGTATTCAATGCCGTACTGAGCCAGTGCCACCACATCCATATACCCCTCAACCACCAAAGCACGTCCGGCATCGCGTATTGCACGTCTTGCCAAGAATAGGCCATAAAGTTCATGCCCTTTTTGAAACACTGGCGTTTCTGGAGAGTTGTAATACTTAGGCGTATCCTCTGGGTTAATCACACGGCCGCCAAAACCTATTACCTGACCTTTTTGATCATGGATTGGAAACATAATGCGGTCACGAAACCTGTCGTACCGATGGCCCTGCTCATTTTCAACAACTAAGCCGGCGACACTCAGCGCCTCATTCTCATATTGAGGGAATACCGCCTTTAAATTCTGCCAACCAGCGGGCGCATAACCAATCTGAAATTTTGCTGCCACAACCCCGCTAAGGCCTCTTGCTTTTAGATAATCAATCGCACGAGGTGACTTTTTAAGCTCCGCTTTATAAAAATTAGCGGCTTGCTGAAGCGATTCTTGCAATCCAATCACAACTTTTTGCGCTGGTTGGTTGGGGGATCTTTCCTCTTGCGGCACCGTCATGCCAGCCATTCTAGCTAACTCTTGAATAGCCTCAACGAAACTTAAGCCTTGATATTCCATAACAAAGCCAATAGCCGTGCCATGCGCACCGCAACCGAAGCAATGGTAAAACTGTTTGGTGGGACTTACGGTAAAGCTAGGAGATTTTTCATTATGAAACGGACAGCAGGCAGAGTAGTTTGCACCGGCTTTTTTAAGCGGCACTGACTTATCAATAACGTCAACAACATCAACGCGGTTTAATAGCTCTTGTATAAAACTTTCAGGTATCAAAATTTATCTGCAATCACCAAGTAAGTCTGAGTTTATAAGTTCTGTTGATAATTTTAGCGTAATTTAGAGAACAAAAAAGGAGCTTATCGCTCCTTAGTCATTCATTGCTCTAAATTCATTAATGCTTGGCTTATTTTTAGCCTAAACGCGCTTTAATTAACCCTGAGATTTTTCCCATGTCCGCACGCCCAGCGACAAGTGGCTTAATCGCCACCATCACTTTGCTCATATCTTTAATGCCAGCTGCACCTGTATCCACAACTACTTGCTCTAAAATGGCTTTAACCTCATCTTCAGATAACTGTTGTGGTAAATACGTTTGCAATACAGTAACTTCAAACTTCTCTATATCAGCTAAATCGTGGCGATTTGCAGATTCATACGCGGTAATCGAATCACGACGTTGTTTCAGCATTTTCTCAATCACAGCAATCACGTTGCTATCATCTAATTCCACTCGCTCATCCACTTCACGCTGCTTGATTGCAGAGAGAAGTAAACGAACCGCACCCAAACGCACGCTATCTTTAGCGCGCATTGCTGTTTTCATGTCCTCAGATATCTGAGCTTTTAGTGACATGAAAAATTCTTAGAATAATTTTGCTGGAAGTGTTTGTTTAAGCAAGCGGCGATATTGACGCTTAACCGCAGCAGCAGCTTTACGCTTACGCTCCCACGTTGGCTTTTCATAGAACTCGCGTGCGCGAAGGTCATTTAACAAACCAGTTTTTTCAATTAAGCGTTTAAAACGGCGAAGGGCAACGTCAAACGGTTCATTTTCTTTTACACGTACACTAGACATTCGTTCTCTCTTATCGGTAATAATGCTCAAGCTTTTGTGAACTGCAACGATTTATGTAAATCATCTGCGTTCTAAACCTGAGAAAAGTCCGCTATTTTAATCGTATAATTGTTTTTATTCAATTACTTTGTGCATTTGTACTGCAAATGGACTCAAATAAAATATTGTAGCGTCAAATCTTAAAGATTTAAATCAAGAAAATTAGACTTAATTATATTGGATCACACATAAATGTTGGTATTAGGGGTTGAATCATCCTGCGATGAAACAGGTATTGCATTATACGATACCGAGCGCGGCTTATTGTCACATGCATTACATTCGCAAGTAGACATGCACGCAGAATATGGGGGCGTAGTGCCAGAACTTGCTTCACGCGATCATATTCGGCGAGTTTTGCCACTGACTGAACTGACCTTAAAAGATGCCAATAAAACACTGCAAGATATTGACGCAATTGCCTACACACAAGGCCCTGGTTTGTCTGGAGCCTTGTTAGTGGGCACTAGCTTCGCCGAGTCCTTGGCCTTTAGTTTGCAAATTCCAACCATTAGCGTACATCACCTTGAAGGTCATTTATTGGCTCCATTGCTAGAAGAAAATCCGCCCGCATTTCCATTTGTAGCGCTACTGGTATCTGGCGGTCATAGCCAATTAATGCGAGTTGATGGCATCGGTGAGTATCAACTTTTAGGCGATACTTTAGATGATGCCGCTGGGGAGGCATTTGATAAAACCGCTAAATTACTGGGCTTAGGTTACCCAGGTGGCCCAGCCTTGGCTAAGCTTGCAGAAAATGGTCAGCCTCGCTTTAAATTGCCGCGCCCCTTAATTAATAGTGGCGATTTAAATTTTAGCTTTAGTGGGCTAAAAACCGCTGTGCTAACACTCACCAACAAACATCAACCTTTGGACGAAATAACTAAGGCTGATATTGCTTGGGAATTTCAGGAAGCCGTGACTGAATTACTGACAATCAAGTGCATGAGCGCCCTACGTGAAACTGGATTAGATCGCCTAGTGGTTTCAGGTGGCGTTGGTGCGAACTCAAAATTACGTGAAAAACTTAATGCCGCTACTAGCCGAAAATTATGCAAGGTGAGTTATCCGCGTTTAGAGTTTTGTACAGATAACGGGGCCATGATCGCCTTTGCTGGCGCTATGCGCCTAAATGCTATGCAGACTAAGGTCATTCACAACCATCACTTTAGCGTGAAACCTAGATGGAATTTAGCCGAGCTAGAAAAACCTTAACGTTTACCAAAACCCGATTCAGTACCTGCCAGCAATTTTTGGATGTTACTGCTATGTCGCCAAATTAAAAGTAACATCATCACCAATATCGCCAGTACGTAATCAGAAATTCCTACAAAGTTATCTGCTTCCGGCAATAAATACCATGCATATAATGGGGCTAGTGCTGCTGCAACAATCGCACTTAAAGAAGAGTAGCGCGTTAAAACAAAAACTAATATCCAAGTAAGCATTACCGCTAAACCTAACATAGGGGATATCGCCAACATAATGCCGAAAGCGGTTGCCACACCTTTACCACCTTTAAAATGATGATAAATTGGATAAAGATGCCCAAAGAATATGGCTAGGCCCAATGCACTCACTACCCACATGGACATGTCAGTTTGTATTGCTAGCCAAACTGGAAGCCAGCCTTTAAAGGCATCGCCCAACAAGGTTAGGACTGCAGCTGACTTTTTTCCACTTCGCAATACATTAGTCGCACCAGGATTTCCGGAACCAACGCTACGTGGATCAGGCAAGCCAAATAAACGACTGACCAAGATGCCGAAAGCGATAGATCCTATCAAATAGCCGGCGCCGATCCATATTACTGGGATCAAGGTGACAGGGATAAAGCCTAATTCATTCATCTTAATTTAATCATCTTGCTGATTGCTCGCCAGATGCTCTAAAATCTGTAAGCGCTAATTCTAAACCATATAGGCACGACTTAAGTCATGGATATCATCTTTTTAAGCGAAGTTAAGGTACAAACCAAACTGGGTGTACCTGTTTGGGAGCGCCTACTACCCCAAACTATTATTTTAGATATAGAGATTGGCTACGATCTAAGCCAGGCCTGTGATAGTGACAGTATTGCTGACACCATAGACTACGGCGCCGTGGTCACGCGTATCCGCGATACCTTAAGCACCCATAGCTTTCAACTGGTAGAAGCTTTAGCAGAGCATATATGCCAGCTGATACTGAAGGAATTTGGTGCTTTAAGTGTGAAAATAAAAGTGGCTAAACCAGCTATTCTTCCCGGACTAAAGGCGCTAGGGGTCGTGATTGAAAGAAATAAGGGTTAATGCACGCCTATCCACGCGGGTGATGATTACTATGCAGATTCTTTAAACGCTCGCGGGCAACATGCGTGTAAATCTGCGTAGTAGAAATATCGGCATGTCCGAGCAACATTTGCACCACACGTAAATCAGCCCCATGATTCAATAAATGCGTAGCGAAGGCATGGCGCAAAACATGTGGAGACATCGGCTTATTAATCCCTGCTAGTAAAGCATAACGCTTTATTAAATACCAGAACGCCTGTCGCGTCATCCCAGACCCTCGATTAGTCACAAATAAGGCATCACTCAGGCGCTGCTCCAAGATGGCAGGCCTAGCCTCTTGCAAATAGCGTGAAATCCAATCTATAGCATCTTCACCCATCGGCACTAACCGCGTCTTACTGCCCTTACCTGTGACGCGAACTACGCCATCACTTAGACTCACTTCAGTGGCTTTAATCCCAACCAACTCGGATACACGTAGTCCACAGGCATAAAGAAGCTCCAACATGGCACGGTCACGCAATCCAGTAGGCTCTAAATCATTTGGCGCTTTAAGCAAAGCAATCACTTCCTCCTCACCTAAACTCTTCGGCAGACTACGTGGCAATTTCGGCGACTGAATTTGTATGGTGGGATCTAAGCTAATTTTATTCTCGCGTAGTAAATATCGATAAAATCTACGCATGCTGGCTATCAAGCGACTAATACTGCGAGGTTTACACTGAGGAAAGCGTACTGCTAGGTATTGCTGAATATCGGCCTGATCTACGCCTAATAAGGTTTTTTTTTGCTGCGCTATCCATAGTGCAAACATACTTAAATCTAAACGATAACTCTCCAATGTATTTTTGGACAAGCCATCTTCTAACCATAGGTGATCAATAAAAGCATCCAGCTCTGCTGACTCAGATTCTACAATTTCCATCTCACGCATGAGCAACTCCTATATCAACCCCTTCATGTTGCAATAACCATCGCTTCACCAATACTCCATTTTTCTTGCCCTGCAAAAATCCACCAATGCCGGATTTTGCCACAACACGGTGACAGGGAATAATAATGGGGAGTGGATTGGCACCACAGGCATTTGCTACTGCGCGCGGTCCCGAGCCGAGCAACGCTGCCAGTTGTCCATAAGTACGTGTTTCCCCAACAGGAATAGCATAAATCGCCTGCCATACCCTTAGCTGAAATTGCGTGCCCGTCAACGGCGGCAAGTCACATTTAAAACTTGGCAGCGCAAAATAGGACATAATTTGCGCATATAACTTAGACATTAATTGCTGAGCAGTTGGTTGAGTCGCTACTAATAATACTTCACCAAACAGATCAATTCTAGGCTGATTATCATCCGAGATAATGGCAACCGTGCCGAAGGGCACAATAAAATGGGCTTCATATTTTTTTATCATGGCTTGATGTTAAACCAATGCGAGCGACCTGCAAATGCTCAACACCTATTATTTATGCAGGCGTAAAAAAGCCCCGAGTGATTTGCATCATCTTGGGGCTTTTTGAGCGCCTCACAGCGCAAAGATATTAAACACTTATTCTGCTGATGCAGGTGCCAATACTTCTTTCTCACGTATAAATAATTTCTCTTTAATACGTGCTGATTTACCTGAACGCTCACGCAAGTAATAAAGTTTCGCACGACGAACGTCACCGCGGCGTTTCACTTCAATACTAGCAATCAATGGTGAATGCGTTTGGAATGTTCGCTCAACACCCTCACCAGATGAAATTTTACGTACAATAAATGATGAGTTTAAGCCACGATTACGTTTAGCAATCACAACACCTTCATATAACTGCACACGTTTACGTGTACCTTCAACTACGTTCACACCGATTACTACAGTGTCACCAGGTGCAAAGCTAGGAATCGTTTTGCCTAAACGGGCAATCTCTTCCTCTTCCAGCATTTTAATAATATCTGCCATTTTCTTATCCCTTGCGGGTTCCTTTTATTTATAAAGAAACTTGTTCCTGCTACTTAATCTTCCTGTAGCAGCCGTGCCTCTTCTTTCGTCAACGGCCTTACGGCCAATAAATCGGGACGTTGATCCCGAGTTCTGTGCAATGACATTTTCAAACGCCACTGCTTAATCTTTGCATGATTGCCTGAGAGTAAAATCTCTGGCACTTTCACGCCTTTATATTCTTCTGGCCTAGTGTAATGCGGGCAGTCCAACAAGCCATCTACAAACGAATCTTCAATTGCAGAATCACTATCACCTAAACTACCTGGCAACTGACGCACGATAGCATCAATTAAGGCCATGGCCGGCAACTCTCCACCAGTTAACACGTAATCGCCTATCGAAATTTCTTCATCTACTTCTGCATCTAGTAGACGCTGATCTACACCCTCATAGCGGCTAGCCAATAGAATCAATCCTGACCGTTGGCTTAACTCCATCACTTTCTGGTGGGTCAGCGCTTTACCCGCTGGCGACAGATGAATCACCCAGCTATCTATCTTATCTGCTGCTTGCACCTGCTTTGCCGCATTTATGGCTAGATCTAATGGATCAGCCAACATCACCATCCCTGGACCACCGCCATAAGGTCGATCATCTACCGTCTTATGATTATCAGTAGTGAAATCACGAGGATTCCAAAACTGCAATTTATAAATATTTTGCTGCAGCGCCCTACTGGTAATCCCATGTTTGGAAATTGCATCAAACATTTCTGGAAACAACGTCACTACATCAAACTTAAAACTCATCGCAAACCAACATGCTTAGAAATCAGCATCCCAATCTACCAACATGGTCTTGGCTTTAATATCAACTTCAAGCACGACCGCTGCGGTAAATGGCAGTAATCTTTCTTGTTGTTTTTCTTTGGCTCCGTCTTTATCTGCTGAAACGGCTATTTCAGCATCTGGCTTTACTACCAACACATCATTAGCACCAGTTTCAAACACATCAACGATTAAACCAAAATCAATATCTTGCAAATTCTTCACGCGTACACCAATCAAATCTGACCAGTAATACTCATTCTCTTCCGCTTCTGGCAGTTGTGACCTTGGCACTGCAATTTGTTTACCCTTACAGGCTAACGCAGCGTCACGGTCATCTATTCCTTTAAGCTTCACTACAATGACGTCATTATGAACTTTGGCGGTTTCAACCACCATTTCACGCCAATCGTCACCTTTACCAAGCCACCAGTTGTCGTAATCAAAGAGGCCGTCAAACGCTTCGGTATCTGGCACTATTTTTAACCAGCCAAAAACGCCGTAGGGCGCAACAATGCGCCCCATGACTACCATATCATTGACTGCCAAGATTACTCACTTGCTAAACTGTATTTTTATCGCCTAATTGCTTGCCACATAAAGTAGCAACTTAAGCTAAATAAAAATTAAGCTTCTGGAGTTTCAGTGTCTGCTGGCGCTTCAACTGCAACTTCTGCAGCAGCTTCAACAGCTGTCTCTTCAGCGGCAGCAACAACTTCAACCGCTACTTCTTCAGCTGCAGCAGCAACTTCAGCTTCTTTTGCAGCTAATGCATCAGCTTTTGCTTGTTCAGCATCTGCAGCAGCTTTAGCATCTGCGTCAGCTTTAGCAGCATCTGCTACAGCTTTTGCTTTTGCGGCTTCAACAGCAGCTATTTTAGCTTTAGCAGCATCTGCTTTAGCAGCATCTTTAGCTTTAGAAGCAATTGCGTGCTCTGGGCCTTTAGCGTGAAATTTAACTAAACGCGCAACTGTATCTGATAGTTGTGCGCCTTGGCCTTGCCAATGAGCTACACGAACTTGATCAACACGTAGGGCTTCTGCGCCTGCTTTAGCTGATGGATTGTAAAAACCAACACGCTCAATAAAGCGGCCATCACGACGATTGCGTGAATCAGCAACTACTAAGTTGTAAAAAGGAGTTTTTTTCGCGCCACCACGAGCTAAACGAATAATAACCATAATCTGTGTTCTCTTTATTGAAAATATATTGCAGAAAGCCGCGGATTATACGTAATTTGTAGATGTTTTGGCAAGAAGTTTATATAGCTACTGCTGATTTATAGCTAATATTTATTCTTAACACACATTCACGGCTGTTTTCTATACCGCGTAGGGTCCGCTAGACCTGCCGCAATAAATCCTTCGCGCCTTAATCGACATGAATCACATAAGCCACAAGCTTCACCATAGGCATCGGCTTGATAGCAAGAGACCGTCATCGCATAATCAACCCCTAATGAAGTCCCTAGTCTAATAATTTCGGCTTTAGTCATATCAATTAGCGGCGCATGTATCGTTATGGTTTGGCCCTCAACTGCACTTTTGGTCGCTAGATTGGCCATATCTTGAAATGCTTTCACATATTCACCGCGGCAATCTGGATATCCAGAGTAATCAAGTGCATTAACGCCAATAAAAATATCCTGACTATGTAAGACCTCAGCCCATGCCAAAGCCAAAGACAACATAATGGTATTACGTGCTGGCACATAGGTCACTGGAATACCTACCGTCTCTATTTCCGGCACGGCAATCGCATCGTCAGTCAGGGCTGACCCGCCGAATAAAGATAAGTCTAACTGCGCGGTTTTATGTAATGCAGCACCCATCACAGTTGCTACATTTTTAGCTGCATCCAATTCAGCTATATGGCGTTGGTGATAATCTAAGCTTAAGCAATAACATTCAAACCCTAACTTACGCGCATAAGCCAATACTGTTGCAGAATCTAGCCCCCCCGAAAGCAATACGACCGCTTTAGGCTTAGCTGCTACTGAGTCGTTGTTGTTAATATTTTTAGTACTATTCATTAAACACCCGGCTTTTCGCCCCACAATATTTTATGTAATTGCAACTGCATACGCACAGGCAATTTATCCGCTAACACCCACTCAGCGAGTTGGGTTGGGTTAACCTGACTATAAACCGGCGAGAATAAAACTGGACACTTTTCGATCAGCTTATACTTGGTCAATATCTGTTTAGCCCAATGGTAGTCGGCATAATCACACAACACGAACTTAACTTCATCGGTCGCTTTTAGATGGGATAAATTCTCCCATAGGTTATTCTTTTCTTCACCGGAACCTGGCGTTTTCACATCTAAGATCACTGAAACACGTTTATCTACTGGACTTATATCAATGGCGCCTCCAGTTTCTAAAGACACGCTGTAACCTGCATCACATAACTGCCTCAATAACACTAGGCTGTCTTTTTGCGCCAACGGTTCACCACCAGTGACTGTCACATAAGGAGTAGAGAATTCTGCCACTTTAGCCAAAATGTCCGCAATTTCAATATTACTGCCTCCACTAAAAGCATAAGCGGTATCACAATATACGCAACGCATTGGGCAGCCAGTAAGGCGCACAAATACAGTAGGGAGTCCCACGCGGGATGACTCCCCTTGAAGCGAATGAAAAATTTCGTGAATTTTGAGTTTCATTGAAGTTTTAAAGACTATAAAAAAAGCGCCAACATTTTGATTGGCGCCATTTTAACTTAAATCAGCTTAAGTTGCTGTTTTGACTGTGAGTCTTACTTAATGCTTTCTAACACTTTGAGCCGCTTTTGCGCTGTAGGGGTCACTTCGCTATTAGGAAACTTGACGATTAAGTCATGCAAAGTCTTTTTAGCATTAGGGATCAAACCGAGTTGAATTTGGCTATTGGCCATATTAAATAAAGCCTCAGGCGCTTTAGGGCTGTCTGGATGCTGATCTATCAGCTTCTGCTGGGTGGCAATTGCTGATTTATAGTTCTTTAAAGCAAATTGCGTGTATCCCAAGCCGTAGGTAGCTTCAGCGGCCAAAGTGCTATTTGGATACTCTTTTAAAAATTTATCATAAGCGTTAAAGGCATCTTTAAACTTAGATTCTTTAGATAAGCCGTTTGCAAGCTCTAGCAACTGGAATTCTTGAGTATTTTTACTGGGCGTTGCTGTGATTACTTCCGCTGGTGTACTTGCCTCTACTGCAGTTGCAGGAGCAGGCGTTGGACTGGATTCCAGTTTACGTAAACGCGTGTCAGTGTCGGTATATAAATCTTTTTGGCGTTGTTGCGTGGCCTCTACATTATGACTAGCAAATTCAAGCTGTCCTTTAAGCTTTGCCACATCTTGCTTGAGCGCTTCAATTTGGTTCAACATATCGCCCAACACTTGGCCTTTGGTAATGGCTTCTATTGCCAATACACGCTGCTCAAGCGCCTGCTGACTTTGCAGTAGCTTAGCTAAAGTCGCTTGTGATGCCTGATTCTGGCTTTGCATAACCGCCTCAACTTCTAGGATTTTCTTACGCGCTTCCGCATCATCAAAGAGGGCTGCGTGAGCACCTGCTGCAAACAACTGTGTGCTTAACAGAAGGCTAACCAGAATCAGTTTTTTCATCATTTCTATCTTATTGATTAATATATTTAGACTGTAACAATACGAACAACTTAATCGTTCTCGTAAGCAATGTCTACGCGACGATTCAGTTTATAACAAGCATCGTTAGTGCAGCCAGCAGTGGCTTTTTCTTCACCATAGCTTACAGTTTCAATTTGCTTATCTTGCACACCTAGCAAGTTAAGTGATTTTTTAACTGATACTGAACGGCGTTGGCCTAATGCTAAATTGTATTCACGGGTGCCGCGCTCGTCTGCATTGCCTTGTAAAGCAACTTTTGCATCAGCATGCGCAAGTAAATATTTAGCATGGGCTTCAATCAGCGGGCGGAATTCAGCCTTGACTGCATCGCTATCAAAATCAAAATAAATATTACGCTTCGATAAAATATTGCTTGGATCTTTTAATGGACTATTACCTGTAGACTGGCTATCAATGACGACTTCTTTAATGGCTGAAGAATCTGCACCATTAGCTGGCGCTTTAGGCGCACTGGCACTTTTATCCTCTACTGCTGCTGGCTTTTCAACCATTGGCGCGCTTTTACAAGCGGTCAATACCAAAGCCAACATTAAACTACCTAATAATTTTTTATTCATAATGCTCTCCTTTAAATACTACTTTTTTAACAAACCCAAAAATAACATAAATTGCATACAACGATATCTTTTTTTCACTTAATTAATGATTGGCCCCCAAGTTGGCTCGCGCACATCGCCACCGGACTCACTTAGTCGTTGCTTAATACGCCCATCTGAAGATACAGCCGCCAAAGTGCCACGTATTCCAATGCGCGTGGCATAGAGCAACATACGGCCATTGGGAGCGAAACTCGGCGACTCATCTTGCGTACCTTCGCTCAACAGCTGCACCTGACCACTGCTTAAATCTTGCAAGGCTACACGGAATTTACCACCATCATTTCGTATCATCGCCAGTTGCTTACCATCTGGCGAAAAATGTGGGCTTAAGTTATAGCTACCCTCAAAGGTCACGCGTTGCGCTTCACCGCCCATGGCAGAAACCTTATATATCTGAGGGCTGCCACCACGATCCGAGCTGAAATATATCCACTTAGCATCCGGCGACCAAGTCGGCTCAGTATCGATGGCACTACTCTTCGTCAGTAATTTCAAATCTGTACCATCAGCATTGATGATATAGACCTGAGAGTTGGCAGCGTAGGTGAGCACAATTGCAAGCTTAGTGCCGTCTGGAGACCATGCAGGGGCACTATTATTCCCCTTGAAATTAGCCAAAATCATACGTTGCCCAGTCATTAATGACTGTATGTAAATAACAGGTTTTTTCTTCTCAAATGAAACATACGCAATCTTGGTGCCGTCTGGTGACCAATCTGGCGAAATAATAGGTTCTGCTGAGGACACTACAGTTTGCGGATTCTCACCGTCAGCATCCGCTACCTGCAAGGCATAACGGCCTTTAGCCTTGTTGATATAGGCAATCCGACTGGCCGCATTGCCGATTTCACCAGTCAATTTTTGATAAATAACATCCGCTATTTTATGTGCCGTCAGTCGTAATTGACTAGGCGCTATATTGTATTCCATCCCCGCCAACTGAGTTTGTTTGAGTACATCAGCCAACTTAAAGCTCACTTTAAGTCGGTTACCTGGCAACACCTCTACGGTGCCCACCGCCATTGCCTGCGCCTGTAACGCCGCCCATTCTGCGTATTTGATTTGTGCAATATCGCTTGGCCGGCTGACCACACCACCAGTTTCCAACACGCGAAACATGCCACTTCTTCGCAAATCTGCTGCAATGATATTGCTGATATTATCTTGGGTATTGGCTTGCGCAAACGGCACGATAGCAATCGGTACCTGTTGTGCACCTCCGCCGCTAATCTCTATTTCCAAGGCAGCATGAGCCAGTGCTGAGGAGAGCAATACCGAGCAATATATAACCCATTTTAAGGCTGTCAATTTTAGTATGTTCATGGTCTATTTAAGGCTCTGTTAAAAGTTAGCTTAAAAGCTAGCGTAAATTTTACTGCAATCGCGCGTTGATATCACCCTAGTTACAATTTATTACATATTACCCAATACGAAGAACTAGTTATCACAAATAAACTTCGCTAATTAGCCTCGTTGGGGCGAAAGGTTAATTTAAGGCTTCTAAACTGATTAAACAGGTTTATGTCTTTAGGTAAAGGTAGTGGATCAGAAGCCATAATGGCACGCTCCACAGCATTATCACAAGTCGGATTTCCACTAGATTTAATCAACTTAGGGCTACCATTTAACTGACCCGTTGGCAGCAATCCAATCTCAAACTTAAGCTCTGGGTTGCCATTACCACACAAAGATTTATTTACATTACTACGAATTTTATTACGTATTTTGGTTTGAAATTCATCAATGGCACCAGCGCTTGCCGCTGCTTTAGCTGTATTGGCTTGCTCAACCCCAGTAGCATTATCTTCAGCCAGCATGTCTTGGGCGAGTTTTTTAATCGCATCATTTTGTTGCTTCTGCTTCTGTTCTTTTAACAACTTATCTTTAACCTGTTGGTCATCTTTAAGCATGTCCTGCTTCAGTGCTGCCAGCGCTTTACTTTGCTCTAGCTTAATCTTGTTATCACTCTTTTTTTGTTCTAACGCTTTTAATTTTTTATCCAGCGCAATGTCTACTACAGGCTCTTTTGACTGCGGTTCTTCCACTTTCGGTAAGGGTTCTTGCTTTACTATTGGTTCAGGTTTTGTCTCTTTTTGGACCTCAGGAGTTGGCTCTGGGGCAGGTGGGCGTGCGGCCACGGTAGGTAAACTATCCCACAACTCAACTTCTGCGATAGCGCTTGAATGCTTGGTTTTCCAGTTGACTGAGACCAAGAGTGCCATGATCAGCAAACCATGTACACCTACTGACAAAGCGCCAGCTTTCCATGAAACGGTTTTTTCCCGCTGACGTAGCATGGTGATTATTTAGTCGGCGCTAATAGAAGGCCAACTTTATCCACTTTGTTTTGTTTAAGTAAATCCATCACGCTGATGACATCGTCATATTTCACATTTTTATCGGCAGCTATCACCACTGAGCGCTCAGGCGATTTCCTCAACGCCTGCCTGACTGCCAACAACAGTTCATCGCGCGCCATGGCCTTATTGTCTAGCTCAATTTTATTGTTAAGTTTGATAGTTAGCACTACCGGCGGTAGCTGGGGTTGTTTTAACGCTTGTCCTACTTTGGGCAAATCAACCACGCCTGGATTGGTCATTGGAGCCGTCACCATAAAAATAACCAATAACACCAAGGTCACGTCAATATAGGGCACCACATTAATTTGATTCATCAAACGGCGTTTACGTGTTCGTGACATCGCCGGATATCCTTAAGACTTACGTTGTAAAATATTGGTAAATTCTTCCATAAAACTTTCGTACCTAACCGATAGGCGGTCAACGCTGGACGCGAAACGGTTATAGGCTACTACCGCTGGAATTGCTGCAAACAATCCAATCGCAGTAGCGACCAAAGCTTCAGCAATGCCTGGTGCCACTTGACTTAATGTTGCCTGAGCTACATTAGACAAGCCTCTAAATGCGTTCATAATGCCCCACACCGTACCAAACAAACCTATATAAGGACTGACCGAGCCTACCGAGGCCAAGAATGGCAGATGTGCATCTAAGTCATCTAATTCACGGTTATAAGCGGCGCGCATCGCGCGTTGAGAGCCTTCCATTACATCAGACATTTCCATACGTGCTTGCTGTTTATGACGTGCGCATTCTTTAAAACCTGCTTCAAATATACTTGCCATACCCTGTGCTTTACGGCGGTTGGCGCTTAGACTTTCAAATAATTTATTGAGATCACCACCTGACCAAAATGCATTTTCAAAATCCACGGCGTCTTTTTCCGCGCGTTTAATCGTGGCTACTTTAATAAAAATATACCACCAAGAAAATAATGAGGTTATAAGCAAAATCACTATCACCATTTGCACTGGTAGGCTGGCACCTGAGATTAGCGTAAAAATCGACATATCATTACCTAAATTCATAACTGCTCCATGTTCTTTATTGCTTGTTTAATAATTGCAGGAATTCCTATTGGCTTAAAACTTACGGCATCGACACAAGCCAACTTAACCGTAGCTTCAACCAGAAGGTTATCTTCGCGCGTCACACTTTGACTAAACTCCATGCTGCCATGCCCTATTTTAAGTAAACGCGCTCTAATTTCCAGCAGATCGTTGAAGTAGGCTGGCGATTTAAAAATCAGCGTCATACTATGCACCACAAAAATAATACCTAAGTCAGTCTTTAGTGCGGGTTGTTCAAAGCCTAGTGCACGTAACCATTCAGTTCTAGCACGTTCCATAAAATTGAGATAGTTAGAATGGTAGACCACGCCACCGCTGTCAGTGTCTTCGTAATAAACCCTTAGTGGCCAATTGAACTGACTCACTCCGGCCAAACCTCACCACTCAAATGTTTAGGCATAGGTAAATCAAAATGCTGATAGGCTAGGCTGGTGGCGATGCGTCCGCGCGGAGTCCGCATCAAATAACCTTGCTGAATTAAATACGGCTCCAACACATCTTCAATGGTGTCGCGCTCCTCACCGATAGCCGCTGCCAGATTATCTAAACCAACTGGCCCACCCCCGAATTTCTCTAATACCGCCAACAATAACTTCCTATCCATCACATCAAAACCCAACTTATCAACATCCAGCATTTTGAGTGCTGCATCGGCTATCGAGGCTGACACGGTTCCGTCACCTTTAACTTGAGCGTAATCTCTTACTCGTCTCAACAATCGGTTAGCAATCCTTGGCGTGCCGCGCGAACGCTTAGCAATTTCGAATGCGCCCGTATCGACCATCTCTACTGCCAACAACCCGGCACTTCTATGCACAATCCGTCCTAGCTCTTCTGCAGTATAAAATTCTAAACGGGACACAATGCCGAAACGATCCCGCAATGGATTAGTAAGCATCCCAGCGCGCGTTGTAGCACCTACTAGCGTAAATGGGGGCAAATCAAGACGAACACTACGCGCTGATGGCCCTTCACCAATCATAATATCCAAGCGGTAATCTTCCATCGCTGGGTATAAAATCTCTTCCACTACCGGTGACAGCCTATGAATTTCATCAATAAATAGCACATCATTAGGCTCTAAATTGGTCAGAAGTGCCGCTAAATCGCCAGCGCGCTCTAAGACAGGGCCTGAGGTTTGGCGCATATTCACGCCCATCTCCTTGGCGATAATATGTGCCAACGTTGTTTTGCCTAAACCAGGTGGCCCAAACAGCAATACATGATCAAGTGCCTCATTACGACCGCGTGCTGCATTGATAAAAATCTCTAATTGTTCACGGGCTTTTTCTTGGCCGATGTACTCGTCCAGCACCTTAGGGCGTAACGCGCGTTCCAGCACCTCTTCTTGACTGTCTTCGCTTTCAGGCGCAATTAAACGATCGGTTTCTATCATGGCGTTAGTGAACTTTCTGATTATGTAAAGCGATCCAGTGCTTGACCAGAGTCAACGCGACCGCTAGCAAGGTGGGCCCAAGGAAAATACCAATAAAACCAAAAGCAACGATACCACCTAAAACCCCCAGCACCACAAGCAATATCGGTAGATGCGATGAATGACTAATTAAAATAGGTTTTACTACATTATCAACAGTACTTATAGCCAGCAAG
>CAIRXI010000012.1 GCA_903882525.1 uncultured Pseudomonadota bacterium | reverse complement strand
GCCGTACCTGGTACAGCTGGCGTTTCGACATTGACATCTGAGAAGTATTGAGTGCGGACTAAACGTTCCTTAGAGCGGTTA
Source organism: uncultured Pseudomonadota bacterium (assembly GCA_903882525.1). Classification (GTDB taxonomy): domain Bacteria; phylum Pseudomonadota; class Gammaproteobacteria; order Burkholderiales; family Methylophilaceae; genus Methylotenera. The sequence goes on along the minus strand of CAIRXI010000012.1, from coordinate 6,347 downwards.
ATTTTATTCGCAGCATACCAAGAAGATTCCAGTTGGCGCACTTCTCGGCGGACCACTTCATCACGGGTACGCGTATTGCCTACGATATTAATACGGCGCACATAAATGCGTTTCCCCGGATCAACAAAGAATGTAAAAGAGGCTGTATGCAGTTCTTTATTAACCTCAGGCACCGCATTAATATTAGAAAAGGCATAACCATCATTACTTAATCGATCGCTAATCGCTTTAGTGGTTTGCGTTACTTTCTCACGGCTAAAGGTTTCGCCCGCTTGTATTTTCATAAGCGTACGCAATTCATCCTCTGGCACTAGCGTTTCACCTGCCAACTTCACTTCGGAAATGGTGTATTTTTCGCCCTCAGTGACATTGACTGTGATGTAAATGTCTTTTTTATCTGGGGTAATGGATACTTGTGTAGAGTCAATATTAAATTCAAGGTAACCTTGGTTCATATAAAAAGAACGTAAAGCCTCAAGGTCGGCATTTAATTTTTGCTTAGAATACTGATCATTTTTATTCCACCAACTCATCCAGTTTGGCGTAGTTAATATCAGTTGCGCACGTAAATCATCCGTGGTGAAAATTTGATTGCCGACAATATTGATATCTCGAATTTTAGAGACTGCACCCTCTTCAATCTCGAATCGTACTGCCACCCGATTGCGTTCTAATGGCGATACTATTGCCTTAACAGTTGCGCCGTACTTACCCTGAGATAAATATTGCCGCTTGATTTCTTGCTCAGCACGGTCCAATTGTGACTTATCGAAAATTTGACCTTCAGCGATACCAATTTGTTTAAGCCCTTCTTTTACCTTGTCGGTAGGCATGGACTTATTACCGCTAAATTCAATTTGTGCAACCGAAGATCTTTCTTGCACGGTAATCACTAACACATCGCCATCCGCTTCTATGCGGATATCTTTAAAAAACCCTGTGCCATATAAAGACTTAATGGCCTGTGCTGCCAAGTCGTCATTCATCGTTTCGCCTACCTTTACCGGCAGATAGGTAAATACGGTCCCAGCTTCAGTACGCTGAATACCTTCAACGCGGATATCTTTAACCACAAATGGCTCTAAGGCCAAAGCTGAACCAGCATATAGACCACCTAGAACCCCTAGCGTGGCCTGGAGCGTCAGATGCTTACATTTATATGCGGCTAATTTAAGGTCTGCTCGATTAAGATGCATTATATTTTTGATTTCCATTCGATCAGCCTGTTATTAATCTGTTTATATCGTTATATAGAGCCAAAAACATCATCAAGGCTAATAAGGTAAAACCCACTTTTTGCCCAATAACCATGATTGAATCTGATACTGGTTTACCGGTAAAAATTTCTATCACATAATACATGAAATGGCCGCCATCTAACACAGGTACAGGCAATAGATTAAGCACCCCAATACTAATACTAATTAAAGCTAGAAAGCCGAAAAAGGACTTCAGGCCCATATGGGCGCTCTGTCCAGCGTAACTGGCAATAGTTACTGGCCCGCTCATGGCTTTCCATGAGGATTGTCCAGCCAGCATACTACCTAACATTTTTAAGCTAAAAATTGAGGTATCCCAGGTTTTTTTTGTCGCTTTTAGTAAAGACTCCCAAGCAGAATAATGCGTTGTGACGAAGATTTTATCTAAATCTGCTTGCGACAGCTTAAGTCCAACGCCAATGCGACCTACTGTTTTACCCCCCTCATCCGTCGCTTCTGGCGTAATATTAAGTGCAACAACTTCACGCGCTCGTAAAACGGTCACTTCAACCGATACGTTGGGCTGGCGTCTGATTTCTTCTACAAAGTTTTCCCAAATTGTGACGGGTTGATGGTTAATACTGAGGACTAAATCATTTATCTTTAAGCCGGCAGCCTCTGCACGGCCTTTTTTAATTACTTCACCAATTAAAGGCGGTGCTTTGCTTTGATAGGCCGCCAATCCTAACTGATCTAAAATATCGTGCTGATAGTCATCCTGATTGACTTGGCTTAAATCCAATTGATGTTGATGAATTTTTTGCTGGGCATCAATCGTTTGAATTTCCGCGTGGGAATTCTTCTTAAGTACTGCATTTAATAGTAACCAGCGGGCATCTTGCCAATTAACCACCGTTTTTCCGTCCACTTTTTGTATCGTTTCACCCATGCTCATATGAGCCATTGCAGCTGGCGTATGTGCATCCAACTTGCCTAGCAACGGCTTCATACCTACCACGCCAAGCATGAATAATAGAAAGTACAAGGCAATCGCCAGGAGTAAATTGGCTACGGGACCAGCCAATACAATAGCGATACGCTTTTGTGCAGACTGCCGATTAAAGGCTCTAGCTAACTCTTGTTCAGTCAATGCTGCGGCAGCAGCTTGATTAGGCTCTCTCTCATCAAGCATTTTGACATAGCCGCCTAGCGGAATGGCTGCGAATACAAATTCAGTCTGGTCAAGGCCAAATTTTTTTCGCCATAGCGGCTTGCCAAAACCAATTGAAAACTTCAATACTTTTACGCCACACCACTTTGCCACCTGATAATGCCCATACTCATGTACAGTGACCAATAAGCCCAATGTGAATATAAAGCTAATTGGAGTGATCAGAATATCTAGCATAGGCTACTGAGATCCAGTTTAAGCATGAACGCTTAACCAATCAGACGCATGCTGCCTCGCCATAGCGTCTACTGCCACTAATTGCGCAATAGACTCTACCTGCTCAATGCTAGCGGCTAATAATACAGTTTCTATCATGCAAGGGATGTCCATAAAACCTATTTGCTCAGCTAAGAACGCCGCAACTGCAACTTCATTGGCTGCATTCAATATAGCTGGCGCCGTGCCACCAAGATTTAAAGCATCATAGGCAATACGAAGACACGGGAAACGCTCAAGGTCAGGGGCGCTAAAATCTAATCGTGAAGTAGTTAGTAAATCTAAACTACTCACACCGCTACTTAATCGCTCTGGATAACCTAAGCCATAAGCAATCGGGGTGCGCATATCGGGATTACCAAGCTGCGCAAGCACACTCCCATCAATGTATTCAACCATGGAGTGAATGACGCTTTGTGGATGCACCACGACATCAATCTGATTAGGCAATGCATTAAACAGCCAATGCGCCTCGATGACTTCTAAGCCTTTATTCATCAGTGAAGCTGAGTCCACCGTAATCTTGGGGCCCATTACCCAATTAGGATGATTAAGAGCTTGTGCGCGTGTCACCGCTTTTAATTCATCAAGACTGGCATTGCGAAAAGGTCCGCCTGATGCAGTCAGAATTACGCGCTTGACGCCTATTTGGGACAATTGCTCACTGCGCTGCCTTGGCATGACTTGGAATATGGCGTTATGCTCACTATCAATAGGAAGAAGTGTGGCGCCACCATCACTTACCGCTTGCATAAACAAGTTGCCAGCCATCACTAAAGTTTCTTTATTGGCGAGCAAAATACGCTTACCTGCTTTAGCTGCCGCCATCGCTGGGTGCAGGCCTGCGGCACCAACAATAGCAGCCATGACCGTATCCACCTCTTCATGCGAAGCAACATAGCACAGCGACTCTTCACCGTGTAAAACGACAGTACTAGAGCCTATGGCTTTAAGTTGCGTTGCCAACTCATTTGCGGCGGTAGCATGAAGCATTACAGCATAGCGCGGCGCATAGCTGACACATAAGGCAAACAGACCTTTAACGTTAGTGTTGGCGGTTAAGGCAAATACTTTAAAACGATTGGGGTGTTGCGTGATTACATCAAGCGTATGCAATCCAATAGTGCCAGTTGCACCCAGTACGCTTACATTTTTTGCTAGCACAGGATTTACAGACTTAAGCATGCGCTGATCACTTCACAAAATGGCGAAAACAAATACACAAAAAAGGTCAAGACTAACGTCGGGATTAAGCCGTCAATGCGGTCAAGCACACCACCATGCCCCGGCAATAGTTGGCTGCTGTCTTTGACCCCAGCTTGACGCTTAAGTAATGATTCAAACAAGTCGCCCATGACACTTAACACTACTAATAACGCCATACCAACAATGAGCCATACACTTAGATTAAAACTGTAGCAAAGAATATACCCATAAACGCTGACCGCTAGAATGGCGCCAGCAACTCCTTCCCAAGTCTTCCCTGGGCTAATTGACGGCGCAAGCTTATTGCGGCCAAAACGTTTGCCAGCAAAGTACGCCGCACTGTCGGCTATCCAAACCGTAGCCAGTACGCTCAACAACACCCAAGGGCTAATGTGGTGCAAGCCAACCAACGCCAGCCAAGTAGCCAATAGCAATAACAACCCCAATGCTGCCATCCACCATTTGTAATTAACTTTTATGCCGGACCATAAGAAAAATGGCGCTACAATTAGCCAGAATAGGCTCGCCATAGCCATTAACACTAACTTAACAACATTATAAAATGGCGAAATGGATAAATTAGGGCTGAATATGAACAATAAGCCAATCGCTAATCCAATCAAAAGCATTAGACGCATTTGCCAGGTGTTCAGGGCAATTAGCTTTGACCATTCCCATACCCCAATTAAAGTCACGCTAAGACTTAGCAATGCCCAAGTGAGATCGGATGCCAAATACAAGGCCGTTAAAAAGCCAATCACAAGAAATATGGCGGTAATGACTCTAGTTCTAAGCATGACGAGTTATTGGCCTAAAGGGTGAACGAGGAATATGGGAACATTAATCATTGACTTCACTTAACTGCTCACTGGTACGACCAAACCTACGTTCACGTTGTTGGTATGAGTCAATAGCCAGATTAAAAGCAGCCTCATTGAAATCAGGCCATAAGGTGTCTGTGAAATAAAGTTCGGTATAAGCTAGCTGCCATAACAGAAAATTACTAATACGTTTTTCTCCACCAGTACGAATAAATAAGTCTGGTTCAGGCGCATAGTGCATCGACAAATAAGGCGTTAAATGCGCTTCACTAAAATTACCGGCTAACTCTGGCGCCGACAATTGCATTTTATTGACTGCCTGCAATACATCCCATCGACCACCATAGTTAGCAGCAATCGTTAAGGTAAGGCCGGTATTCTTCGCTGTGAGTTGCTCTGACTCTTCGATCTTGGCAATCAGCGCCACATCAAAGCGACTGCGATCGCCAATTAATAAGAGCCTAATATTGTTTTGATGCAACTTAACCACTTCGCGCTTTAGCGCATCCATGAATAAGCCCATTAAGAATGAGACTTCTTCACTAGGCCGACGCCAGTTTTCGCTGCTAAATGCAAATAAAGTTAAATAATCAACTTTAAGATTAATGCAGTGCTTCACTAAGTCACGCACCGTATCAACGCCCACCTTATGCCCAGCTACTCTAGGCAAAAAGCGTTTGCGTGCCCAACGGCCATTACCGTCCATAATCACGGCAATATGCTGAGGAATTTCAGCAATTACAGGCACACTTTGCGTAGCGCTACTAAAAAACTTCATGCTAATCGCCTATGCCAAGAATAGACATGCAAGCAAGCCGAGACTGGTTGATTAGAGTACGATACAGGGGGAAGTTTACCAAGATAAGTATGATTAAAAAGTTGCTAAACTGCCATCAATTCAACTTCTTTAGCATTTAGCATTCTATCAACTTCAGCAACCGCTTTATCCGTGGATTTTTGAACATCATCTTGCGCACGACGTTCATCATCTTCGGAAATTTCTTTGTCTTTAATTAACTTCTTCAGTGTGTCATTAGCATCTCTACGCACATTACGAATGGCGACTTTTGCACCCTCTGCTTCTGAACGTACAATTTTAGTTAAATCCCGTCTACGCTCTTCAGTGAGCATCGGCATCGGCACTCGAATTAAATCCCCATTAGTGGCTGGATTTAGGCCTAAATCAGCATCACGAATGGCCTTTTCAACCTTGCCTACCATTGGCTTTTCATAGGGCTGCACATTAATCGTACGTGAGTCACCTAAGTTGATATTGGCGACTTGACTCACTGAAACCATGGCGCCGTAATATTCCACCATCACATGATCCAACAAGCCCACATGCGCTCGTCCAGTGCGAATCTTGGCTAAATCATTTTGCAATGACTCCAATGACTTTTGCATTTTCTGTTCTACTGTTTTCTTAATATCGTCTAACATTTGCTTCTCCAACTAAGTCTGTTATTTACTGATATGGTTCGGTCTATCGAGATAGACATAATCTTAAGGTGTCACCATAGTGCCTTCATCCTCGCCCATGATCACCTTTTTTAACGCACCTTGCTTAAAGATGCTAAATACTACGATTGGAAGCTTTTGATCTCGGCACAAAGTGAGTGCTGTCGCATCCATCACTTTTAGGTTTTTAATGATTGCTTCATCGAATGTAATCGT
>CAIRXI010000011.1 GCA_903882525.1 uncultured Pseudomonadota bacterium | reverse complement strand
TATTTTGCTGCTAAATAATAACTGTTCTGAAGTATCGCACAAATCACCCGCTCATTAGGTGTCAGTATTCATGTATTTATAACTTGGCATACAACGCTGTTGTGAATCTGATGCATATGCCAGCATAATTCCATTTATGCGGATATTTGTTATGACCAACATTTAAGAAAGAGACGAAGTACAAGCTCCCCATAGCAATCACTGGTTCTAATCACTTTACACCTTTAATCTGAAACGCCTAGTTACGTGTAAAATAGCATCAATTAATACTAATGCAACACATAACTTTTAAAATAAAAATCTAAAAAATGCCCAATCAAAATTGGGCTAAGTAAGTCTACCTACGGAGTATAAAGTTTGAATTTCTTTTATAGGTTCTGGAATAAAGCTGAAATAGCGCTCGGAAAATCAACACTTTACATACTTACTGGGCTCATATTCTTAAGGGTTATCTCTCTAGCACTTTACCCATTGATGGATACGACTGAAGGTCGCTATGGTGAAATGGCCAGAAAAATGGCAGAAATGAATGACTGGATAACCCCATGGTTTGATGTTGGAGTTCCATTTTGGGGTAAGCCACCCCTATCATTTTGGATGTCAGCCCTAGGTATAAAGGTATTTGGCATTAATGAATTTGCTGTACGTTTCCCACAATTTCTTGCAGCATTAACCATCGTATTTATTTGTTACGACTGGGCAAAGCGAAGTCTCATTAATCCATTTTATGTTGTAGCTATATTAAGCACATCTTTTCTATATATCTTATTATCTGGCGCGGTCACAACAGATATCGCTCTTTGTATAGGCAGTACATTATCCCTAAGATCTTTCTGGCTTAGTCTGCGAGGTGCAGAGGCCAATAGGAAACGTGAGCAGTGGTTATTTTTTATCGGCTTAAGCATCATGTTGTATGCCAAAGGCCCAGTAGGCTGGGTGTTGGTTTTTATCCCAATTGGTTTATGGACACTGCTAACAGGATCAATTAAAGAAACTTGGAAAGGACTCCCTTGGATTCTAGGTTGTATTTTAGCGATTCTAATCAGCTTGCCTTGGTATTTATCAGCGGAAAAGCATACACCTGGCTTTTTGCACTATTTTTTTGTGGGGGAGCATTGGCAACGCTTTACCATTTCTGGCTGGAAAGGTGATTTATATGGCAGCGCGCACGCAAGACCACGTGGCTCCATTTGGCTGTATCTTATTGTGGCTAGTCTGCCTTGGTCTTTGATTCTTCCAATTACCATATGGATGACTAAATATAATAAAAATAGCGTAAAGAATACAACGGAAGACAAGCAGTTCAAAGTTTACTTGTTACTGACAGGCTTAGCGCCTTGTATCTTTTTTACAATGTCTGGCAATACTTTGTGGACATACGTATTGCCAGGCTTACCGCCTCTCGCATTATTGCTAGCGCTTTATTTAGGCGAAGTGAAAGTGTCATTTGCGAAAAGTGCACTATTATGTGGGGTTAGTTTAAGTGCTATTGCTACGGTGTGGGCGCTCATGGCTTTAACTTTAGACCATAAAGCAGATTCAAGATCAGCAAAAGGGGTGGTTGCTTTATATAAAGCGCAGCACAACGCTAAACCCATAGTCTTTTTGAGTGACAAACCATTTTCATCAATGTTTTATACAGACGGTAAAGCAATAGAAGCTAATACTGTCCAAGAAGTAAATGACTTATCAAAAACAAGTCAAATTTATCTTGCCATCAAGCAGTCACAGTTAAGTCGAATCGATAATGAACTTAATAGGCTAACAGTGATTGGTGATGCTGGAAGTTATCGGTTGTATTTAAGCCATTAAGTATAAATTTCATTTAGGCTGTGTTTCACGATTTTTTAGAAATATTAAACCAGTTTGTTGTCAGGATTTTGGGGATCATTGGTAGTTGGTGCGCACGCCTATAAAATAGGTACAATGCCATCATTGAAAAAAGGAAATGCACAGGCCAAAGGCCAATGGACGCATTTAATTTCCCTTGTGCAACCCAAGCCTGCATAATGCTCAGCATATTGTTATAAATAATATAAATAACAAGTGCTAACACGAAGTTGATTGAGCGTCCGGAGCGTGGGTCTGAAGCACTTAGCGGGATTGCAAGGAATGCCAGTATCAGGGCTGAGATAGGAATGGCAAATCGCCACTGTAATTCTGCATTATTCGCGTTGTTCCTATTCTCGAATAACTCCTTACTTGATTTAGAGATGGTTTGTATTGGCTTTTGCTTCACTTCGGCAGCCTCTACTCGAAGAGCATATTTATCAAAGGATGTGGTGGAAAATTCAGAGGTATCACGCGTCCCCTGATAGCGGGTCCCACTTTTCATCAATAAAAATTTATCCCCATTTTCCTCAACATAACGACTGCCCTTTGCGGCAACGATAATGCCTAACTTCTGTTGATGCATCGATTGGACAAAGATATTTTTAACGTTTTCACCAAGCGCATCAAAACTTTCGATAAAATATACACGCTCTGCATTGGATGACTCTTTAAATGTACCGGGGCTAATAGCTGAAAGTTCATCACGACTTTCAAGCTGTGCTTTGTAGTCCTCACCTTTACTGGTTGCCCAAGGCATTACAAATAAACTAAGAATTAATATAAATATAATGATAGGCATTGCAAAGGATAGTATTGGCCTTATCCAGCTAGTGATACTTAGCCCTGAACTAAACCAAACGACCATTTCCGAATCTCGATACCATCGTGACAATGTCATCAGTATTGATAGAAACAAGGTGAGAGATAACAGCATTGGCATAAACTTAACCATATTAAAACCCAACATGGTTGTAATCGCATCGTTCGGTATAGCACCATTTGCAGCGAGTTGCAAAAGATAACCAGCGCGCTGTGCAATCACAATGCCTAAGAGAATCAGAAGCGCGCCAGCTGCAGTGATTATGAGTTCGTGTAAAAGTGAACGCCTAAAAAGCATGTGATGTTTAACCGTTAATTGATGTTAATGAATTTCATCTAGCTATGAGCCACCCAAATTAATAGTGGCAAAATCAATCTTGCATAGTTGATGGTTGTATTATGAAAACCGAATTTGTTAGAATTTATCATAGAAAATGGTCATTCGGTAAATCTATGTCTTGGTAGTTGAAATTAAACGCCAACTTACGCTACTGGTCCAAAGTGTCCAATCAACTTTGTGAAATCAAGGCCCTAAAGTCTTTAAAGTGCTCTGGGGGGGGTATTAAACTTCCCTAAAATTCATCGGACCTTCATTGATGCAGGTCAAGCCTCTAATCTATTAGAAGCACACAATAAACCAATGTTGTTAATACTTTACATTAGTCTGTAAAAATGGAGAGCATGAGATGGTCACCCCTTTACGATACAATCCAACAAAAAAATTAAATGATTTGTTTATTAATTCACTGTGGCCGTCAGTCGGTCATCCAGATGCACGTGCTTATTTGAATCAAGAAGACGTTGATGAGAAGTTGCGTATTGATGAAGAGAGGCTTCAGGACTGGCGAAGAAAGATGGCTCAAATTAGAGGTAAGCATTAACACCACCCCATGTATTCCAAACAGTTTTATCTTCATTTAACTTTCTTATTAATGTCATAGGTAACAAGGATAGTTATAACTTCGATCACCCATAAAAAGTGAATTTAGAGGAGACAGTTATGGCTAAGAAGATAGTGTTAAGTAGTGTGAAAATTTTGGATGTATCCGATCACGCAGAAGGAGCTCATGAGGCTCCGGGCCAAGTTCAATATGCAATTGATTTAGCGCATCACCAAGAACTTGTTTCGAAAGCAGCTTATTTTATTGCAGAGCATAGAAACTTTGCACCTGGCAATGAAATGGGTGATTGGTTGGCAGCAGAGGCGGATATTTTTGGCTTAGTTTATTAATATAATTAATGTTAATTTGTCTTATTATTGTCATATCAAGATGGTATATTTGTGACTATTCGATAGTTTAAATGTTTCATCTCCTTTTAAGGGTGCCTCATAAGCACCCTATTTTTTCGTCATTGATTGCTGGGTAGATGTAAATAAATATTGGTATATGCTTGTTTTTAGTTGGCTAATAATCAGATAATTATCATGCATATTCAATAAATAAAGACTTCGTAATAAAAATGCAAAAACATATTCCCTACAATCTTGTCAGAACAAGCATATTGTCAGTTGGAGTCCTATTGCTTTCTGTTTGCAGTAGTCTAGTAAGTGCTGAGAAGTTAGGTGATGCACGCCTCAGTCAAATTGAAACCATCGTTATTATTTATGCAGAAAATAGAAGTTTTGACAATCTGTATGGATTATTTCCTGGTGCAAATGGCATCTTTAAAAATGCGGATGGCACTGATACCAACTTAGCTAACTATCAACAAGTTGACAGAGATGGATTTAGTAGATTAATCACTCTTCCATCCGTATCGAATGCTCAAGGCACGCAAGCAAGAGAAAAGTTATTTTTTGTATCTCAGCTACCAAACACCCCCTTTAAAATTGACGGAGCACCAGGCGCACTGCCAGATGAGCTTGGTATGAATTCCCCTACACCAGATTTAGTACATCGATTCTTTAATAATCAAATGCAAATTAATGGTGGTAAAAATAACATGTTTGCAGCCTGGTCTGATGCAGGTGGTTTGGCGATGGGTTATTACAATGGTGCGCCTATGAAAATGTGGCAATTGGCACAGCAATATACACTTGCTGACAACTTCTTTATGGGCGCTTTTGGGGGTTCGTTTTTAAATCACTTTTGGCTTGTTTGTGCCTGCACACCTAAATATCCCAATGCGCCAGAAGCACTATTAAGTAAAGTGGATGACAATGGAATAACGTTGATAGTAGATAAAAACTCTCCACGTAGTGCTTTGTTAGGCAAGCCCATTTATATGGCGGACAAGCCTTTGACCTCAGACTATTATGCAGTCAATACACTACAATCATCGTATCAACCTAGTGGGATATCTCCTCACAAAAACGCGGATAAAACGTTAGCTGACCCTGATCAAAACCCATTACCACCGCAAAATTCAATGGTAATGAAGACCATAGGTGACACCTTAAGTGCCAAAGGTGTTAATTGGGCTTGGTACGCAGGTGGTTGGCATGAAGCTACCGAAAACCGAGACGTCATCTACAATATTAAGAAAACCAACTTTCAAGCGCACCATCAGCCATTCAATTATTTTAGTCGATTTAACCCAGCGACAGAGGATGGCAGAAAGGAGCGGCAACTTCATCTGAAAGATTACACCGACTTACAAAAAGATATTCAAGCAGGTACATTACCTCCTGTTGTGTTCTACAAACCGCAGGGTAATTTAAATCAGCATCCAGGATATACAGATGTCATGTCGGGAGATGCGCATATCGCTGAACTTGTTACTAGCCTGAAAAACAGTCGTCAATGGCAGAAAATGGCAATCATTGTGACTTATGATGAAAATGGTGGGTATTGGGACCATGTCGCTCCCCCTAAAGGAGATCGATGGGGTCCTGGTTCGAGAATTCCGACAATTATTATCTCCCCATTTTCTAAAACTAATTACGTTGACCATTCTTACTACGATACAACTTCTATACTGAAACTAATCACGCAACGATTCACCCTTGAACCCATTCAGGGTGTTAGGGCTGCAACTGGGGATCTTAGCAATGCTTTTATAGAAGCAAAATAACATTGACTCAATATCCCTTTTAAAATGGTCAGCAGATTCACGAAAAAGCGCTCACAGCAAATGTTCTGATGATTCTACCTCGCGTGAAGTCTGCCTAATGTCACAAAAATTTCACACATACTTCACGCACTACTTCTTAGAATGACGCTTTACATTATTTTTAAAATAAAGCAGAGTCGTAAAAATCATGTCTAATAAAGTAGCTAGTGAAGAGTATAAAGATAAAGCTAAATTGTTAAGCCCAACAGAAGCCGAGCGCCTACTATCAAGGATGAGCGGAAAACTGCCAAAGCGCTTAGATAAGGAAAAGTTGAGTTTAGAGGATGCATTAGCACTGCAGTTGGAACTTGAGGAAGAAAATCTCAACGAGTGGCGTGAGAAGATGGCTAAAATCAAAAGTGAGCCAAAGAAATAACTCGGTAATTATTGGTTAGTCGCACCAACTGTACATAATAAATTTATGCGGAGAGTTAGCCATGGCCAAGCAAAATAAACAAGAAATTAAGTGGCTAGATCTGCCCGAGGAGCATGACTACCCTGCGGCAGCGTCTTATTTAAGCCTCATCTATGAAAGCAATGTAGTTGAAGCTTTCATAGATAAATTAAAATCTATCGCCACATCTAATTTTAAAGCTAAAGACTTGTTCCGAGCGTCTAATTTATCCCTACTAGGAATCAGTAATTCCCATGTAAGGAAAGATGCTAGAAAAATAAAAACAGGCGACGCAATTTCACCACTACTCTTGGTCAGAGATCAAGCCAACGGCAACGTGATCATTGCTGACGGCTATCATCGTTTATGTGCTGTATATCGCTTTGATGAAGATGCATTAATTCCATGTAAGATTGTTTAGCAAAAACTACGCTCATCATAGGCTTGGCGCTAGAATTCAACATGAAAGCGTAGTGCTCCAAAATTAACGGGTCCTCGATCACTGTTATACCCAGGGTTTAACATCCGTTGATAATCCGCCGTAACATATAAATCCTTCCAAACATTTGCACTATAATAGGCTTCAAACACTTGCTCTGGATGATAGTTGAGTTTTGAATCTCCAAGGAAGAAAGAAATGCCTCCAGCCTCTAAATAACGTCTGCGTTCATCAGAAAGGGTGTTACGGATATAGCCTAACCCCAGTGTGTCTTTTGGCCGTTGCCAAGATACCCCTTTGATTGAGAAGCCCGTGCCAAGTGAAGCATCCGTTTCTGTAAATGCAAGCGTTTCTGTGTGCCCGTCGGCTTGCATAGCTCTTAGAAAAAATCCTACATCACTACTAATGGCTTGTTCAACATTAACGCCAACGCCATATTTAATCTTATCGCTACTACGCACTGCAAAGATAGCTTGAGCATCACTGCTTGGGTTAGCGATGTGGAAGTCCAACGCATCCTGGAAGCTCGCAAGCCTAGCGCGGTTTCGCCAACCTAACAGCCTCACTTTGCCAGGCTGGCCGAATAGCGTGTGTGCATGCTCAACTTCTGCTTGGTCGCCGTAGTATTTAAAAATTCTAAAATCCGTGGGTAACATATTAGGGTCTTTAGGGCCTGTCATACGGCCAATGCGATATACCCAGTCGTCTTGATACCACTCACTCGTAAAACCAAAACCAAAGCCACGTGCATCCGCTGCATAGTCATAGGCAAGTGGGGCCATAAATCCGGCATTCATGAATTGGACACGTGGGTCTTTAGCGTAAGCATTTCCATCAAACACATCTAAGCTTGAGAAATTGCCAACGGTCAGTACCCAACGATCTTTATCTACGTTACCAGCCATCTGATTGAGACCAGCCTCAATTTTTTCCACACCACCACCAAGATTCACAGTCTGACGTAAAAATAGTCTTTGACGGTAAAGTTTAGGTTCGGTACCAGCCGTGCGTGTAAGCTCTCCATTAGTAAAAGCCCCGGTCCCATTTAGTCCTGAGAAAGGAACGCCTTGCGTTATCTCTGGATTGAGATATAACTCTCCGCCTTGCCAAGGACGAAACCCCCAAAATCCAGTAATGGTGGCGGTATAGCTTTTTTCTTGATTGGCGCTAAGGCTGTTCTGCCCATGATACTTTTCTTGAAAAGAGGGATGATTTTGCCAAATATAAGTGCTTTGGAATCTGACGGTTGTATCTTCATACTCAGGCTCATCTGCAAATACGCTATAAGCAGCAGTCAAACCAATTAGCAGGAGGATGCAATGCATTAAATTGAAAGTATGGC
>CAIRXI010000010.1 GCA_903882525.1 uncultured Pseudomonadota bacterium | reverse complement strand
TATGAGCAGATTAAAGTCTTGCTTACGCAAAGCTTAATTGGGGGTGAGTGGGGCCCTGGCGATATGATTCCAAGCGAAATTGAACTGGCAAGTCGTTATAAGGTTAGCCAAGGTACGGTACGTAAAGCCATTGATGCACTTGCAACCGAGCACATTTTGCTCCGCCGTCAAGGTAAGGGGACGTTTGTGGCAACGCATAGTGCAGAAGGCATGAAGCTACGTTTTTTAAGATTAACTTCGATCGACGGACAAAAAGAATTTTTAAAAAATGAGTTTATTTCCTGCACTAAAGGTAAGGCTGATGTCCGTATGGGGCAGATACTAGATTTAAAAGCAGGTGCTTCAATTATTGAAATTAAACGTCTGTTAACCTTTTCAGGAAGGCCGTTAATTTACGATCATATTGTGGTTCCAGCTAGTCCATTTAAAGGTTTAAGCGGTAATCGGGTAGAAGAGAAAAATGGGTCTATGTACAGCATGTACGAATCTGAATTTGGTATACGTATGATACGTGCAGAAGAACGATTGAAAGCAGTAGGGGCTAGCGGTGAAGTCGCAGCGGCACTAGGATTGAAAAATGGAGAACCTTTATTAAGCATAGAGCGCGTTTCGTTTACTTATGGTGATAAACCCATGGAGTGGCGATTAGGCTTATGTATTACTGATAATCACCATTACATGAACGAGCTCGAGTAGGGCATTGGCTATATTGAACAGCAATATCTTTCTAGATAGCTAAATATATGATTCAAAAATATGACAAAAGGTAGTGAAATTATGGACTTAAAACAAGCTGCATTGGATTACCACCAGTTTCCTAAGCCAGGAAAGCTTTCAGTAGAGTCGTCTAAGCCATGTGCCACTCAAGAAGATTTGTCTTTGGCCTACACTCCTGGTGTAGCAGAGCCTGTGCGTGAGATTAACCGCGATCCGGCAAATGCCTATAAATATACTAATAAAGGTAACTTAGTTGCAGTCATTACTGATGGCACTGCGGTGCTAGGCTTAGGCAACATGGGTGCGTTGGCAAGTAAGCCAGTCATGGAGGGTAAGGCTATATTGTTTAAACGCTTTGCCGATATCGATGTTTTTGATATTGAAATTACTGCACCTAGCGTAGAAGCTTTTATTGAAACAGTGGTAAATATCGCACCAACCTTTGGCGGCATCAATTTGGAGGATATTGCAGCGCCACATTGCTTTCGTATTGAAAAAGAATTACGTGAGCGCTTAGACATTCCAGTATTTCATGATGATCAGCATGGTACTGCGGTGATTGTTGCGGCAGCATTATCCAATGCTCTAGAGATTCAAGGTAAAACCTTAGCCTCTGCGAAAATTGTATTTCTTGGTGCCGGTGCGGCAGGCTGTTCTTGTGCGCGCCTACTTAAGCTAATGGGCGCAACTAATATCACTATGGTTGACAAATCCGGTGTGTTGAATACCGCGCGCAGGGATTTGCATGACAATAACCGTCATTTAGCGGTGGCACCTACTGCAGCGAAATCCCTGGCAGATGTAATGCCAAATGCCGATGTGTTTGTTGGAGTTTCTGCAGCCAATACCTTAGCACCAGAATTATTATTGTTAATGGCCCCTAATCCAGTGGTATTTGCTTTGGCTAATCCCGACCCTGAAATTCATCCTAGCTTAGCGCATTCAGTACGCGATGATATTTTAATGGCGACTGGACGCTCTGATTTTCCAAATCAAGTTAATAATGCGTTGTGTTTCCCGTATTTGTTCCGCGGTGCGCTTGATGCTAAGGCTAAGCAAATTACGGATGAAATGCAGATTGCAGCTGCCCTGGCCTTAGCGGCGTTGGCGCGTCAACCTGTGCCCGCGGAAGTACTTAAGGCCTATCATTTAACTAGCTTAAGCTTCGGTAAGGATTACATCATACCTAAGCCATTTGATACACGCTTACTGAAAGTGGTGTCAGGTGCAGTGGCAGATGCTGCGCGCTTGCAGCAAGCCAAGTAGTCGAGTATTAATGATGAATAGTAATCGTAAAGCACAGTCTACTAATTCGAAAAAGATGCGGCCGAAAAACCTGAATCTATTTACGATTAGGATGCCAATTAATGCGTTGGTGTCTATTTTGCATAGAGTTACTGGGTGTGCCTTATTTTTAGCTTTACCATTGTTGTTAGTGACTTTTCAATTATCGATTAGCTCGGCTTCAAAGTTTCAGTTGGTGCAAGATTTGATGCACTCTCCTTTAGCTAAATTGATTCTTCTAGGTTTGGCATGGTCATTTTTTCACCATTTTTTTGCGGGCATTCGCCATTTAGCGATGGATGTGCACTGGGCGACGACCTTAATCAAAGCACGCTATACCAGCAAAATGGTTTTTGTTTTAGGTGGGTTAGCGACATTGCTACTTGCCATCTCTTGGGTTTTTTAACGATATGCTTTTAAGTTTACTCACTAAACGTTACCCAGGCATGCGTGCTTGGCTTACACAGAGACTTACTGGGTTGCTGATGGCAATCTATAGCGTCGTTTTATTAGCCCGTGTCATGGTATTAACGCCTGGTAGCTATGATGATTGGTTAGCGTTTTCACAGCCATGGTGGTGGCGTTTGGCCACTTGGTTTTTCTGGCTGAGCTTGTCTAGCCATGCCTGGTTAGGGGTGCGCGATGTTCTCAAAGATTATGTGCCCAATGTGAAAATTAGAATGGTGTTATTGAAATTGGTGGTGCTTGCCTTGTGGGTCTACTTGGTTTGGATCACGCTTTTACTCTGCAATTTATAGTGTTTTTATATAAGGTTTATCGAAATGGCATTAGCAACAGCAAAATTTGATGCATTAGTCATCGGTGGTGGTGGCGCAGGTTTGCGCGCTTCATTGCAGTTGGCGAACTCCGGCTTAAAAGTGGCGGTGTTATCCAAAGTGTTTCCTACGCGCTCACATACGGTTGCAGCGCAAGGTGGCATTGCCGCAGCGTTAGGGAATGTTGCAGATGATAAGTGGCTATGGCATATGTACGATACCATTAAAGGATCAGACTTTTTAGGTGATCAAGATGCCATAGAATTTATGTGCAAAAACGCCGCTAAAGCAATTATTGAGCTTGAGCATTTTGGTATGCCGTTTGACCGCTTAGAAAACGGGAAAATATTCCAACGCCCATTCGGCGGTATGACGCAAAATTTTGGCGAAAAAGCCATTTCACGGACCTGTGCTGTCGCTGATAGAACTGGTCATGCCATGTTGCACACGCTATATCAGCGAAACATTCAAGCCAAGACCCAATTTTTTGTGGAGTGGTTTGCCTTAGATTTAATTCGTGATTCGGCAGGTGATGTCTTAGGTGTATTGGCGTTGGAAATTGAAACCGGCGAGATTCATGTATTACAAGCCAAAACTACCTTACTCGCTACCGGTGGTGCCGGTCGTATTTTTCAAGCCAGTACGAATGCTTTTATTAATACGGGTGATGGTCTGGGTATGGCAGCGCGTGCAGGTTTGCCATTACAGGATATGGAGTTCTGGCAGTTTCATCCTACCGGCGTGTTACATGCTGGCGTGTTGATTACGGAAGGGGTCCGTGGTGAGGGTGGTTATCTAGTGAATGGGGAAGGCGAACGCTTTATGGAGCGTTATGCACCTAATGCTAAAGATCTAGCCAGTCGTGATGTAATTTCGCGCGCCATTGCCACTGAAATTAAAGCAGGTCGCGGTGCAGGTAAAAACAAAGATGCCGTATTTTTAAAGCTAGATCATTTGGGTGAAGATCTGATTAATAAGCGTTTGCCAGGTATCCGTGAAATTGCTAAAACCTTTGCTAACGTAGATCCGATTCACGATCCAATCCCAGTGGTACCAACCGCGCATTACATGATGGGTGGCATTCCGACGAATCTAGATGGCCAAGTAGTAGAGCCTACGGCAGATGGCCAAAAAGTAGTGAATGGCTTATATGCAGTAGGTGAGTGTGCTTGCGTGTCTGTGCATGGCGCAAACCGATTAGGTTCCAACTCATTATTAGATTTGGTGGTGTTTGGCAAAGCTGCTGGAGAGAAAATGGCTTTAGAAATTGCGCAGAATCAAGCGCATAAAGACTTACCAGCAGATGCGGCGGATATGACCTTGGCGCGTATTGCCCGTATTGAAAATACGAAAAACAAAGAAAGTGTTAGCTCTGTGGGTGAAGATATGCGCAGAACCATGCAAACCCATTGTGGTGTATTTAGATTCCCTGATTTACTGGCATCCGGTATAGAGGCGATTGATGCAGTAGCTAAGCGTGCACAAGAGATTCAAATTAAAGATAAAAGCGCCGTATTTAATACTGCACGGGTAGAGGCCTTGGAGTTGGATAACCTGATGGAAGTAGCCGTGGCGACAATGCATGCAGCGCACGCCCGTACCGAAAGTCGAGGCGCACACGCGCGTGAAGACTTCTCAGAACGCGATGATGTCAATTGGTTGAAGCATTCTTTGATTTACAAACAAGATCAACGATTGGTATACAAGCCGGTGCGTTTACAACCACTGACCGTGGAATCATTTGAACCAAAAGCACGCGTTTATTAATTTAATTAAGACACCAAAATCATGAAATTTTCTATTTATCGTTATAACCCTGATGAAGATAAAAAGCCATATATGCAAGACTATGATGTTGTCTTGGAAGACAGCGATCAAATGCTTCTTGATGCCTTACTTCGGATTAAAGACTTAGATGATAGCTTAAGTCTTCGCAAGTCTTGTCGTGAAGGCGTTTGTGGTTCTGACAGCATGAATATTAATGGTAAAAACGGTTTGGCTTGCATTACCAAGCTTGCTGATCTAGAAGAGCCAGTTATTCTGCGCCCTATGCCAGGATTGCCGGTTATTCGTGACTTAATCGTTGATATGACGCAGTTTTTTGAAAACTATAATTCGGTTAATCCTTTTCTGGTGAACAACGACGAGCCCCCAGAAACTGAGCGCTTACAGTCACCGGAAGATCGCGCGAAATTAGATGGTTTGTATGAATGCATTTTGTGCGGCGCTTGTACCACTTCATGCCCATCATTCTGGTGGAATCCAGACAAGTTTGTAGGCCCAGCGGGTTTATTACAAGCCTATCGTTTTATTGTAGATAGTCGTGATCAGGCTTTAGACGATCGTTTAGAGAACTTGGAAGCGCCTGACCGATTATATCGTTGTCATAACATTATGAACTGTGTCGATGTTTGCCCTAAAAAACTAAATCCATCTTTAGCCATTGCTAGAATTAAAGATCTAAAAATTAAAGAAGCGAATCAAAGCAAAACGCTTGAAAGCAAGGCGCCGACGAAAAGACAGATTGCCATTAAAAGTCTGCATGACTGAGATGGTAACGCAATACACCATGACTGAAGTTGAAGTCAAACGGCTGGGTTGGCGGTGCCGTCGTGGTTTGTTGGAGTTAGATATTGTATTACAGCGTTTTTCAGCAAATCATCTTGCTGAGTTAAGTAACGAGGAGTTGGTGGTGTTTGATATATTGTTAGATTATCCAGACAACGAGTTGTTAGACGTGGTGACATTAAGGAAAGAATTGAAAAACCTTGGGCCAGAAGAAGCTACGTTTTTTAAAGCGCCAGCCTTACAGCAGTTGCTAGAAAAATTAAGAACCACTTAAAAAAAAGACTTGATGTAAGCCAACCATGGAAAGACTAATACTATGAGCGAAGCACATATAGAAACCAGTGAAAATAATTTCGGCCATGTCCGCCACCAAGCTGCCAATGCGGCGTTGGGTGACAGTTGGCCGGGCATACAACTATATTACCCACCGGTGAAATATTCGCCTGCGCTTGGTATCTATGAAGATATGGAGCAAGCAGCAGCTCGCATGAAAAGACATGCTCATAATACCAATGCACATACGCTCATTTTCGATTTGGAAGATGGTTGTCGACAAAAAGAAATGAGCCGTGACTTATTGCGGCAAGAGCTGCCTAAACTCAAACATGAAAAAGAGGTCACGATTGCTATTCGTGCTAACTCATTCCGTACTGAAGAGTATGAGTTGGATATGCAGTTGGTCAGTGATTTGGCAGATTGTATTGATGTAGTGATGTTAGCCAAAGCTGGTGAGGCTTATGGCGCTGCTGAAGTACGTGATTTATCTAGCTTTCTGATTGAGGTCAATCCGAACATTACTATTCAGCCCATTATTGAGCATCCTAAATCACTAAAAATAGCGCCGGAGCTCATGCAGTACAGCACAGTCAAGCATGTAGTGTTTGGTATCCATGACTTTTCAAAAGCGATGGGCATCCACATAACACCGGAAAACTGGATTAATGAGTTGCAGTTCTATATGAATCAACTCATGTTTGAAGCGCGGATTGCCGGTAAGGGCGTGATTGGCGGTGTTGAAACCTTGATTGGTAGCAGCATTATGCCGGAAAAGTTTTTAGAGCCACACGATGTTAGGCGTTGGTTAGATTTGCACGGCGACAACGAGTCTCGCGTAGTTTATAAGCATGCTTGTATGGAGTCCGCCATGGGCTTGACTGGAAAACAGGTTATTCATCCTGGACATATCCATTTATGTAAAACCGCCTATACGCCTTCACCAACAGAAGTAAATCAGAAAGTACGTATTTTAAAAGCGGCAATTGAAGCGGACGCCTTACTTGGTGGTGCGATTAAGTTTGAAGGCGAAATGTTAGATCCGCCTATGTTTGGTAAAGCGCTACAAACGTTATTGCGTGCACATGCATTACGTGCGCTGACCCCTGAAGATATGAATTTCGCCGTACATGTACTTGAGCTATTGCCAGCACAAGTGGTACGTCAAAACTGGCCATATGGAGTTTTACTATGAGTACATTTAAGCCTTTTGATCCTTGGACATGGCAAGTTCCTAAGCATTTCAATATAGGGGTAGCTTGTACTGATCAGCATTTGAATACACCCGTGGCAAAAACGATTGCTATGATCGTTGAAGACGATGTGCTAGGTACAGCGCAAATCAGTTTTGAGCAGTTAGCTAGACGTACTGACCAGTTTGCCCAGTTATTGCGTAATCTAGATGTGGCCTTAGGGGATCGTGTATTAATACGCTTACCCAATAGCCTTGATTATCCGACAGCCTTTTTGGGTGCGATGAAACGCGGTGCCATTGCAGTGCCAACTTCAACGTTATTAACGCCTGAAGAAGTTGCCTATTTAGCGCGTGACTCCAGTGCTACGGTATTGGTCACAGATAAAGCGGCATGGCCACAGTTACAAGATCATTTACATGACTTGAAAAATTTAAAGCATATATTCTTATCGGGCGAAGGGTTAGTGAGCGCACATCCAAGTTTGAATGTATGTGATTTAGATGCAGTTTTAGCCGCTATTGATCATTGCGAGCCGGCGCAATTAACTTCCGCCGATGATCCTGCTTATTTGGTTTATACGTCAGGCACAACTGGCTACCCCAAAGGGGTTCTGCATGCACACCGCGCTTTAATCGGTCGCGAGCCAGCGTCTAAATACTGGTTTAACTTTGCTAACGATAGCCAAGATCGGATTATGCATTCAGGCAAGTTCAACTGGACCTATGTATTGGGTTCAGGCCTCATGGATCCGCTATATTTAGGCAAAACCGTGATTGTGCATGAGGGCAAAAACGATGCCGATACTTGGACGCGTTTGATTGCCAAGCATAGCGCCACCATTTTTGTTGGCGTACCGACAATTTATCGACAAATTATACAAAAAAGCAAAGCCTTGCAGGCCGATGTGCCAACCCTACGCCATTGCATGAGCGCTGGAGAGCATTTGTCTGATGAAGTGCTACAGCAATGGCGTGACCGTTTTGGCGTAGATATTTATGAAGCAGTCGGCATGAGTGAGTTTTCTTATTATTTATCGCAAAGCATTGCGCGCCCAATTCGCGCAGGTTCAGCTGGCTTTCCGCAACCTGGCCATGATATTCAATTATTAGATCCTGAAACTTTACAACCAGTGGCTACCGGCGAAGAGGGCATGATCTGTGTGCCTGATAATGACCCAGGTCTCTTCTTGCGCTACTGGAATCTTGATGAAGAAACAGCCAAATACAAACATGACGGCTGGTTTTTTACCGGTGATTATGCCCGCTATGATAGCGATGGTTATATTTGGTTTTTGGGGCGTAAAGATGACATTATCAAAAGCTTCGGCTACCGTGTATCGCCTTATGAAATCGAGCGTGTTTATAAATCACATCCTGCCGTGGCTGATTGTGCTGCCGTTGGTGAAGAGTTAGAAAAGGACAAGCTATTGGTTGTGACCTATGTCATTTTGCAGCCTAATGCTGAGGTGACCGCCGACGAGTTGTTAAGCTTTGGTAAGCAACATTTAGCGGCTTATAAAGCGCCTAAAACCGTGTATCTGACTAAAGATTTCCCACGCACTAAAAATGGTAAAATCCTACGTAAAGATATTAACAATAAAATGGCTTACGCGAAGTCCGCGCGCTAAACAAACTCCACTTCTTTTAAATCATAGGCTGCTACATTGACCACTGTTCATCAAGAAGACTTTATTCAAAGCATTGCTGATGCCTTGCAATATATTTCTTATTACCATCCCGTAGACTATATACAGGCCTTAGGTCGTGCCTATGAAGCAGAACAGTCGCCAGCAGCTAAGGATGCGATTGCACAAATTTTAACTAACTCCAGATTATGTGCTGAAGGTAAACGCCCGCTATGTCAGGATACTGGCATTGTTGTTGCTTTCGTTAAAGTCGGTATGCAAGTGCGTTGGGATACAAAATCAGGTGCAGCTTTGATGGATGTAGTGCAAATGGTGAACGCGGGTGTTAGCCGAGCTTACCAATTGCCTGAGAATAAATTACGCGCGTCTATTGTGAACGACCCAGCTGGAAAGCGCGCTAATACTAAAGATAACACACCCGCAATCGTGCACGTTTCTCTAGTTGCAGGTGACAAAGTAGATGTAAGTATTGCAGCAAAGGGAGGCGGTTCTGAGAATAAAGCTAAGCTAGCGATGCTTAATCCGAATGACAGTATTGTGGATTGGATTTTAGACGTTGTGCCCAAAATGGGTGCAGGTTGGTGCCCACCAGGCATGCTGGGTATCGGGATAGGTGGCAGTGCGGAAAAAGCCATGCTACTCGCTAAAGAATCATTAATGGCGCCGATTGATATCCATGAACTTAAAACGCAAGGTGCGAAGAGTAGAATTGAGGAATTGCGCTTAGAGATTTTTGAAAAAGTAAATGCGCTAGGGATAGGTGCGCAAGGTTTAGGCGGTTTAGCCACCGTGCTTGATGTGAAGATTTTGGATTATCCTACCCATGCAGCCAGTTTGCCGGTAGCGATTATCCCTAACTGCGCGGCAACTCGTCATGTACACTTTGAATTAGATGGTAGCGGTGCTGCCGAGTTAGTCGCGCCAAATTTGGATGATTGGCCTAAGGTGCATTGGTCACCTAGCGCTGATTCACCAAGAGTGAATTTGGATACGATTACACGGGCTGATATACAGGCTTGGCAGCCAGGACAGACTTTATTGTTAAGTGGTAAGTTGCTGACTGGACGTGATGCCGCGCATAAGCGCATCGCGACTATGCTAGCTAAGGGTGAAAAGCTGCCAGTAGACTTTAACAATCGCTTTATTTATTACGTAGGACCAGTAGACCCAGTGCGTGATGAAGCTGTAGGGCCTGCCGGACCAACGACCGCTACACGTATGGATGGTTTTACCGAAATGATGCTTAGCCAAACTGGGTTGCTGGGGATGGTAGGTAAGGCTGAGCGTGGTGATGAAACGATAGCTGCAATTGCTAAGCACAAATCAATTTACTTGACTGCAGTTGGCGGTGCCGCTTATTTGGTGAGTAAAGCGATTAAAAAAGCAGAAGTGTTGGCCTTTGCAGACTTAGGCATGGAAGCGATATATGAGTTTACGGTTCAAGATATGCCCGTAACAGTTGCGGTTGATTGTAAGGGTGTTTCAGTGCACAACACTGGACCGGCATTATGGAAAGCGAATATTGCGACAGAAAAGTTGGCGCGGCATTCTCAAATAGAGATTACGGAGATTTAGCAGCTTTATAACGCGCATTATTTGCATTAATATTAGTGAAAATTGAATAGATATTTTCATAAGCGACCGCGATATGTTGAATTTAAGAGTACTTTTCGCTTCAAGTTTACTGAGCGTAAGCCTATCGGCTAGTGCACACGAAGTATTGTCTTATCTGATTGAGCCTGAGTATCTTGGCCCTAGCGTGGAAGATAACGTGCTATTGATGGACACCGATAAAAATGGCTATGCCGATATATTTGAAGTGCGTGCATATTTAGAAAAAATCCATGGCAGAGATTACCAAAAAGAGCTTCTCGATAAGTGGGAATCCTCGGCGAGTGGCAAAAGCTGCAGTACGTCATTTGCTAAACAGTTGTACCTAAAGTAATGCAATTAAATTAGATAAACTATGCTGCATGGGCGTTAGCCACAGGTGCAGCTTGTATAATGAACATTAACAATTCAATAAAACTTAAGACGCCTAAACCATGCTAAAAGCCTATGCTGCGCACGCTCAAGAACGTGCAACCCAAAATTTACCACCTTTACCTTTAAGTGCCGAGCAAGTGGCAGAAGTGGTCAGTCTGCTAAAAAATCCACCTGTGGGTGAAGCTGAGAACTTACTCAATTTAATTAGCAATCGCACGCCAGCAGGCGTAGATCAAGCCGCTTACGTAAAGGCTGCATTTTTATCTGATTTGGCTGTAGGTAAAGCACATTCACCATTAATTAACGCAGATCTTGCTGTGGAATTGCTCGGTACGATGCTAGGTGGATACAACGTGCAAGCATTGGTTGCGTTGCTTGATACGACGATGGCAGTCGCGGCGGTAAAAGCGCTGTCAAATACGATCTTAATGTTTGACGCATTTCATGACGTAGATGAAAAAATGAAAGCGGGTAATGTGCATGCTAAAGCACTGATTGAATCTTGGTCTAATGCCGAGTGGTTTAGTAATGCGCCAGCACTAGAGAAAGAAATTAAAGTGGTGGTGTTTAAAGTCGATGGTGAAACCAATACCGATGATTTAAGCCCAGCTCAAGAGGCTTGGAGCCGTCCAGATATTCCATTGCACGCCAAAGCGATGTTGGTCAGTAAAATGCCTGAAGGTTTAAAGTTAATTGATACCCTAAAGCAAAAGGGCTTGCCTTTGGCTTACGTGGGTGATGTGGTTGGTACGGGATCTTCACGTAAGTCTGCTATAAACTCCCTGCAGTGGTTTATGGGAGATGATCTTCCTAACATCCCAAATAAGCGTACTGGTGGCGTGATTCTAGGTAGTAAAATTGCGCCTATTTTCTTTAATACGGCTGAAGATTCTGGAGCTCTACCGATTCAGTGCGACGTATCTAAGATGCAAACCGGAGATGTCATTACGATCAAACCGTTCGCAGGACAAATATTGAATGCTTCAGGAGATGTGATTTCAAGTTTTGATCTGGCACCGTTGACGATGCCTGATGAAGTGCGTGCTGGAGGGCGTATTTCCTTGATTATTGGTCGTGGATTAACCGCTAATGCACGTCAAGCATTAGGTTTGCCGCCGTCCACTATGTTTATCAAGTCAATGACACCTAAAGACACCGGTAAAGGTTATACCTTGGCACAAAAAATGGTAGGTCGTGCTTGTGGTTTGCCTAAAGGTACTGGCGTTCGACCAGGTAGTTACTGTGAACCAAAAGCGACCACGGTAGGTTCGCAAGATACTACTGGCGGCATGACACGTGATGAGCTGAAAGAGCTCGCTTGTTTGGGCTTTAGTGCAGATTTGGTGATGCAAAGTTTTTGCCATACTGCAGCTTACCCAAAACCAGTTGATATTAAGTTGCAACATAGCTTGCCTGAATTTATGTCGAGCCGCGGTGGTGTTTCTTTACGTCCTGGTGACGGTGTGATTCACTCTTGGTTAAACCGCCTAATTCTGCCTGATACAGTCGGTACCGGAGGAGACTCACATACCCGTTTCCCTATTGGCATTTCTTTTCCTGCTGGTTCTGGATTAGTTGCATTTGCTGCTGCCATGGGGGCAATGCCACTTGATATGCCAGAATCAGTTCTAGTTCGATTCACAGGCACAATGCAGCCTGGTATTACGCTACGGGATTTGGTGAATGCCATTCCTTATGCCGCTATTCAAAAAGGCGAGCTTACAGTAGGTAAGCAAGGCAAAAAAAATGTATTTAATGGCCGCATTTTAGAAATTGAAGGTTTGCCAGACTTGAAAGTGGAGCAGGCGTTTGAATTTGCTGATGCTTCAGCTGAGCGATCAGCCAATGGCTGTACAGTGAAGTTAAATAAAGAACCGGTGATTGAGTTCTTAACTTCAAATATCGTATTGATGCAAAATATGATTGATAACGGCTATGAAGATGCACGCTCGTTACAACGCCGCATTGCGAGTATGCAGGCATGGTTAGCTAAACCAGAATTGCTGTCACCAGATGCAGATGCAGAATATGCATACACCATTGAAATTGATCTCAATGAAATTAAAGAGCCACTGTTAGCTTGCCCGAATGATCCAGATGACATTAAGCCGTTATCAGCGGTGTCAGGCGATAAAGTAGATGAAGTTTTTATTGGTAGTTGTATGACTAATATTGGCCATTATCGCGCGGCTGCCAAAGTGCTTGAAGGCTCTATCAATATTCCAACCCGTTTATGGATAGCACCACCTACACGGATGGATGAAGATCAATTGCGCAATGAGGGAGTGTATTCAGTCTTTGGTGTGGCTGGTGCGCGCACGGAGATTCCAGGGTGTTCACTGTGCATGGGCAATCAGGCGCGTGTTGCGGACAAAGCGACTGTATTCTCCACCAGTACCCGTAATTTTGATAACCGTATGGGTCGTGATGCAAGTGTTTACTTAGGTTCTGCCGAATTAGCCGCAGTGTGTGCCAAGCTAGGTCACATCCCAAGTTATGCTGAATATATGGAAACGGTAGGAAATAAATTGCAGAATGTGGCTGAAATCTATAAATATCTTAGTTTTGATCAAATGCCAGATTATTCTGCCAGCATGGCCAAAGCCAAGAAAATTATTGCCATTGCAGAAGTTAGCTAATGCAACATTCATTGGTGACCAATAATCTAAGGTTGTTTTAATGATTGATCCAGACAATCCAAATAAAAAATCAGATATTTTTGACCAAGATGCGCTCATAGAACCCCCTAAGCGTGGTGCTTGGAAAATTATGCTGCCGTTAAGCTTGGTGTTGTTGGCAGTGATTTTTTCTGCTTGGCATTTGGGTTGGCATGCCAAAGCCGTAACAGCAGGGGTATTGTTGTTTGCTGGATTCTCGCACCTTTTAGCTTGGTTATTGGGCATCATTACTTTACTTCCGTTTATTGGCCCGTTACTGGTAAAAGTGCTTAGCCTATCCATTATCTGGTTGTTAAATGCAATTGGATACCTAGTGGCCTATGTGGCGATCAAGCGCGGTTACTCTAAAGATGTATTGACCTATCGTGCAATTACCATCGCATTGATTACGGGCATTGTCATTGGTTTTTTGATGGGTAGCTTGCTTTAATTATTGATTATGGTGATTGCGAAATTTAAGCAAAGTCGGCTTTATAGACATATATTAAAGTTAGGTGATTTCTTCCCTGCCATTTTCTTTTTTGGCGGTTTTCTATGGGATGCGCTAACCATAGGCAAAAATGTTGCGGCGCTTGATTTGTATATCTTTGGTGTTTATCTTAGCGTTGCCGCATTCATTCTGTATGTCATCGGTAGACCTAGCTACGTTGATGCGGACGCAAGCCACTTATCTTCAATACTAGGCAAGTTGCGGACGAGAATACGACAGTCACGCATACACTGGCCACACTTCCCCTATTTTTTGCTGCAGTTTATCTACGGAAATTTACTCAGCTCACTGTTTAT
Source organism: uncultured Pseudomonadota bacterium (assembly GCA_903882525.1). GTDB lineage: Bacteria > Pseudomonadota > Gammaproteobacteria > Burkholderiales > Methylophilaceae > Methylotenera. The sequence goes on along the minus strand of CAIRXI010000010.1, from coordinate 10,767 downwards.
TTTGTATTTTAAAAGTGCCAGTCATTGGTTGGCGTGGTTAATGTGCTTGCTATTAGGCGTATTGCTAGTGGGCAACGAGTATCTAGAAAGTGAATACAAGCGATTCACCCTCAGTTGGGCTTTGTTTGGCTTTTGTGCCATGCTGTTATTTAACTTTTCCTTACCTTTTTTAATAGGTAGCATTCATCCAATATGGTTTTACTTAAGTACCATCATGGGTGTTGCCGCCACTCATAGCCTTTATAAACATACACCAAATCACTTTGGTAGCATTAAACCTGTATGGATAATTGCACTACTGCTGATGCTGGCTTATACCGTTGATATGATCCCGCCTGTGCCTTTGGTTAAGCGTGATATTGCCGTGGCCTATGCACTAACTAAAGTAAACGGAGATTTTCAGTTAACGCAACAAGCATCAGCTTGGTTTGTATTCTGGCGCAAAACTAGTAACGATTTGGAAGTATTGCCGGGTCAGCGCGTTTATTGCGTGTCCTCTGTATTTGCTCCACCTGGGCTAAATACTAAGCTATACCATCGCTGGCAGTTGTATAACAAACAACTAGGATGGCAGACCCAGTCTCTTATTGGTTTTTCTTTAGCAGGTGGTCGTTATAACGGATTTCGCGGCTATACCTATAAGCAAAATCTTGTAGAGGGTGAATGGCGTGTTGCTGTAGAAACTGAAAACCAAAAGACTGTGGCAATTTACCCCTTCACAATCAAGACCGTAACTGCAGCGATCCCTACAATCACACAAACCTTTTAATAGCTTTTGGCAAGGGTTGCATTAATAATTTCTGCTTTTTAGTCCTTAGTTATATCCAAATCTATTTATTTCGCCTAGTTGCTGTAACTCTTCATCGTTGTATAAGCGTCCGCGTGTAATAAACGCCATGCCTGTACCGCAGTCTAATGAAAATGATCCACTAGAGCCCGATACCGCGTCTAGGATGGTGTGGGTATTTTCTGAGAATTGGAAATGGCTATGACCCATGTAAAAAATAGCGCCATCTAGTTCGCCTAAGATCACATCAGAGGGACTAGGTTTAAATTCATTGGCTGGCATACATAAAGGCCCACTGCCTTCGCAGCAGCCTCCAGATTGTAAAAATACAATGGGGCCAAATTGTGCTGAGAGCTTGTGTATTAAATCTAATGCGGCAGGGGTTGCAGAAAGACGTTTGGTCATAAAAATGTCTCCTATAACAAATAAAAAAATCTAGCGTATAAGCAAAAGGCGGCATAGCCGCCTTTTGCTTCACTTATTGCTTAAAATAAGTCACTTAGAAGAAGCCTAGTTTTTTAGGGCTGTAGCTTACTAGTAAGTTTTTGGTTTGTTGGTAGTGATCTAACATCATTTTATGTGTTTCACGACCAATACCAGACTCTTTATAACCACCAAATGCAGCATGCGCAGGGTAGGCATGGTAGCAGTTAGTCCATACGCGACCAGCTTTAATGCCACGGCCCATACGGTAAGCGCGACTACCATTACGCGACCAAACACCAGAACCTAGACCAAATACTGTGTCATTAGCAATCGCCAGTGCGTCTGCTTCATCTTTAAAGGTTGTAACAGCTAATACTGGGCCAAAAATTTCTTCTTGGAACACGCGCATTTTGTTGTTGCCTTTTAGTAAGGTAGGTTGCACATAATAACCTTCAGCAAATGGGCCGCTTAAGACATTACGTTGACCGCCAATTAATAGTTCAGCACCTTCTTGTTTACCAATATCCATGTAAGACATAATTTTATTTAATTGGTCTTGTGATGCTTGCGCACCAATCATAGTGTTTGGATCTAAAGGGTTACCTTGCACAATAGCAGCAACACGTGGCAACACACGTTCCATGAATTTGTCATAAACAGACTCTTGGATTAACGCACGTGATGGGCTAGTACAAACCTCGCCTTGATTGAATGCAAATAACACCAAGCCTTCAACTGCTTTATCAAAGAAGTCATCGTCAGCATCAGCAATATCTTCAAAGAAAATGTTAGGTGATTTGCCACCTAATTCCAAAGTAGCTGGAATTAAGTTAGATGCAGCCGCTTGTGCAATCACACGACCCGTTGCAGTTGAACCAGTAAAGGCGATTTTGCCAATACGGCGACTGTTAGCAAGCGGTGCGCCGACTTCACGACCGTAACCATTTACAATGTTGATTACGCCTGGTGGCAAGATATCAGCAATCAATTCCATTAAAATCAAGATGCTGATTGGTGTAAATTCAGCTGGTTTCATGACAACGCAGTTACCAGCAACCACTGCAGGCGCTAGTTTCCAAGCGGCCATTAGGATTGGGAAGTTCCATGGAATAATTTGACCAATAACGCCAATAGGCTCATGGAAGTGGTAAGCCACCATGGTCTCATCGATTTCACTTAAAGAACCTTCTTGCGCACGCATACAGCCTGCGAAATAGCGGAAGTGATCAATCGCCAGCGGAATATCAGCATTCATGGTTTCACGAATTGGCTTGCCGTTGTCGATAGTTTCAGCAGTCGCTAGTAATTCAAGATTGGCTTCTAAGCGATCAGCTATTTTAAGTAACAAATTAGCGCGCTCGCCTGGTGCCGTACGACCCCATTTGTCAGCTGCCGCATGTGCTGCATCTAATGCAAGTTCAACATCTTCTTCGCTAGAACGCGCTGCTTTAGTATAAGGTTTGCCTGTAATGGGTGTAATGACATCAAAATATTCACCTTTAACAGGTGCAACCCATTTGCCGCCGATAAAATTATCATACTTGGCTTTATAAGGTATTTTAACGCCAAGGCCTTTTAGTAGATCTAAACTCATGTTGACTCCTCTAGTTTTTCTATTGTAAATGTAGTTTATCTGCTCGTTAAACCTGATTGATTCGTGAGCTTTATCATGTTGCTAAAAAGCTGGTTTGGTTTCCTATACCCTATATGTAGCAAGGGATTTGTAAGTAAATTGTAAACGCTAGCCCGAACCAAACAATAACCCTTAGCACGACGCAAATCAAGCAATAATTTCCATTTTTTTCATGGGTCTTGTATATGAGTTGATCATATATTTATTGTCTTGCGGGTAAAATAAGATGAATTTTAATTTTCATCGGCTACTTCGCTGTTCATGTAATATTTAGTGTAATGGGAAGCGGAAATTTAATTATGGTTTATGGGGTGCTAACGTTAAAATGACTAGTCGCAAATGAATAGCAAACGCCAGTTGTGCTCGTTATGCCTCACTAGGTTTCTACAACATTCAAGGAGTAATAAGATGAGTCAAGATAGCGTAGTAGTTGAGTCTATCCCTAAGTGTGGCTGTGGCCGCAGTTTACATATGCCTTATTGTGATGGCAGTCATGGACGTTCGGATGCGCAATATGCGGAATGGAAGTTACAAACCGAGCAAGAAAAACTTCAGGCGACTGCAGACAAAAAATAGTATTTTACGCTGTTCATTGGCATGCTTAAACCACATTGATTTCAGTTGCAGGTTAAGCCCGTGCAAAGCTCACGCCTTTAACTAGAAATGGAATTAAGGATTGGGTTTGCTTGGAATAATGTTCTATAATGCGTCGGTTTTCAGAGTATCGAATTCGGAAGAGTGGATGAGCGGTTTAAGTCGCACGCCTGGAAAGCGTGTTTAGGCTAATAGCCTAACGCGGGTTCGAATCCCGCCTCTTCCGCCAGTGATTTTTAATTAAGCCGCCTGACAGCGGTTTTTTTATTGGGTGGTAGGCAAATCTTCCCAACAAGTGGTGTAGCTGGGGCTTCTATTGCCTTGCTTCATATGCCATGGCCGTTTAAAACCTTCGCTCGCAAGCTTAATGGACGCCTTCCCCATTTTGCGGTTGATGTCATCCATGGCAGCCATCAATGCCTCAGATTTGGGTGAGGCTTCACTCTCACCAAATAAATCTGTTTGAACCCTTAGCTTTGACACAATCTCACCGAGCATTACGCCAGCCTTAGCGTAGTTGTAGTTAGGTTTGTATATTTGTTTTAAACCCCAAAGAGCCGCATTTACCAATTGCCTGCTGTCGTCAGTGGGGCAGGTTAGTGGAATAGTCATGCCGTTGCTATAAAACGGGTCATCTGGCTTAAATGGGCTGGTACGAATGTAGACGTAAATAGAACCAGAAAAGCAGTGTTGACGGCGTAGCTTTTCTGCGGCGCTACATACATAGAGCGTGATTGACTCAGCTAGACTATTGTAATCGCGCACAGGATAACCAAAGCTACGTGAGCTGATGATTTGCTGTTTCGGTGAGCTGATTTCCTCTAACTCAATACACACCGTGCCATTAAGCTCACGGATGGTTTTTTCCATTACCACGCTAAATTGCTGACGTATGCGTTGGGGATTTGCGCGCTTAAGGTCAAGCACACTGTTAAAACCCAGGGCTTGCAATCGGGGTGCAAGTTTTCGACCTACACCCCAAATTTCACTCACATCCAGTTGTGCGAGCAAAGCATCTAATTCTAAGTCGGGCATGGTGTTGAAGTTACATACACCATTGAAAGCAGGGCGCTTTTTAGCGCAATGGTTGGCCAGCTTGGATAAGGTCTTGGTTGAAGCAATGCCTACAGACACGGGCAGTCCTGTCCACTTTAAAATACGCTTACGCATCTGCTGACCGTATTGAATTAAATCTCGCGACCCAAAGCCGCTAAGGTCTAGGAACGACTCGTCAATCGAATACACTTCTTGATTTGGACTAAACGCATGCAAGATTGACATGACCCGATTGCTCATATCGGCATACAGTGCGTAGTTACTGGATAATCCAATAATTCCATGCTCTTTAACTAAGTCTTTAAGCTTAAACCAAGGCGTCCCCATCGCAATGCCGAGTGCTTTAACTTCGTGGCTCCTTGCTACCGCACAACCGTCGTTGTTAGAAAGCACCACCAAAGGTTTGGCTGCAAGCTTGGGGTTAAATACACGCTCGCAAGAGACATAGAAGTTATTAACATCAATGAGCGCGATGCTACGCATCGTTTTACTTAAAACGTCTAAAAGAACCGGTGGCTACGCCCCAAATTTCAAAACTCATCTCTTCTGTAATTTCTATAGGCGAGTAAGCACCAGTTGAGTTGGCGGGTAATAACCTAGGGGTACCATCGGCTCTACGGCTTAAGGTTTTAATGGTGAATTCACCATCCACCACGGCCAGTACGATATCACCCACCGAGGCCAGTTTTGATCGGTCGATTACAGCTTTATCCCCTGGCAACAGCCCGACATCAATCATGGAGTAACCTTGAATGGTGACGAAAAAGGTGGCGTCCTTTTGGTCAATTAAAAACTCACTAGGATCTAGTCGTTTCTCTACATGCTCTTCTGCGGGAGAGGGGAATCCCGCCGATACTTTGGATGAATACAATGGTAGTTTAATAGACTGCGCGTGTAACGCTGGCAGTTCAAACGCGCTAATGGCATCAATATCAACCATTAGTTTTTTACGTTGGTAGGCAGCTAGAAAGTCCTTAATCACTGGTGATTGGCTGGTTGGAACACGTAGCACAGCAGTAGGCTCGCCAAATTTACCTGAGCCGACCTTGCGGCCAGCACCAGGTTGATTTTTACGCGGCGAAATTTTGCTTACATTCGTTTTATTAGTATTTTTTTCGTTAGATTGGCTCATGGTAATTATTGTAACAATAATTAATGGACTGTGCTTAGCGGATGAATAAAAATATTTATTTGCTTAGTTAGGGTGTTGATATTTTTGGTGCCCCCGACACGAATCGAACGTGTGACCCTCCCCTTAGGAGGGGGATGCTCTATCCACTGAGCTACGGGGGCTATTGGGTTTCAGGATTGTAACGACTGATTTCGTGCAGAATATTTTTTTGTAACCCTTGTATTATATAGCCTGCAGACTTATTCCCATAATCTCAGCCCATAAAGTTACGGTGATTGTTGGCGTATTGTGGCAACAAGCTATCATGGTGATATGATTAAACATGCTTTTGGATAAGGTTAATTCGCATTAGATTACAATGGCGTTGTGTAGTTGCTTAATCCCACGGATTGTTAAGCTATGCCGTTCAAGCTGGCATGGAAAATACAGGAAATTTAGATGATGAATAAATTAAAAGGCATGATCCTTGCTGCTGGGCAGGGTACGCGCGTGCGTCCGCTGACTAAAGATTTGCCTAAGCCGATGATTCCAATTTTGGGTAAACCAGTGATGGAGTATCTGATTGAGCATTTAGCTCGCCATGGCGTACATGAAATTATGGTTAATGTGGCGCACTCACATCGAAAAATTGAACATTATTTTAGCAACGGTAGTCGATGGGGTGTTGATATTGGCTACTCGTTTGAGGGGGTTTATGACCATGGGGAAATTAAGCCATCACCATTAGGTTCAGCTGGCGGTATGCGCCGTATTCAAGATTTTGGTGGTTTCTTTGATCAAACTACGATTGTCATTTGTGGTGATGCGTTAATTGATCTTGATATCGGAGCTGCACTACTAGAACACAAGCAAAAGAAAGCGATGGTCAGTATTGTCACCATGCCAGTACCGGATAGTGAGGTTGGTAATTATGGGATTGTGGAGACTGATGCTGAAGGCCGCGTTCTGTCTTTTCAGGAAAAACCTAATCCAAAAGAAGCGCGATCTAACTTGGCTAGTACCGGTATTTATTTCTTTGAACCAGAGGTGATTGATCTTATTCCGCCAGGTGTCGTATTTGATATAGGCAGTCAATTATTTCCCTTGTTAGTAGAAAAAGGCCTGCCGTTTTACGCGCAGAATCGCCGCTATAACTGGATTGATATCGGACGCATTTCTGATTACTGGGAAGTCCTGCAACGGGTGTTACGCGGTGAGATTAGTTACATGAAAATGCCTGGTACGGAAGTAAAACCAGGGGTATGGGTTGGCCTTAATACTAGGATTGATTGGGATCATGTCAAGATTGAAGGTCCAGTTTATATCGCATCAGGTACGCAGGTTGACGCTGGGGCTGAAATTATTGGCCCGTGTTGGATTTCACATGGCTCACATATTCGTAAGAATGCCAAAGTAATCCGTTCAGTGCTGTTTGATTACACGCGTATTAGCGAAGGTGAGATTTTCTCTGAGATGATTGTGTCGCCTAATTATTGTGTTGATCGTAGTGGCGAGACGTATTATATAGGGGACGATCGCTGCAACTTGCGCTGGGGTGATGCGCGCCCATAGGCGCTTGCTTTTAAGTTCGATCTTGGTTTACATCTGTATTAGTGTCAGCAAGCCTGTTAATGAGCGCGTCTAGCTTGGTTAGACGTCGCTTTTCTGCGATAATGAACGTTCGATTTTTATAGAAAGCACAAGAAAATGGCACAATTTGACAATGTCAGCGTAAAAAAGAAGGCTAATATCTATTTTGATGGTAAGTGCGTCAGCCACACAGTGATGTTACCTAATGGTACGCGTAGCACGATAGGCGTTATTTTCCCAAGTTTACTGACTTTTAATACTGATGCACCTGAGTTGATGGAAATTAACGTCGGTGTTTGTAAAGTGCGTCTTAACGGTGATGCAGCATGGAAAACTTACAGTGCGGGTGAAAAATTCACCGTACCTGGTAAATCTTCTTTTGATATCGAAACACTAGAAACTTTAGATTACGTTTGCCACTTTGAATAAATGTTAGTCACAGCATAGACAAGCTGCTGGTCACCAGTGGTTTTCTATGCTGCTTTGTTTGTATTTGCATGGATGAATAAGTTTTGACTGAAAAGGATCGCTATGCCTTCATTTGATATTAGTTCAGAAGTTGATATGGTCGCTTTGAAAAATGCGATTGATACTGCGGGTAAGCAAATTACCAATCGTTATGATTTTAAGGGCTCTTCAGCCAAGGTTGAGCTGAATGAGAAGGATAGTCTGATCACGTTGTTTGGTGATAATGATTTTCAGTTGGATCAAATTAAAGATATTTTATTGCCAGGCATGGAAAAGAAGGAGCCTGACTCGTCTAAGCGTCTAGAGCACAAAGATGTGCAAAAAGTCTCTGGCAACAAGGTTAAGCAAGAGCTAAAAATTCGTGATGGCATAGACCAAGATTTGGCGAAGCGCATTGTGAAGCTTGTTAAAGACTCAGGCTTAAAAGTGCAAGCCAGCATTCAAGGTGAAACTGTACGCATCAATGGTGCTAAGCGAGATTTGCTACAAGATGCGATTGCCTTTGTTAAAAAGAGCGTGACCGACTTCCCATTACAGTTCGGCAACTTTAGAGATTAAGCGCGTCGCGTTTAATTAAGAACACTATCCACTAAGCGAACTACCCATTAAGAGCATTATGGCAAAAACCCTATACGAAAAACTATTTGATGCACACGTGGTACATGAAGAAAACGGTACTGCACTCATTTATATTGACCGTCATCTAGTGCATGAAGTAACAAGTCCGCAGGCTTTTGAGGGCTTGAAGCTTGCCAATAGGAAGCTGTGGCGCCCAGCATCGATATTAGCAGTGCCTGATCATAATGTGCCCACTACGGATAGAAGTGCTGGTGTGGCTGGTATTAGTGACCCAATCTCACGTTTGCAAGTGCAAACCTTGGATGAGAACTGTGCGACCTATGGTGTGACGGAATTTAAAATGAATGATGCCCGTCAAGGTATCGTACACGTGATTGGCCCTGAGCAAGGTGCGACTTTGCCTGGTATGACCGTAGTGTGCGGTGACTCGCATACGAGTACTCATGGTGCTTTTGGTGCCCTAGCGCATGGGATTGGCACTTCTGAAGTTGAACATGTGATGGCAACCCAGTGCTTGGTGCAAAAGAGATCTAAAACCTTGCAGGTGTTGGTTGAGGGTGAATTAGGTTTGGGCGTGACCGCTAAAGATGTGGCATTAGCCATTATCGGTAAAATTGGTACTGCTGGTGGTAATGGATATGCCATTGAATTTGCCGGTTCAGCGATTCGTGGTTTAAGCATGGAAGGCCGCATGACCTTATGTAATATGGCGATTGAGGCGGGCGCACGCGCTGGCATGATCGCTGTTGATGACACTACCATTGACTATGTGAAAGATCGTCCATTCTCACCTAAAGCTGAGTTATGGTCAGCTGCTGTCGCTTATTGGCGCACCCTGCATTCAGACCCTGAGGCTCAATTTGACGCGATCGTTTCTTTAAATGCTGCTGATATACAACCACAGGTTACTTGGGGAACCTCGCCAGAAATGGTAGTAGGCATTGATGGGCGTGTGCCAAGCTTGGATATGGCTAAAAATGAGGTGCAACGTGCTGACTGGGAACGTGCATATGCTTATATGGGTTTAGAGGCCAATACAGCAATCAATGCGATCCATATCGATAAGGTATTTATCGGTTCTTGCACAAATTCACGTATAGAAGATTTGCGTGCTGCGGCCGCGGTAGCCAAAGGTAAGCATATTGCTCCTAATATTAAATTAGCCTTAGTAGTGCCAGGTTCAGGGCTAGTGAAAGCACAAGCTGAGTCAGAAGGGTTAGACCAGATTTTTATTGCAGCAGGTTTTGAATGGCGTGAGCCGGGTTGTTCTATGTGCCTAGCCATGAATGCTGATCGCTTAGAGGCAGGTGAGCGCTGTGCTTCTACTTCAAACCGAAACTTTGAAGGACGCCAGGGTCAAGGTGGTCGTACCCATTTAGTCAGTCCTCAAATGGCCGCTGCCGCGGCTTTGGCCGGTCATTTTGTTGATGTTAGAACGTTTAATTAAAGGGCAGAATATGAAAGCATTATTGATTTTATTGGCACTGAGTTTTAGCTTAAGTGCCTGCAATACCATCCAAGGTATGGGTAAAGATATAGAAAAGGGTGGCGAAGCCATTCAAAAGTCGACCAAATAATTTTCAGCGGATAAGTACACTCACTCTATGCAAGCTTTTAAGCAAATTAATGGTTTAGTCGTCCCCTTAGATCGTGCCAATGTGGACACGGATGCTATTATTCCTAAACAATTTTTGAAATCCATTAAACGTGCTGGGTTTGGCCCAAACGCCTTTGATGAATGGCGCTATCTCGACCATGGTGAGCCTGGTATGGATAATAGTCAGCGCAAGATCAATCCAGATTTCGTGCTAAACCAATCTCGTTATCAAGGCGCTAGTGTGCTGTTAACCCGTGAAAATTTTGGCTGCGGCTCTAGTCGTGAACATGCACCATGGGCGCTTGAAGACTATGGCTTTAAAGTGGTGATTGCACCAAGTTATGCTGATATTTTTTACAATAATTGCTTCAAAAATGGCATGTTGCCGATTATTTTAAGCCCAAGCATCGTCGATACGTTGTTTGCGCAGGTTGGTGCTAGTGTTGGCTATCAGCTCAATGTTAATTTAGAGGCGCAAACAGTCACGACACCAGGTGGTGAAGTGTATGCATTTGAAGTAGACGCCTTCCGTAAGCACTGCTTAATCAATGGGTTGGATGACATTGGCTTGACCATGCAGCAGCAAGATAAAATAAAGCTATTTGAGCAAAAGCATCAACTAGCGCAACCATGGTTATTTAAATAAATTAAAACGGCTGCCGCAGTAAATGTGCGGCAGTATTTGTTTTTCAAGATGAATCTATAAAACTAAGAAAGACAGTACATGAAAATTGCAGTATTACCTGGTGATGGCATCGGTCCTGAAATCGTAGCGCAAGCGGTAAAAGTATTAGATGCGTTGAATCTTAATTTAGAGATGACTGAAGCGCCTATTGGTGGCGCTGGCTATGAAGCTTCAGGCGACCCATTGCCTGCAGATACATTGCAGTTAGCCAAAGAAGCTGATGCAGTGCTGTTAGGCGCTG
>CAIRXI010000009.1 GCA_903882525.1 uncultured Pseudomonadota bacterium | reverse complement strand
TTCTTCCTCTATACCTTGCTTGGTTCACTATTGATGTTAGTGGCCTTTATCTACCTATATTTAAAAACAGGTAGTTTTGAGCTGATGGATTATTACCGCTTGCCTTTGCCACTTACTGCACAAGTACTTATCTTTTTAGCTTTCTTTGTAGCCTTCGCTGTAAAAGTGCCTATGTGGCCTGTCCATACTTGGCTCCCAGATGCCCACGTTGAAGCCCCTACTGGCGGGTCAGTGGTGCTAGCAGCCATTGCATTAAAGCTTGGTGGGTATAGCTTTCTACGATTTGCAATGCCGATTGCACCCGATGCAGCGCATTACTTATCTGGTTTTATGATTACGTTGTCGCTGATTGCGATTGTCTATATTGCGCTAGTAGCATTGGCGCAAAAAGACATGAAGAAACTGATTGCTTACTCTTCAATTTCACATATGGGTTTTGTGACGTTAGGCTTTTTTATCTTTAATAATTTAGGCTTAGAAGGCGCAGTGGTGCAAATGGTATCGCACGGCTTTATTTCGGCCGCCATGTTCCTGTGTGTGGGTGTGCTTTATGACCGAGTTCATAGTCGTCAAATAGAATCCTACGGCGGTGTTGCTAATACTATGCCAGTGTTTGCTGCCTTTGCTGTGTTCTTTGCGATGGCTAACAGTGGTTTGCCGGCAACCTCTGGTTTCGTCGGTGAATTTATGGTGATATTGGGGGCGATTCAAGCCAACTTCTGGTATGCATTTTTAGCTTCAACCACACTCATTTTTGGCGCAGCTTATACGCTATGGATGATTAAGCGTGTGTTTTATGGTGAGATTGCCAATGCCAATGTGGCTGCACTGAAAGACCTCAATAAACGCGAATTCTTGATTCTAGCCACGTTGGCGTTGTTAGTGTTGGCTTTGGGTGTCTATCCACAACCGCTGACCGATATGACCAATGCCAGCGTGACGCAACTTCTTTCACTTCTTGCGCAAAGCAAGCTGCCAGTAGGTCTATAAGCTATGGAAAATATACGTTACGACCTGATTACCGCTTTGCCAGAGTTATTCATCGTTTGTATGGCGATGTTTATCCTGCTAGCAGATTTATTTCTGAAAGCCTCTAATCGCATTTATATCTATGGATTATCCCAAGCCACGTTACTGGCTGCAGCCTATTTAACCTTTAGTAATCATGCGCCAAGTGTGAGCTACGCCTTTACCGATGCCTTTGTTGATGATGCAATGTCTGACGTGCTGAAATTAATGATCTATCTTGGCACCTCCTTGATTTTTGTGTATAGCCGTCAATATTTACAGCTACGCAATATGTTTCGAGGCGAGTTTTATGCCTTAGTGCTATTCGCTGTCGTCGGTATGATGATTATGGTCTCTGGCCAGAATATGTTGACGCTGTATATGGGGTTAGAGTTATTGTCTTTAAGTTTATATGCCTTAGTCGCTTTAGATCGCGACAATGCACGCGCGACAGAAGCTGCTATGAAGTATTTTGTGCTAGGTGCTTTAGCCTCTGGTATGTTGCTATACGGCATGAGCATGATTTATGGCATGACAGGAAGTTTGAATATTGCCGACATCAACCATGCCTTAATGGGTGAAACAAAAAATCATGCAGTATTGATTTTGGGTTTGGTCTTTATCGTTTCTGGCTTAGCGTTTAAGCTCGGCGCAGTGCCATTCCAAATGTGGGTGCCGGATGTGTATGAAGGTTCTCCGACTG
>CAIRXI010000008.1 GCA_903882525.1 uncultured Pseudomonadota bacterium | reverse complement strand
GGCCCAAGGAAAATACCAATAAAACCAAAAGCAACGATACCACCTAAAACCCCCAGCACCACAAGCAATATCGGTAGATGCGATGAATGACTAATTAAAATAGGTTTTACTACATTATCAACAGTACTTATAGCCAGCAAGCCATATAAAAACATAAACAGTGCCCAGCCAGGCTCACCGTGGCCATATAACCATAATGCTGCGCCACCCCAAACTAAGGGAGGCCCAACTGGAATTACCGACAGAAAAAATGTGATGGCCGCTAACAACAAAGGCAATGGCACTCCAGCAACCTCAAATCCAATTAATGCCACCAAGGCTTGCGCCAATGCCGTACCAAAAATACCAAGCATGACAGCCCGCACTGTGCCACGCGAAAGAGTCAATACTTCTCGGCCTAACTCACCACCGAGCTTATGCGCAATGGTCATCAAGCCTGCCGCCAAGCGCGTACCATCCCGATAAAAGAAGAACGCGATAAATACCACCAAGATTAATTGCATCAAACCGCCCATGACTAACTGGACCGCTTGCAGACTGAATTTTCGAAGTGGCTCATAGTACTGACTGACCAACTTCATCAACTCTTCATGGCTAACAGCTGCGCGCTCCCAAGCCTCACTCACCTGACTGCCAATAATGGGTAAATTGCGCATCCAGTTAGGCGCATGCGGTTGCAAATTCTGCAACATTGGCTGAAATTGATTGACTAGAGTCGCTGTAAAATCCGCAAAATTAGCGGCCAAATAAGCCATAGGTAGAATCAGTGCCACCAATAACAATAAAGTCATCGTCATGGCCGCTAAGGTGTCACGTTTCCCGAATCGGCTCCATAATGAATAATAAAGCGGCCAAGTAAACACGCAGATAATGGTTGAAAATAGTATAGCTGCCATCAATGGCCGTAACACATAAAAGCAACCGGTAATGAGCAACAGCACTAAAGTAATGCGCGTTAGCTGGTTGGTATTAATGGTGGGAATCATGCTTTGGACAATGCCTTTAATGATTGACGTATGCCGTCAGCCACAGCGACATCTGCCGGCAATAACTTAACAGCTGCAAGGGCTTCGCGCTCGTTGTAGCCTAAAGCTAGCAAAGCATTCAGCACGTCACCACTTGCCGACTTAGCTTGGTTAGTACTCATGGCGGCAACACCGTCTATAGTAAATTTGTCTTTCAACTCTAGCAGCAAGCGTTCTGCAGTTTTCTTACCTACGCCAGGCACGCGCGTGAGCATGGCTGTATCTTGCAATGCTACTGCTTGCACCAGCTCATCTATGGACAAGCCACTCAGTATAGACAGGGCAGATTTAGCTCCGATGCCGTTGACCTTAAGTAATTGCCTAAAGGTGGCGCGTTCTTGGTTGCTACCAAAGCCATACAATAGCTGCGCATCTTCACGCACCACAAAGTGAGTGAGCATAATCACCTTCTCACCAATAGCTGGCAGGTTATAAAAAGTACTCATCGGCACTTCGCATTCATAACCAACACCATTGCAATCAATCAGCACGAGCGGTGGTGTTTTTTCTAGCAAAATTCCGTGCAACCTACCTATCATTCTGTTCGCCCTATCATATCAACCTTCCACCTTTGACTCTAAAACCTGCCGTAGCAAGCTTACCTAGGCCTTGGCCACCATGCGCATGGCAAATCGCACACGCTAAGGCATCGGCTGAATCGGGTTTCGGTGCAGCCGGTAATTTCAATAAACGCTTTACCATTTCTTGCACTTGCTCTTTTTGTGCATGGCCGTTACCAACTACGGCTTGCTTCACTTGGAGCGCAGTGTATTCCGCCACCATCAAATTACGAATCACTGCTGCGCTAATCGCAGCTCCACGCGCCTGCCCAAGGAGCAAAGTTGACTGGGGGTTTACATTCACAAACACTTTCTCTATCGCGACTTGTTGCGGCCCATAGGTATCAATCACCTCAAATAGTCCATCGAGTATGACTTTTAATCTGGCAGGCAACTCTTCTCTGTCATCTTCGCCTTCAACTTTATTTTTCTTAGCACTCGCTGTTTTAATAGTTCCGCTGGCAACATAAGTAATTTTTTCGCCTATCTTTTCAATAACACCAAAACCTGTCATTCGCAGGCCAGGGTCTATTCCTAAAATTCTGACGCTGCTCAACGTTTGCAAAACTCAATGAACTTAAAGTCAACGCTTGAGCACATTTGACATTGAGCCAATGAGGTCAAATTAAGCATTTTTATTCTTCAATGACCGCAGTCGTGTAGACATCCTGCACATCATCTAAATCTTCTAGCGCATCTAGAATCTTTTGCATTCTCACAGCATCATCGCCAGTAAACACTGTTTCAATACTAGGCTTCATAGCAACCTCTGCCAGCACGGCTTTCAATCCGGCCGCTTCCATGGTTTCTTTCACGCTTAAAAAGTCATGTGGGGCAGTAATCACTTCAATACTGCCATCTTCATCAGTCACGATATCTTCAGCGCCAGCTTCCAAGGCAATTTCCATTACTTTATCTTCAGAAGTACCAGGGGCATAGAGCAAGCTACCGCAATGCTTGAACATGAAAGCCACTGAACCATCAGTGCCTAAATTCCCGCCGAACTTTGTGAGCGCATGACGCACATCTGCCACCGCACGCTGTTTATTGTCGGTAAGGCAGTCAATAATAATTGCCGCGCCGTTAATGCCATATCCTTCGTAGCGAATTTCCTCATAGTTCACGCCTTCTAATTCCCCTGTACCCTTTTTAATGGCACGAGTGATGTTGTCTGCTGGCATGTTCTCTTCTTTGGCTAAAGCCACCGCAGCACGTAAACGTGGATTCATAGTGACATCGCCACCGCTTAGGCATGGCATGGGGAATGAGTGGTACAACCAGATTACCGGCAACGATGGCGCGAATACGCTGACGGGCAATGCCGGGGATGACATTCTCATGGGTGGTGGCGGCAGCGATACCCTATATGGCGGCGATGGCCGCGACCAGCTCGACGGCGGCGCGGGCGCGGACGTGATGGACGGCGGTTCGGGCGACGAT
>CAIRXI010000007.1 GCA_903882525.1 uncultured Pseudomonadota bacterium | reverse complement strand
GCTATTCACTAACTTTTACCGCTTAAGAAATGTGGTCGGCGTGGAGAGATTCGAACTCCCGACATCCTGCTCCCAAAGCAGGCGCGCTACCAGGCTACGCTACACGCCGAAGGGCAGAAATATAGCGTAAACCAAGCTTGCAGTCAATTCTAATATGTTAAAATAGCACTTTATTTTTAACGAAGTCTAAATTACTTGCAATGACTGCACAAATAATTGACGGCAAAGCTATTGCCGAAACCCTATTAAATTCGATAAAAATGCGCATCAATGCGCGCTTGCAAGTTAACAAGCGCGCACCTGGACTTGCCGTTGTGCTCATTGGCGCTGATCCAGCATCTGCAATTTATGTACGGAACAAACGTTTAGCTTGCGAGAAGGTTGGCATAGTTTCTACTGCCTACGATCTACCTGCGACAACGACTGAGACAGAGTTAATAGCGCTTATTAAACAACTCAATGAAGACGATAAGATAGATGGCATTTTAGTGCAATCGCCTTTGCCTTCACAAATCAAAGACGAACATATTATTGAGTGCATTAATCCAAACAAAGATGTGGATGGCTTTCACCCTTACAACATCGGCCGACTGGCTGTACGCCAGCCTACATTGCGCTCATGCACACCGTTTGGTGTCATTAAGATGCTACAGGCTAGCAATATTGATTTAATGGGCTTAGATGCTGTAGTAGTCGGCGTATCTAATCATGTAGGCCGCCCCATGGCGCTTGAGCTTTTGCTAGCTGGGTGCACTGTGACTAGCTGCCATCGCCATACAAAAGACCTAAGTAAGGCTGTGGCGAATGCAGACCTAGTGGTAGCCGCGGCAGGAAAACCAGGGCTCATTCAGGGCGCCTGGATCAAACCTGGCGCTATTGTGATTGATATCGGCATTAATCGTCTTGCTGATGGCAGTATTGCCGGAGATGTAGACTTCAAAGCGGCCAAACAGCGTGCGGGTTGGATTAGCCCTGTACCAGGCGGGGTTGGGCCGATGACCGTAGCTACCTTGATGGAAAACACCTTGTTAGCACTAGAGTTAAATGAGCAGCGTACATAGCCTTGCCCTTATTTTCTAATCGATTATCAAGATTTTGCACATAATCTTTAATACGTGTACACTCACGAGCGCTAATTGTAACCAGCTGGTTTTAGCGCTCCTTTTTTAAGTATCTGGGTACCCATTATGGCAGAAGTCACTAACAAACAATTTACACCCTATCAGGCTAAGCCTGATGAAGAGTTTATGAACAAAACCCAGCTCAATCATTTTCGTAAGATTTTGAATGACTGGAAAGCAGAGCTAAGTCAGGAGCTTGATCGCACCGTTCACACGATGCAGGACGAAGTAACTACGTTTGCAGATCCTAATGACAGAGCTAGCCAAGAGTCAGATATCACTTTAGAGTTACGTAACCGTGACCGCGAACGTAAGCTAATCAAAAAAATTGATGAGACTTTGCGTAATATTGAAAATAAAGAATATGGTTACTGCAATGGCTGTGGCATTGAAATAGGTCTTAAACGCCTAGAAGCGCGTCCTACTGCTACACTTTGTATTGACTGCAAGACCTTGGATGAAATGCGCGAGAAACAAGTCGCTAAGTAAGACTAGCAATTAAGCTACTCGTAAAGTTTCACCCATAAAAAAGCCCGCTTGCGCGGGCTTTTTCTTATTCTAACGACTACTCGTTAGCTTCTGTTTCAGCTTTTGCTTCAGAAGCAGGAGCTTCGATTAAAGCTTTCATACTTAAACGTACACGGCCTTTTTCATCAGCTTCTACAACTTTAACCTTCACAACATCACCTTCTTTTAAGAAGTCAGAAACCGCATTTACGCGCTGATGTGCAATTTGTGAAATATGCAATAAGCCATCTTTACCTGGAATTAGCGACACGATCGCACCAAAATCCAGTAATTTAAGCACAGTACCTTCGTAGACATTACCGATTTCAACTTCGGCAGTGATTTCTGCAATACGTCTTTGCGCTTCGGCACCCGCCTCAGAACTAGTACATGCAATTTTCACTGTACCATCTTCTTCGATATCAATCGTAGTGCCAGTTTCCTCAGTTAGAGCACGGATTACTGCACCGCCTTTACCAATCACATCTCTGATTTTTTCAGGATTAATTTTCATGGTAATGATACGTGGTGCAAATGCTGACATTTCAGTATTTGCTGTTGTCATTGCCGCTTTCATAATACCTAAAATATGTGCACGACCTTCTTTAGCTTGCGCTAAAGCTACTTGCATAATTTCTGCTGTAATGCCGGTAATTTTAATGTCCATCTGAAGGGCTGTAATGCCCTCGTCTGTACCCGCTACTTTAAAGTCCATATCACCTAAGTGATCTTCATCACCCAGAATGTCTGTCAATACTGCAACGCGGTTACCTTCTTTAATCAAGCCCATAGCAATACCTGCTACATGATTTTTTAATGGCACACCTGCGTCCATCATGGCCAAACTACCGCCACAAACAGATGCCATAGAACTAGATCCATTTGATTCAGTAATTTCAGAGACTATACGAACTGTGTAACCGAATTCATCAGCACTAGGTAAAGCAGCTAATAGCGCGCGTTTAGCTAATCGGCCATGGCCAATTTCACGACGCTTTGGTGTACCCACACGACCGGTTTCACCAGTTGCATACGGAGGCATGTTGTAATGCAACATAAAGCGATCTTTAAACTCACCTTGTAATGCATCTATTACTTGCTCATCACGACCAGTACCTAATGTTGCTACAACCAAGGCTTGTGTCTCACCGCGCGTAAACAACGCAGAGCCATGGGTACGTGGCAATACACCAGTACGCACAGTGATAGGGCGCACAGTGCGCGTATCACGACCATCAATACGTGGCTCACCGTTTAAAATTTGGCTACGCACAGTTTTAGCTTCTAAATTGAAGAACTCTGTTTTGATTTTATTAGCTTCGTCAGTTGAGGTCGATTCAGTAATTAACTCGCTTAATACACGATTTTTAATTTCATCCAATTTAGCTGAGCGTGCACCTTTAGCTTTAATTTGAAAAGCTGCATTCACATCAGCGCCAGCCAATGCGTTCATTTTTTCTATTAAAGCTGTATCTGGCTCTGGTGCTGACCAATCCCAAGCGTCTTTGCCTACTTCAGCAACGATTTCATTGATCATAGAAATCACAGCTTGCATGGCTTGATGTCCGAACACTACCGCGCCCAACATAATTTCTTCTGATAATTCTTTAGCTTCTGACTCAACCATCATTACCGCTGTTTCTGTAGCGGCTACGATAAGGTCTAATTCAGTATCCACTAACTGTGTTTTGGTTGGGTTAATAACGTATTCTTCGTTGATATAACCTACACGAGCTGCACCTAGTGGGCCGTAGAATGGAATACCTGAAAGTGCCATGGCCGCAGATGCGCCAATAATCGCTGGAATATCAGAGTCAATTTCTGGATCTGATGACATGACAGTCGCAACCACTTGCACTTCGTTATAAAACGCTTCTGGGAACAGAGGGCGTAATGGGCGATCAATTAAACGTGATGTCAGCGTTTCTTTTTCTGAAGGACGGCCTTCGCGCTTGAAAAAACCACCTGGGATCTTACCCGCTGCATATGTTTTTTCCATGTAATCAACTGTTAAAGGGAAAAAATCTTGACCCGCTTTAACTTCTGTTTTACCTACAACCGTCACTAAAACAACAGTATCACCATAACTTACTAATACAGCGCCATCAGCTTGACGGGCAATTTCACCAGTTTCAATGGTGAGCTCATGCGCACCGTATTGAATACTTTTTTTAACTTTATTAAACATAATTTATCCTTTTCTCTTTTTCAAAATTCGTTATTCACAACCCAATAACGAACACACAATATAGACTCGCTTAACTTCCATTATTGCAAAAGGGCTTGTTAGCCCAAAGCAATCACTTAACGTTTCGATAAGTCTTTAAAACAAAAAAACCGACAGCACCATTTTTGGAGTGCTGTCGGCTTTTAATTTTAATCACAAAAATTAATCGTCAAAAACCGGACCGGTTTGTGAGTTGATAATTGCGACTGAATTACTTACGTAGACCTAAACGTGCAATTAGCGCTTGGTAACGCTCAACGCTGTTACGTTTAAGATAATCTAACAATTTACGACGTTGACTTACCATGGCCAATAAACCGCGGCGTGAATGGTGATCTTTTTTGTTAGATTTGAAATGATCTGTCAAATAGCTAATGCGGCTAGTCAAAAGCGCAACTTGCACTTCAGGACTACCTGTATCATTCTTAGCTTGTTGGAATTCTGCCACGATGGTGGCGCGTTCAGCTGCAGTAGTTGCCATAACTTAATCCTAATATTTAGATGTTTTGCGTCAATGCAGAAGCAGATAACCCGCTAAAGCATTCATTTTGCACGAGGCGTGCATTATATAGCCTTAATCTTGACTAATCAACCTACATTATCATTATTTATAATCAAGCGCTTAGGTGCGATTTTGCCATCAGTATCTTGCTCGCCCAAACCCAAAAATTCCTGCTGCTCATTATAAAGTCGCAACAGGCCTTTCGCGTTTATACCGCTTTGCCAAACAGCTTGTCCTTGACGCAAGTAGTGAGTGCTATCAGCATCTAATACGATTGCTGGTAAATGTAACACCGCGCTATCCATCGGCATTAATGCTGCTTGGCGCTGCTCTAAATTCATTGCTTCAAACTGCTCTAATGTCACGGCCTGCTCAATGTTGTAATTGGCTGTTTTCGTTCTGCGCAAGCCGATTAAGTGAGCGCCACACCCTAGAACCGCTCCAATATCTTCAGCTAGCGTACGGATGTAAGTCCCTTTGCTGCATGACACGCTAACGTTTGCCACATCATACTCAAAAGTATTAACCTGAATGCTATGTATGTTGATGAGGCGAGATGCGCGCTCAATTTCTACGCCTGCGCGTGCATATTCGTACAACGCTTTGCCTTCGTGCTTTAGAGCAGAATACATAGGTGGAATTTGGGCGATTTCACCAACAAATTGCGCGCAGGCTTGTGAAAACTCGGCTGGGCTTACATTGACGCGTTGAGTGGCAAGCACTTCACCCTCAGCATCGCCGGTGTTAGTAGTCACCCCTAACTTGATTGTGGCAATATAAGTTTTATCTGCATCGGTTAAATAATGCGCAAATTTTGTTGCTTCACCGAAACATAAGGGTAGCAATCCAGTGGCAAGTGGATCTAGTGTGCCTGTGTGACCAGCTTTAGCGGCTTGGAATAGCCACTTTACTTTTTGCAACGCTTGATTGCTGGAAAAGCCTAATGGTTTGTCCAGCAAAAGCACGCCACTTACATTTCTTTTGGGTCGTCTATACTGCAAGGCGGCAACTATTGTCGTTAGTGTTTTTCTGGGTTTGAGGCTAATGCTTCGTCAATCAGCTTGGACATTTTCATACCGTTGTCGATTGAGGCATCATAGACAAAATGCAACTGAGGCACTGTGCGAAGTAGCATGCGTTTAGCCAACTGCGTACGCAGAAAACCTGCGGATTTTTCTAGCCCTTGCTGCATGCTGTCGCTAGCTTTACTGGCGCTGTAAAAAATCTTCGCGTGAGCCATGTCACCAGTTACTTCAACAGCCGTAATGGTTACCATACCGACGCGCGGGTCTTTTACTTCAAATTGCAACAAATCTGCCAACTCGCGCTGCATTTGCTCGGCAACGCGGTGGCTTCGTGAAAACTCTTTAGCCATTTAGTTTATATCCAATCGAAAATTATTGTTGTTAGCACTCATCTGCACCTAAGCACAGACAAGTGTTCTTTATAGCGTACGTGCTACTTCAACAATTTCGTAGATTTCTAAAATATCACCCACTTCAATATCATTGAAGTTTTTAAGTGACAAGCCACATTCAAAGTTATTTTTTACTTCTTTTACATCATCTTTGAAGCGTTTAAGTGAATCTAACTCGCCGGTATGGATAATGACGTTATTGCGTAACACGCGTACTTTAGAGTTACGTTTGATCATACCGTCTTGAACATAACAACCAGCAATTGCACCAATTTTAGAAATGCGGAAGACTTCACGCACTTCAACGGTACCAATCATGCTTTCTTTTTGCTCTGGCGGTAACATGCCACCCAACGCCGCTTTAATCTCGTCAACAGCTTCGTAAATAATATTGTAGTAACGAGCATCCACACCCAATGTTTCTATAAGCTTACGTGCACCTGAATCTGCACGGACGTTAAAGCCAATAATAACGCCTTTAGATGCAGCCGCTAAGTTCACATCAGACTCACTAATAGCACCAACGCCAGTATGAATAATGTTTACTTTTACTTCACTGGTTGAAAGTTTTTGTAAGCTAGTCGCCAAGGCTTCGTATGACCCTTGCACATCTGATTTAATGATTAGACCTAGTGTTTGCACTACGCCTTCACCCATTTGCTCAAACATATTTTCAAGTTTAGACGCCTGTTGTTTTGCTAATTTCACTTCACGGAATTTACCTTGACGGAAGTTAGCAATTTCGCGCGCTTTACGCTCGTCATTTAAAACGATCATATCTTCGCCAGCACTTGGCACATCTGATAAGCCTTGAATTTCAACTGGCATAGATGGTCCAGCTTCTTTGATGTCATTGCCTGACTCATCTAACATGGCGCGCACTTTACCAAAAGTAGAGCCCGCTAAAATCATATCACCACGTTTAAGTGTGCCTGATTGCACTAAAATTGTAGCAACCGGACCACGGCCTTTATCTAAACGGCCTTCAATTACCAAGCCTTTGGCTGGTGTATTTTTAGGGGCCTTAAGTTCTAACAGCTCCGCTTGTAACAGCACGGCTTCTAGAAGCTCATCAATACCTTGTCCAGTTTTAGCTGATACTTCTCTAAACATGACATCACCACCGAAGTCTTCTGGCACAACTTCTTGTGCGACTAACTCAAGCTTAACGCGCTCAGGCTCTGCACCCGGCTTATCAACCTTGTTAATTGCAACAACCAAGGGCACACCTGCCGCTTTGGCATGGTGAATTGCTTCTATTGTTTGCGGCATCACGCCATCATCGGCTGACACCACTAAAATAACTACGTCGGTAGCTTTAGCTCCACGCGCACGCATGGCGGTAAATGCCTCATGGCCTGGAGTATCTAAAAATGTCACCATACCGCGTGGCGTTTCAACATGATAAGCACCAATATGCTGCGTAATCCCGCCAGCCTCACCGGAAGCCACACGGCTACGACGAATGTAATCCAACAATGATGTTTTACCATGGTCTACGTGACCCATTACGGTTACAACTGGTGGGCGCGCTTCAATAATTGCGGCCGCATGTTCTGCTTCTTCAATAAAAGTATCTGGGTCATTAGGCGCAGCAGCTGAAGCTTTATGGCCCATTTCTTCCACAATAATAATCGCAGTGTCTTGATCCAGCACTTGGTTAATTGTAACCATCATGCCCATACCCATTAGCGTTTTGATCACTTCACCAGATTTAACTGACATCTTGTGAGCCAATTCAGCCACGGTAATGGTTTCTGGCACTAATACTTCATAGACAATTGCTTCTGTAGGCGCATTAAAAGCATGTTGTGCATCATCATCTGATTGATGTCTGTGCTTACCTTTAGGTGCACGCCAGCCTGGCTTACCAGCGGTTGTATCACCACGAGTTTTTAATCCACGCTTCTTATTCTCAGCATCAGTCCACTCTTTATTGTTGCCTTTGCCTTTTTTCGCTTCTTTAACTGCGGGTTTTGCTACACCTTCTTTGGCGACAGGTTTGTGCAATGTCCCTTCAGAAAGTTTGGCTGCCTTCGCTTTTGCTTCTTCTGCTTCAACTAATTTCTTAGCCTCATCATCAGCTCGGCGCTGGGCCATATCTTGTTTTTTTCGTAAATCATCAGCTTGCATTGCCGCTAAAGTCGCATGACGCTTAGCCTCATTTGCACGCAATGCGATTTCATCTGCGCCCAATAAATCTTTGCGGCTTAGTGTTGTTTTAACAACAGGCTCAGCGACTGGTGCATCAATAACCGTCTCTACTTTTTCAGCCACGACTTCAAGCGTAGGTGCGACGACTTCAGGTTCTACAACAACTGGCTCAGCTACAACTTCAGGGGCTGCAACCAAAACTTCTGGCACTATCTCAATTTGCACTTCTGGAGTCTCTATGACTTCTTCGCTTGCCGCTGTTAATGCTTCGACCGGCTCCATGACGTCAGCAGACTCTCGTTGTTCAATTACACGTTTTTTACGAACTTCAACTTGGATAGTCCGCGCCTTACCTGTGTTGTCGGTTTTTTTAATTTCTGTGCTAGATTTGCGCGTCAACGTAATTTGACTCTTAGGCGCAAGGGTGCCGTGCTCTTTACGCAAGTGATCAAGCAAAGCAGTTTTATCCGTTTCACTTAATTTATCTTCCGCGTTTGATTTATGCACGCCAGCACTTTTAAGCTGCTCTAATAACAATGCTGTTGGTAGCTTTAATTCGCCAGCAAATTGTTCTACGGTTGTTTGTGCCATCTTGTTGCTCCAGTGTTCTTTTTCTAAGCTTTATTGCCTAGCATTACTGCTGTATTACTTTTAGTACATTGAATAATGCTGGGTATTTTTATCTGCCGCACTTATTCAATGTTTTCGTTATTTAAACCAAGGTGCACGAGCCGTCATAATTAAGGTTTTTGCACGCTCAGGATCCATATTCGTTAGCTCTACTAACTCATCAACAGCCAACTCAGCTAAATCATCCATAGTTGGCACGCCCTTAGAAGCTAACAGATGTGCAGTTGCATCATCCATGCCTTCCATAGTTAACAAATCTTCTGCGGCCTCTTCAACTTTTTCTTCCTTAGCAATTGCTTCGGTCAATAGCGCTGCACGAGCACGCTTACGCAACTCTTCAATAGTTGCTTCATCAAAAGCTTCAATTTGATTCATTTCTGCCAATGGGACATAGGCAATTTCTTCTAAGGTACTGAAACCTTCTTGCACTAGAATTTCCGCAACCTCAGCGTCAACATCTAATTTATCCATAAACAACTGACTTACTCCGGCAAATTCAGCCTGATTTTTTTGTGCAGCTTGATCTACAGTTAAGATATTTAACGTCCAGCCAGTAAGCTCAGAAGCCAAACGTACATTTTGACCATTTCGACCAATTGCCAACGCTAATTGTTCTTCATCTACAACCACATCCATACTGTGTGCATCTTCATCCACGACAATGCTTGAAACTTCAGCAGGTGACATGGCATTAATAACAAACTGTGCAGGCTCTATGCTCCACAGTACAATATCCACACGCTCACCAGCTAACTCAGCCGTAACAGCTTGCACGCGCGACCCACGCATACCTACACATGTACCCACTGGATCTATACGTTGGTCGTTACTTTTAACTGCAATTTTAGAACGCAAACCTGGATCACGTGCAGCAGCACGAATTTCTAACAATCCATCTTCAATTTCTGGCACTTCTAATTCAAACAAGCGCACCAAGAAATCTGGAGTAATTCTAGATAAAATCAGTTGCGGTCCACGGCCACCACGCTCTATACGAGACAAATAAGCGCGTACACGATCGCCTACACGTAGATTTTCTTTAGGGATCATCTGTTCACGTGGCAATAAAGACTCAATACGACCTACCTCAATAATTGCATTACCTTTTTCCATGCGTTTAATAACACCAGTTACTAACTTTTCATCACGCGCTAGGAAGTCTTCTAAGATTTGTTCACGTTCAGCTTCACGCACTTTTTGTAAAATAACTTGTTTAGCGGCTTGTGCGCCAATACGACCAAACTCGATGCTTTCTAGTGGCTCTTCATAATACTCACCAATAGTTAAGCCTTTTGACCTGTCATCTTCCTCATCTAATTGATAGGCTGAGTTTTCCAATAAGTCATATTCCACATACTGCCAACGCCTAAAGGTTGAATACTCACCAGATTCACGATCAATCGCCACACGAATATCAGCATCGTCATGGTGTTTTTTCTTGGTGGCTGATGCTAAAGCTAGCTCTAGCGCCGTAAAGATGACCTCTTTACTTACATTTTTTTCATGCGCTAAGGCATCTACCAATAATAAAATTTCACGACTCATTTTCTATCTCCGACTAATAATTACACAATGCTTGGTTTTAAATAACCATATCTAAAACGCATCAATTTAAAATACTGGGTTTAAACGCGACTTATCTATGTTTGTCAGCGCAATTTTATATGTCTTACCATCACACTCAAGAAGCAAATTGCCATCTTCAACACCGCGTATAAATCCTACAAAATTCTTTTTAGTAACTTGCTCTTCTTTGCCGCCAGCTTTGGCACTTATACCTATTTCTATAATAGGTACATGTAATTTTACAGTAGCGCGCTCACCATTAAAGCGTATGAAATCGGATTCTTTTTTTATTACTCGATCCATACCTGGGGACGACACTTCCATACGATCATATTCAATTTCATGCTCAACCGCGAGAAAATTACCCAACTGGTTACTAACCAAAACGCAATCATCAATATTAACGCTGTCTTTTACATCCACTGGATTTTGCTTATCAATAAAAACGCGTAGCACTTTGCCGCGATTTGAAATCTCAAGGTCAACCAAGGCGTAGCCTAATTGGGTAACTGAATTCTCTATCAATGTATGCAAATCTTGCATGATAAAACCCCTTAATTCTGCAACAACGTCTTTGAAAGCTACATAAGTTGCAGAAACAAAAAATGGGCACAAAGCCCATCAACAAATTCTTGCCGCATTATACCAATCAATTCAATGAATTGGAATGACTGAGTTCAATTGTTTTTTAATAAAAAAGGAGTAATTGTTAGCAATCTATGGGTTAATAAAGAATCCCCTCCTTAGCATTGCAGATCCAAACATCCGAATCGTTGATTCTATGGGGTAAATTAAAAAGCAAAAAGCCCCACTATTCACATAGAGGGGCTGTTGCTGCCTCGTTTCGGAGGGCTGTATAAATAGCTTGGCAGTGACCTACTTTCGCATGCAAAAAGCATACTATCATTGGCGCTGGTTCGTTTCACGGCCCTGTTCGAGATGGGAAGGGGTGGG
>CAIRXI010000006.1 GCA_903882525.1 uncultured Pseudomonadota bacterium | reverse complement strand
CAGGTGCAACCACGCCCATAGAAATAATATATTTCAATGCTTCATCCACACTCATATCGAGCGTGATTACGTCAGCGCGAGGCATCATCAAAAAATAACCGCCCGTCGGATTAGGGGTCGTCGGCACAAAGACACTAACATAATCGCCATGCAAATGATTCGCCACATCGCCGCCCGGTTTACCTGTGACAAAAGCGATAGTCCATGAATCTGCGCGTGGAAACTGCACCAATACCGCTTGACGGAAAGCATTACCAGAGTCTGAAAACAGCGTATCAGATACTTGCTTAACACTCGCGTAAATCGACTTCACCACTGGCACGCGTGCCAATAGCGCTTCCCACAACAAAATGAGTTGTTTGCCAAAAAAGTTGGTGGCAATAAGGCCAGTAACAAACACAATTAATAATGTTAGCAGAGCACCAACGCCTGGAATTTCCAAGCCCAACTGCGCCTTTGGTCGCCAGCTTTCTGGAAGTAGCAACAGACTTTGATCCATCATACCGACTAGACTGGAAATCACCCAAACGGTGATTAACAATGGCACCAGCACCAACAAACCAGTAATAAAATATTTTTTCATAAGTTAAATTTGCAGTTGAAGTTTACTTAGTAGTCGCGGGAACTGCATCAGGCTTTTTATCGATACTGGGACTAGGGTTGGCATCTGCCTTTGCTGTAGGACTGCTATCAGCCTTTACCTGCTCACTAGCTTTGGTAGAAACTGGGGTAGTGGTTGCCGGCTTATTTGACCCATTTTTAAAGTCTGTAGCATACCAACCACTTCCAGTTAGCTGAAAGCTAGGTGCGGACAATTGTTTACTAAAAGTTTCAGCGCCACATTGCGGACATGCTTCAGTGCTGGCCGCGCTAATTTTGCGCATCACCTCGTCTTTAAAGCCACAACTACTGCATTGAAAATCGTAAATTGGCATGGGTAAAATAGGTGCTAAATTCGAAAAGTGAAATTATACCTCACTCACCTTACCAATGCGAAGCATCAGCTATTGGCGACGCGCTCTGCTATATAGGCCAAGGCCTCTTCTACCTGATCTATCAGGATTAAACACAGGTCACCCTCTTCTAATCTAGCTAATGCAGTATCAATAGCCAAAAACTCACCCCGGATTTCGTCTATCTGACTTGCGCGCTGCGCATTCACCAGCCCATCTTGTAACAGTTTCAGCACCTCACCGTCGGCACGGCCGCGCTGACACTGATCCTGATACAAAATAATCTCATCAAAAGCATCGCCCAATATTTCGCTTTGACGGCTAATATCGATATCACGCCTGTCGCCAGCACCACTAATCACCACCAAGCGTTTCTTGGCCGGAATTGAGTCAATCGCTGCCACCAAAGCCACAATCGCATCAGGATTATGTCCATAATCAGCAATGACACTGGCGCCTTTATAGTCAAAAAAGTTAAAGCGGCCAGGCGCGGTTTTCGCATCACTAACAAATGTAGATACGCCATTGCGTATAATTTCCCAGTCAACGCCCAAGGCCCAAGCAGCCGCGACGGACGCCATGGTATTCTCAACCTGAAAGCCTATGCTGCCATTTCTGGTGATTGGGATTTGTGCCAAGGGAATTGTTTGCTTAAATTGTTTTTGATCGGCATTCTTTTGCGTTGCCACGATCTCCCCATTTTCCACGTAGACTACTCGACGACCTTGTGCCGCATGGGTCGCCATGACAGGATGCTGGCGATCATGGGTAAAAAATGTCACCGAACCGGGGCATGACGAAGCCATCTTGACCGTCATCGGATCTGCGGCATTAAGCACGGCTACACCAGTTGCGGTAATATTTTGCACTACCACCCGTTTCACCACAGCCAAGTCTTCCACTGTTGTAATGTAGTTTAGACCTAGATGATCACCCATGCCTATGTTAGTCACCACCGCCACATCACAACGATCGAATGCCAACCCTTCACGTAACACACCACCGCGGGCAGTTTCGAACACAGCTGCATCAACATCTGGATGTAACAATACATTACGTGCACTTCTTGGCCCACTACAATCACCGCTATCAATACGCCGACCTTGAATATAAACACCATCCGAGTTAGTCATACCTACACGTAGACCTTGGCAACCTAAAATATGTGCAATAAGACGTACCGTGGTAGTTTTACCATTGGTTCCAGCTACTGCTACCAGAGGAATTCGGCCGTTATCATTAGTGGCAAACATAGTAGAAACAATGGCCTCACCCACTGCACGGCCCTTACCAAATGAAGGCTGCAAATGCATACGCAACCCTGGGGCAGCATTGACTTCAACCACGCCAACGGCCTGCTCTTTTAATGAGCGCTGTACGCTATCACACACCAGATCAACGCCGCAAACATCTAACCCTACCATTTGCGCGGCCGCTACCGCGCAAGCCACCAACTCTGGATGCACATCGTCAGTCACATCGGTTGCTGTGCCACCCGTGCTGAGGTTAGCGTTATTCCGTAAAATAACGCGGGCACCCTTTTGCGGCACATCGTCCACGGTGAAATTTTGTGTTGCTAGACTCGCCAATGCAATATCGTCTATTCGCATTTTGGTCAAAGAAGTTGCATGCCCTTGTCCGCGTCGCGGATCAGTATTCACTTTTTCAACTAGTTCACGCACACTCAGCACGCCATCACCAATGACCAAAGGTGGGTCACGTCTAGCCGCAGCGACCAATTTATTGCCTACAACCAACAGGCGGAAATCACCGCCAGGAATAAAGCGCTCGACCAATACGTCTGAGCTTATTTCAGCGGCTGCCGCATAAGCGCGCTCAAGTTGCGCACGTGTCGTAATATTGACCGTCACGCCTTTACCTTGATTG
>CAIRXI010000005.1 GCA_903882525.1 uncultured Pseudomonadota bacterium | reverse complement strand
CTCTTCTTATGAAAATAGGACTGAGCGCACAGCATTTCTGCTTGTGATAGGCAATTGAGTGAGAGCTCAACAGCGCACAAGAGTTACCAGTTATGCTTGGCGGCCATAGCGGTTTGGACCCACCCCGTCCCATCTCGAACAGGGCCGTGAAACGAACCAGCGCCAATGATAGTATGCTTTTTGCATGCGAAAGTAGGTCACTGCCAAGCTATTTATACAGCCCTCCGAAACGAGGCAGCAAAAGCCCCTCTATGTGAATAGTGGGGCTTTTTGCTTTTTAAAGATTGTGTTAGTGCTTAGTTGAAATGTTTAGTGCTAAGTATAATGTCTTACAGCATTCACTTTTAGGCGATCACAAATGACTAACGACGATGTACTCACGACTTCTCACAAAGTCAGCATTTACCATAATCCTGCCTGCGGTACTTCACGTAATACTTTGGCCATGATCCGCGCTAGCGGAGTTGAGCCAGAAGTCATCGAGTATTTAATTACAACACCAAGCCGTGAACGATTAATTGAATTGATACATGGTACAGGTTTCAGTGCTCGTGAATTGCTGCGTGAAAAAGGGACACCTTATGCTGAGCTGGGGTTAGATAATATAACCTTGTCAGAATCTGATCTTATTGACGCCATGCTTGCGCATCCTATTTTGATTAATCGACCAATCGTAGTGACCCCAAAGGGCGTGCGCTTATGCCGACCTTCTGAGCTGGTGCTGCCGTTGTTGGAAAACCCAGCTATTGGTGACTTTGTAAAAGAAGATGGTGAAGTGGTACGAAGTGCTAACTAGGCATCAGCACAGCTGAAAGCCCCTAAGTCTTTGCTGTATAATGCACATTTTTAGTAATAAGTCATGTAGCTATGGAAGCCGAGCAACTCAATATTATCGCCAATCGCTTAGTCGATTTAGGCGAACGCAACCAATCACTCCGGGGGTACCTTTGACTTTGAAGCTAAAAGTCAGCGCCTTGAAGAAGTGAATGGTCTGCTTGAAGACCCCAAGGTTTGGAGTGATAACGCCAAAAGTCAAAGTTTAGGTAAGGAAAAGCGCGAGTTAGGGTTAATCGTCAGTGCCTTAACGCATATTGAAGGCAGTTTAAGTGATTGCGGCGAACTATTTGAAATGGCTCGCGAAGAAAACGATGATGGCACCTTGCTCAGTGTAGCGGTAGATTCTGAAGCGCTTGAAAAACAAATTGCCGAAATGGAATTTAGGCGTATGTTCTCTCAGCCGATGGATCCGAATAATTGCTTTATTGAATTTCAGTCTGGTAGTGGTGGCACTGAGGCGCAGGACTGGTGCAATATGTTGTTGCGTATGTATTTACGTTACTGTGAGCGCAAAGGCTTTAAAGTAGAAGTGTTGGAAGAGTCTGAGGGAGATGTGGCGGGCATTAAAGGCGCATCGATTAAGGTCACAGGTGATTATGCTTACGGTACTTTGCGCACCGAAAACGGTGTACATAGACTAGTGCGGAAATCACCTTTTGATTCTAATTCTAAACGCCATACCTCATTTGCAAGTGTTCAAATTTTCCCTGAAGTTGATGAATCAATTGAAGTCGATATTAATCCGTCTGACCTTCGTGTAGATACCTACCGTGCCAGCGGTGCCGGTGGTCAGCATATTAATAAAACGGATTCTGCGGTACGTATTACGCATATTCCAACCAATACCGTGGTCCAATGTCAAAACGACCGGTCGCAACACCGTAACCGCGCTGAGGCGATGAATATGCTTAAAGGCGCGCTGTATGCCTTGGAGCTTAACAAGCGTAATGCCGACAAGCAGGCCATGGAAGATGCCAAAACTGATATCGGTTGGGGACATCAAATTAGGTCTTATGTATTAGATCAGTCACGGATTAAAGATTTGCGTACTAATGTAGAAATTGGCAATACTCAGGGCGTGTTGGATGGCGACCTTGACCCATTTATTAGCGAAAGTTTGAAGCAGGGAGTATGAGTGTGAGTAACGAACAAAACCAACAACCATCAAATGAAGTCGTCAGTGTTGATGAGAATCATGTGATTGCCGAGCGACGTGAAAAATTAAAAGCCATACGTGATACAGCCAGTAATAAAGGTGGTGTAGCTTTTCCAAATGACTTTAAGCCACTGCATAAAGCGGCCGATTTAATTGCCGCTCATGCCGATAAAGAAAATGAAGCATTTGAAGCCAGCCCGGTAGACGTCGTGGTTGCTGGACGCATGATGCTAAAACGCGTGATGGGTAAAGCTAGTTTTGCTACGATACAAGACGGAAGTGGTGATCACGCGGGTAGCCGTATTCAGCTATACATTGGACGTGATGTCATTGGTGAAGAGGTGTATGAACAATTTAAACATTGGGATCTAGGTGACTTTTTAGGTGCGACTGGACATTTATTTAAAACCAAAACTGGTGAGCTATCTATTAAGGTGACTGGCCTTCGTTTACTCACTAAATCATTACGCCCATTACCAGAAAAATTTCATGGTCTACAAGATCAAGAAGTCAAATATCGCCAACGTTATGTGGATTTGATCACTAGCGAAGACACGCGAGCAACCTTCATTGCGCGA
Organism: uncultured Pseudomonadota bacterium; assembly: GCA_903882525.1. Taxonomy (GTDB): domain Bacteria; phylum Pseudomonadota; class Gammaproteobacteria; order Burkholderiales; family Methylophilaceae; genus Methylotenera. Next base: position 3,040 of record CAIRXI010000005.1, on the reverse strand, counting down.
AGCAAAGTGGTGTCAGCAATACGTAATTTTATGATTCAAAATGAATTCCTAGAAGTAGAAACGCCAATGTTGCACCCGATTCCAGGTGGCGCTTCAGCTAAACCGTTTATCACCCACCATAATGCGCTCGACATGCAAATGTATATGCGTATTGCACCTGAGTTGTATTTAAAACGTTTAGTTGTAGGTGGCTTTGAGCGTGTATTTGAAATTAACCGAAACTTCAGAAATGAAGGATTGAGTGTGCGCCACAATCCAGAATTTACCATGATGGAGTTTTATGCGGCCTATACCGACTACCAATGGCTCATGGACTTTACTGAAAACTGTATACGAGCGGCAGCAATTGCTGCGCGTGGCACTGCCGTGCTTGAATACCAAGGTCGTGAATTAGATCTAAGTAAACCTTTTCAACGCCTTACCATCGTTGGTGCTATTCAAAAATACGCACCGCAATACACGCTTGATCAATTAAATGATATGACATTTTTACGTGCTGAGATTTTAAAACACGGCACTAAGCCTTTTGACCATGCAGGATTAGGTGCGCTGCAACTTGCACTTTTTGAAGAAACTGCAGAAAGCCAATTATGGGATCCTACTTACATTATTGACTACCCAGTTGAAGTGTCTCCTTTGGCACGTGCATCGGATAGCAATCCAGAAATCACTGAGCGCTTTGAATTGTTTATTAACGGTCGAGAAATTGCCAACGGTTTTAGTGAGCTTAATGATGCCGAAGACCAAGCCGCAAGATTCCACGCGCAAATGAAAGCTAAAGAAGCTGGTGATCATGAAGCTATGTTCTACGATGCAGACTTTATTCGCGCCTTAGAATACGGCATGCCACCAGCAGGCGGTTGTGGTATTGGTATTGATCGATTGGTGATGATGATTACTGATAGCGCGAGTATTCGTGATGTAATTTTATTCCCACACATGCGCGCAGAAAGTTAAGTAAAAAATATCTTGCTACTGAAATGGCCCCAGACTTACGGTTTGGGGCCATTTTTCTTGATTGATGCTGTATGCATTGAACCTATGTTGTAAAAATACAACGCCTTGTTGCTAATAATCTACTTATTCATTATCTGTCATCAAACTGTCACATTGAAGCCACAGAATGACCTCTGTTGAGAAAGCAGTATTAATTTTAATTAAACGAGGGGATTTTGCATGAACTTTAAACTACGTAATTTAGTAGCAGCAACATTGGCAGGCTCATTTTTAATGGGTTTCGGCGCTAACGCAATGGCCGATTCAACAACAGATATCGTTGACGCGCTTGTAGCTAAAGGCGTGATGACAGATGAAGAGGCAACTCTAATCAAAAAAGGCCGTACTGGCGAGAAAGAAGCACAAGTTGCTGCAGCTAAGAAATCAGAGTTTGACTTTATCAACTCTGATGCACCATTTAAGTATGACTTCAAAATGGGTGGCCATGATGCTGACATTCAAATGTACGGTATTGTTGACGTAGGTGCTGTTACAACAAACCACAGCTTGCCTACAAATGGCAGCTTGCCAAACCAATTTTATCCATACCAAAATTACAATGCTGCAGCTGGCAGACAACATGGCTATAACCAAGGTGGCTTACAAGATTCACGTCTTGGTTTTAAAGGCGGTGTAGATTTATTTAAAGTGGGTGAAAATAACGTTAAGTTCATTTTCCAACTTGAAGGTGGTTTCAATCCGATTGATGGCTCATTAAATAATGCTGCTAAAACATTGTCACAAAATCCTGGTAAAGGTCAAAACTCTACTTGGGCTGACTCATCATTAAACGGCGAGTTGTTTGGTCGTCAAGCTTGGGGTGGTGTGGATGCAGGTCAATTAGGTAAACTGACTGGTGGTCTTCAATATAATCCGTTCTACAACATCTTTGGTGAATATGATCCAACCAATAAAGCTGATACATTTTCACCATTTGGTGAAAGCGGTACAGTTGGTGGTGGTGGTGGTGTGTCTGAAGATGCACGTATGAAGAACTCTATCAAATACGCTAACGAACTTCATGCACTTGATGGTAAATTTACTGGCTCTGCCATTTATCAGTTTGGTAACGCTTCTGGTGACACTTCAAATGGTTACGGCTTAGGTCTTCAAGCGGGTTATGAAAATTCGATGTTCGGCGTTCAAGTAGCTTACGATAAATTCCAAGATGCTATTGCAGCTGGGACAGCTGGGGCAGCTGGGATAGGTACAGGTAAGACGATTGCTTCAGGTGCTGGTACTTTAGGTTCAATTGGCGCTGATGTTTACAATACTGAAGCAACTTTAGTAGCATTTAAATTCACGCCAAATAAAGAATGGAAAGTGAAAGCTGGTTGGGAGTGGTATGAAAGACAAACTGCTTCTGACAATCTAAATTATACCAGTCTTTGGGGTTACAACTCCTCTACAGCTGCAAAATGGACAGATGGAGCATATCGTGACTACAATGTTCTTTTCGCTGGTGCGGAATACAACTTTGGCGAACGCTTTCATGATCTTGACGGCCTAAGTCTTGCTGTTGGTTACTATGACACAATTTTATCAGCTAAGACCAGTGGTATTGGCGATAAAACTCTCACTGGTTCAGACTCTTCAGGTAGAGTAGGCACATGGACAGCTGTTGTTGATTATAAAATTAACAAACGCTTTGATGTTTATGCCGCAGCTACACAAAATCACTACACAGGATCAGCCGTTCTTGGCGGTGGTGATATGAGTGCTGCAACTGGTCAAACAAATATCAATGCTATTGGTACTGGTGTTCGTATGAAGTTCTAATTTAACTTAGTCATTTTAAGTTAAAACTAAAACCCGCTTCGGCGGGTTTTTTATTGCCTATCACTTCCATCTTAGTATTAAGGCAATCTAGCCTTAGTCAAAGCCTGTTGTGCTTTTTGTACTCGTTCAGTGGCTTTAGCTTGTTGTTGCCGTAGACGTTCAGCACTTAATGCCGTCTTAGCCTTTGTTTGCTGCTGTTTTAACGCATTAATTCTGGCTTGTGGTGGTGTTAGTGGCTTGATGGGTTTTATTGTGGTGAATTCAT
>CAIRXI010000004.1 GCA_903882525.1 uncultured Pseudomonadota bacterium | reverse complement strand
TTCAGTGACGTATTTCAGGTGAGCGCTATGCAAAATCAAGTCCAAACCATCTCAACCCAAGGCTTTAATGATCAAAAGCCGGGTACTTCTGGCTTACGAAAAAAAGTACAGGTATTTCAGCAGCCGCATTATTTAGAAAATTTTGTGCAGAGTATATTTGACACACTAGACGTGCCATTGGGTGCGACCTTAACCGTTGGCGGTGATGGACGATATTACAATCGCCATGCGATACAGACTATTATTGAAATGGCTGCAGCTAATGGTTTTGGTCGTGTACTTGTGGGTCAGGCTGGCATATTATCAACGCCGGCGGTTTCGCATATTATTCGCAAATACCATACATTTGGTGGCATTATTTTATCGGCAAGCCATAATCAGGGCGGCGTGCATGGCGACTTTGGCATTAAGTACAATATTAGCAATGGCGGCCCAGCACCAGAAAAAATCACCGACGAAGTCTTTGCTAAAAGCAAGGTGATTACACAATACAAAACGGTCAATTTTGCGCCTGTGGATATCAACACCTTAGGTAAAACTGAGTTTGAAACGGATCGGGGAAAGTTTACGGTGCAAGTCATTGATGCGGTGCAAGATTATGCCGATTTAATGCAAACGCTGTTCGATTTCACTGCAATTAAAAAGCTGTTGGCAAGCGGATTCAAAATGAAGTTTGATGCCATGCATGCGGTGACGGGCCCATACGCGCAGGAGATTTTTGTTAATCGCTTGTGTGCGCCTGAGACTAGCCTAATGAATTGCGTGCCATCTGAAGATTTTAATGGCGGACATCCTGATCCAAACTTAACTTATGCTGCAGATTTAGTAGCGATTATGTTTAGTGGCGCTAATGCTCCTGATTTCGGTGCAGCCTCTGATGGTGACGGCGATCGCAATATGATTTTAGGTAAAAATTTCTTTGTTACACCATCTGATAGTTTAGCCGTATTAGCTGCCAACGCTACCTTAGTTCCAGCTTATGCCACTGGCATCGCTGGAGTTGCGCGTTCTATGCCAACTAGTGGTGCGGTGGATAGAGTGGCTGTTAAATTAAATATTCCTTGTTATGAAACGCCCACAGGCTGGAAGTTTTTTGGCAACTTAATGGATGCAGGTAAGGTCACGTTGTGCGGTGAGGAAAGTTTTGGCACTAGCTCAAGCCATGTGCGTGAAAAAGATGGTTTATGGGCAGTATTATTTTGGCTTAATGTATTAGCGAAAAAGTATGCATTAGATGGCATGGCTTCAGTGGAAACTATGCTAAAGGCACATTGGTTGGAGTTCGGGCGTAATGTCTATTCGCGCCACGATTATGAGGCGATACCTACTGAAGCGGCTAATGCAGTGATGCGGCATATCAAAGGGCAGTTTGAGAGCCTGCCAGGACAAAAGTTTGGGCATTATCAGGTAAGTAGTTGCGATGACTTTAGCTACCATGATTCAATTGATGGATCAGTGAGCAACAATCAAGGTGTGCGTATATTGTTCGTGGATGGTTCTCGCATTGTATTTAGGCTGTCTGGAACGGGCACGGAGGGGGCGACCTTGCGTATTTATTTAGAAGCATATGAGACTGATAGTCATAAGCAGCATTTAGATGCCCAAATTGCCTTGGCGGAAATGATCAAAATTGGCTTACAGATATCACAATTAGTGGCGTTGACGGGGTGTGTTTCACCCACCGTTATTACTTAGAATTTAGGGGTATGACCGCAGGGTTGCGCTTGCTACTCGTTACTCTGCGACTTGCTTGATGCTCATTTCGCCTTTGTATAACCGTACATCCATACGGCCTAGAAATGACATGCCCAATAATACATCGCCGTCTAAAGAGGGGGCAATCATCGCGGCCACATCATGCGCTTGTATGCCGCCTATTTGTACTGATTGTAAGCGCACGGCATAACCCACGCTATCGCCATTTGCAGTAGATGTGCGCACGGCATTGATGCTTTTAAGCTTTAGCTTGTCGGCTATTCTTTGCGAAATAGCGACCCCTGTTGCCCCAGTGTCTACTAATACATCCACTTGTTCGCCATTAATCAGCGCTTGCGCACGGTAGTGGCCATCTAAGCCTCGCTTTAAAACAACGTGGTTGCTTTTGCCCATGTTGTCTAACTTGTTTGGGTTCTGGATGTTATCGGCAAAGTAAAAGATGAGTGCGGCAAGTGCGCACCAGATAGCCGTTACTAAGAGTGTATTTTTAGACATGATTGACTGAGATTGAGCGCTTAATTTTTTGCAACTTATTTAATAATGACAGCTCAAAGTTGTGATTGTTAAAGTGAGGTGAAGGCAAAATTTAATCTGCTTCTTCTATCCAAGCTAGTTGTATTGCTTCTAGAATCTTTTCGCCACATTTTTCTGGACTATCGTTGAAACCCTCTAAATCAAGTACCCATTGCATAAGGTCAGTAAAGCGGATGGTTTTAGGATCAATATCTGGATGGGTATCGTAGAGTGATTCTGCGATGGTTAATGTGTCTGTCCATTTCATGGTGATAATTCCTAAAGTTTTAATCAAACCTATTATAGCGCTGGCGACATTATTTGACTTTAAAATGCGTGTGACTTTAAGACTAAGGTTTTAATCTTTCGCATGACGCGTGGTAAAATGTGGCCAGTTCATTCATTCACTAATTTAAGTATTCGGAAAATATAAACATCATGTCTCAAGCCCCATTAAATTCGGCACCATTTAACTACGCTAATACTTTGGATCAAGCTGATCCAGCGCTATGGGGCATGATCGAGCATGAGGTCGTGCGCCAACATGAGCATATAGAATTAATCGCCTCTGAAAACTACACTAGTGCTGCAGTGATGCAGGCACAGGGTTCACAACTGACCAATAAGTATGCGGAAGGTTATCCTGGCAAACGCTTTTATGGCGGATGTGAATATGTGGATCAAGTGGAACAGTTGGCTATAGATCGCTTAAAAGCCCTATACGGTGCTGAGTATGCCAATGTGCAACCACACTCAGGCTCACAAGCTAACCAAGCTGTGTATTTTTCAATTCTCAAGCCGGGTGATACAGTGATGGGCATGAACTTGGGTCATGGGGGTCACTTGACTCATGGCTCCCCTGCTAATTTATCAGGTAAATTATTCAACATCGTGCCTTATGGCTTAAATGCAAATGAAGAAATTGATTACGATGAAATGGAGCGCATTGCGGTGGAGTGCAAGCCAAAACTGTTGATTGGTGGTGCCAGTGCTTACGCTTTAAGATTTGACTGGGCGCGTATGAGCGAAATTGCCAAGAAAGTTGGCGCTTATTTCATGGTGGATATGGCGCATTACTCAGGTTTGATTGCAGCCGGCGTATACCCTAACCCAGTGCCACATGCAGATTTTGTCACGTCAACGACACATAAAACTTTACGCGGCCCACGCGGCGGTATTATTTTAGCTAAAGCTGAATTCGAAAAATCACTAAATTCGAGTGTGTTTCCAGCCCT
>CAIRXI010000003.1 GCA_903882525.1 uncultured Pseudomonadota bacterium | reverse complement strand
GATTGTGAGCCTTGGCCTGGAAAGAAAAATGCAAATTTATTCATTATATTTTAAGGACTTAATTTAGATTGCTTATTATAGACTTAGTACGTCTAGACTAATATTTAATAAGGGCTGAACCCCAAGTAAAACCGCCGCCAAAAGCTTCCATTAATATAATTTCACCGCGCTTAATGCGACCATCACGCACCGCTACATCAAGGGCTAGTGGAATGGAAGCTGCCGAAGTGTTGCCGTGTTTATCAACAGTCACAACTACACGATCCATACTCATACTCAATTTTTTAGCGGTGGCTTGCAAGATACGGATGTTAGCTTGATGCGGTACCAACCAATCGATATCTGATTTTTGCATGCCATTCGCGGCTAGCGTTTCATCCACAATAGCATCTAATGTATTGACAGCCACTTTAAATACGCCATTGCCTTCCATCACAACTGTATCACAGCTACTCATGTCGTTTTTGCGTGGCACATGAAGCATGTTTTCATAGCTTCCATCTGCATGTAAATGCGTAGAGATAATGCCGGGCTCCTGGCTTGCCTGTAGTATCACTGCACCAGCACCATCACCCCAAAGAATGCAGTTGCCACGATCAGTCCAATCAGTAATTCGCGAAAATGACTCTGCACCAATCACTAGCGCACACTTAGCGGCGCCTGCTTTAATGAAGTTATCAGCTGTTGCTAGCGCATAAACAAAACCGCTACAGACTGCCTGCACATCAAAGGCTGGGCAACCAGCAATGCCTAATTTACGTTGCAAAATACAGGCCGTACTTGGGAATATTTTATCGGGAGTCGTCGTTGCGACAATAATTAAATCGATGTCCTCAGCCTTAATCCCTGCTGACTCAATCGCTTTGTACGCAGCTTGTAGGGCTAAATCGCTGGTAAATTCATTGTCAGCAACAATATGACGCTCGCGTATGCCTGTGCGTGAAAATATCCACTCATCGGTAGTGTCTACCATATGCTCTAAATCGGCATTAGTCAGAATTTTTTCTGGAAGATAACTGCCCGTGCCTGCGATTCTAGAGTTTGTCATGCGTTGTCCGGGTTAACATTAAGCGCTTCCTGCGTTTGGATGTGTTCTATTTCTAATTGTTCGGTAATGCGGCGCAACACGCCACTACGTGACTCTTCAATGGCTGTGTGGATTGCTTGTAAAAAGGAAAAGCTGTCCGCGCCACCATGACTTTTCACAACTATACCGCGTAAACCTAAAAAGCTGGCACCATTGTAACGACGAGGATCTAAACGCTTTTTAAATGCCTTTAGCACAGGCATTGAGATTAAGGCCATGAGTTTGGTCAACCAATTGCGTTTAAACTCCTCAGCAAGAAATCGCCCCATCATTTGCGCTAAACCTTCTGACGCTTTTAATGCAATATTGCCCACAAAGCCGTCACACACCACGACATCGGTAGTGCCTTTAAAGATGTCATTGCCTTCTACGTTACCGTAAAAATTTAAATGGCTAGCGCGCAGAAGCTCTCCGGTACGCTTAACTACTTCATTACCTTTGATTTCTTCAGAGCCAATATTAAGGAGGCCTACGCTTGGATTTTCCTTGTGCTCTACACATGACACAAGCATGCTACCCATCACCGCAAACTGCAGTAATTGTTCCGCCGTGCAATCGGCATTGGCGCCCAAATCAAGGATGTAGGTTTTGCCTTTACGGCTAGGAAATACGCCAGCAATTGCTGGGCGATCAATACCAGGTAACGTTTTTAATACAAAACGTGCAGTTGCCATCAAAGCGCCGGTATTACCAGCGCTGACACAGGCGTTAGCGACACCCGTTTTGACTAAATTAATGGCCACACGCATTGAGGAGTCTTTTTTGTTTTTAAGTGCGCCTTGAGGAGATTCGTCCATGCCCACTAACTCACTAGCATGATGAATACGCAATCGCGGCCCAGTGTTGGCTTTTTGCGCCTTGAGTTCAGACTCAATATCCGCGGTTAATCCGACTAGTATGATGCTAAGGTCTGCATCGGACGCTAGCGCTAGTAGAGCCGCTGGTATTATGACATGAGGGCCATGATCGCCACCCATTGCATCAATTGCAAGAGTTATTTCCATCGTTTTTAATCACACTGGTTGTTAATTAAAGGTTAGTTCATCTATCCCACAAAAAACTAACGCCGATCCAGTAATGGGATCGGCGTTAAAATTTTTAGTAACTTCTCAACAAGCTTTGAAGCTTTAGATTAAATCTAAAGTGTATTACTCGCCTTTTGTTGACAGTACTTTACGACCACGATAGTAACCGCTTGGGCTAATGTGATGACGTAAATGTGTTTCGCCTGTTGTAGGCTCAACTGCTAATGGTGGATTGTTTAAAAAGTCATGTGAACGATGCATACCGCGTTTTGATGGTGACTTTTTGTTTTGCTGAACTGCCATAATAAACTCCAATAAAATGATTAAAACATCATCTCAATTACATACGAACTGATGCACTGATTAACTCAATTCACCACTGATTTAAGACTGCGCTAAATAGCTAGTGCAACACTATAATATAAACCGAGAGTTTTGTCAGCCATAATTCAATGATTATGGCTTAATTAAACCTTTTAATGCCGCAAAAGGATTCGCCTTCTCTCCACTTTGAGTGATTATTGCGCCGCAATTCTGCTCATGTATTGGCGCAATGGGCATGGCCATAATAATTTCATCTTCAATTAAGGCTTTTACATCCATCGCTACGCTGGCTTGCTGAAGGTCTAGATCATCGCTACCTTCTATCTCGCTAGCCTCAATATCATTCACCGCAGCATCGCCGATTAAGTAATTGAAATCAAGCACTAACTTTAATGGCATTTCACCCATACAGCGCTGGCAGGTAGTTTTTAGGTTTGCGTTAAGCTTTAGGTGTAAATAATGCTGCCCTGCCGCATCGGTTTTACCTTGTAATGTGTAAATAATACTGGACGTTGCCACTTCCGTATTTGAAGCGACTGAATGAACGGCTTCAGATTGCAGTAATTCAGCTAATCTAGGGAAGTCTGCCAGGGTTAAAACCCCGGTTAACTGCTCATTATTTTTGGCGAAAACCAGGTTATCTATAAGTATTGAATGATTGTTCATAATTTAAGTAGTCTAATTTTTATATAAAACTTTTATTTTAAGGTTGAAAACACCGATATCTTTAGCGTCAGCACTTTAAGCGCAGCACATGTGCATGTTACAATTGCCGGGTTTGAGTGACAAATAAGGGCTGTAACGTGTTTAAGAAAATTCTTGTAGCTAATCGCGGTGAAATTGCAGTGCGTATTGTACGCGCTTGCTCAGAAATGGGCATCAAGTCTGTTGCGATCTATGCAGATGCAGATCGCCAAGCTTTGCACGTCAAAAAAGCAGATGAAGCTTACAGCATTGGCGCTGATCCAGTGGCCGGCTATTTAAATGCGCATAATATTGTAAACTTGGCCGTAGCGTCTGGTTGTGATGCTCTGCATCCTGGGTACGGTTTTTTATCAGAAAATCCTGAGTTAGCTGAAATCTGCGAACGTCGTGGCGTTAAATTCATCGGCCCAAATGCCGATGTGATTCGCCAAATGGGAGATAAAATTCAAGCTAGAAATGCAATGACTGGTGCTGGCATCCCATGTACGCCAGGCAGTGATGGTAATTTAGCCAACCTAGAAGAAGCCGTAGCGCTAGCTGCTGACATTGGTTATCCAGTCATGCTAAAAGCTACTAATGGTGGCGGCGGTCGAGGCATACGTCGTTGTGATAGCGAGAAAGAGTTACTTGGGAATTATGACCGCGTGATTTCTGAAGCCAGCAAGGCCTTTGGCAAACCGGAAGTATTTTTAGAAAAATGTATCGTATCACCGCGTCATATTGAAGTTCAAATTCTAGCCGACAGCGAAGGTAATGTGATTCATTTGTTCGAGCGAGATTGTTCTATACAGCGCCGTAATCAAAAGTTAATTGAAATTGCCCCTTCACCTCAATTAAGCCAAGCACAACGTGACTATATCGGCAGTCTGGCGGTAAAAGCTGCTAAAGCCGTTGGTTATGAAAATGCCGGTACGGTAGAATTTTTACTCGCTGCGGATAACACCTTCTATTTCATGGAAATGAATACGCGTTTACAAGTAGAGCACACAGTTACAGAGACGATTACTGGTATTGATATTGTCCAAGAGCAAATTCGTATTGCTTACGGCTTACCATTACAATACCAACAAAAAGATGTGCAGTTTCGTGGTTATGCGATGGAGTTCCGCATTAATGCTGAAGATCCTAAGAATGACTTCTTGCCTAGCTTTGGTAAGATTACACGTTATTATGCTCCGGGCGGCCCAGGCGTGCGTATGGATGCGGCAATCTATAGTGGATATGTCATCCCGCCTTATTACGACTCTATGTGTGCGAAGCTGACTGTTTGGGCGCTAGATTGGGACAGTGTGATTGAACGTGGTCGTCGTGCGCTAGATGACATGCTGATTTACGGTGTCAAAACTACAATTCCGTATTATCAAGAAATCTTAAAGCACGAAGACTTCAGGGGTGCAAACTTCAACACCAGTTTTGTAGAGTCACATCCTGAGCTCACTAATTATGCCAATGAAATACCTCCGGAACTTGTTGCAGCGGCTATTTCAGCAGCGATTGCAGCCTACGAAGGCGTTTAGGTTTAAGCAGTAAAAATAACTGATTGTTAAATATATAAATTAAAGAGTTAAATTATGGCCAAAATACAAGTTACTGAGCTAGTTTTACGTGATGGGCATCAATGCCATATCGCTACGCGTATGCGCACTGAAGACATGCTACCGATTTGCGCCAAGCTTGATGCCATTGGATTTTGGTCATTAGAAGCTTGGGGCGGTGCGACCTTTGATGCTTGTGTGCGTTATTTGAGAGAAGATCCATGGGAGCGTTTAAAAACGCTGCGTAAAGCTCTACCTAACTCACGCATTCAAATGTTGTTACGTGGACAAAACTTACTCGGTTATCGCCATTACTCTGATGATGTAGTCCGCGCTTTTGTAAAAAAGTCAGCAGATAACGGTGTTGACGTATTCCGTATTTTTGACGCATTAAACGACACGCGCAATTTACGCGTATCGATTGAAGCTGTGAAAAAAGCTGGCAAGCACGCTGAAGGCACTATTAGCTACACTACTAGTCCAGTGCATGATGTAGCCCACTTTGTAGGGATTGCTAAAGAGCTCGAAGCTATGGGTAGTGACACGATTGCCATTAAAGATATGGCTGGATTACTCACACCACAGGCGACCGTAGAATTAGTGAAGGCCTTACGCGCCAATGTGAGCTTACCTATCCATATGCATACTCATGCGACTAGTGGCCTAGCCAGCATGAACTTGCTACGTGCACTAGAAAATGGCGCCTTAATGATCGACACCTGTAGCGCGGCATTTTCAGAAGGTGCCAGCCACCCAACAACAGAAAGCATGATTGCTGCATTACAAGGTACTGAATTTGATACTGGACTAGATATTGGTGCAGTGCAAGAAGTCACCGCCTATTTCCGTGAAGTACGCAAAAAATACTGGCAATTTGAAACTGAATATTCAGGAGTAGATACACGCGTTCTGCTCAATCAAGTACCTGGTGGCATGATCTCAAATTTGAGCAATCAATTAAAAGAGCAAGGCGCTTTAAGTCGCATGGATGAAGTACTGGCTGAGATCCCATTGGTGCGTAAAGATCTAGGTTACATACCGCTTGTCACCCCTACTTCACAAATTGTAGGCACGCAAGCGGTGTTAAACGTAATGACTGGTCAGCGTTACAAATCCATTACCAATGAAGTTAAAAACTACTTCTTAGGTCAATACGGTAAATCGCCAAGTGCTGTGGATGCCGCAGTCAAAAAACTGGCCATCGGAGATGCGGTCGCCATCACTTGCCGCCCAGCAGATTTACTCGCTGATGAAATGGCAAAACTGACGAGCGAATCTGAGCGTTTTGCACAGTCAGAAGAAGATGTGCTGACCTATGCCATGTTCCCAGATATTGGTAAAACTTTCTTACAAGAACGTCTTGCTGGCTCATTGGCGCCAGAGCCGTTATTAGATAGAGCAAGTGCCAGTGCTGCTGGACCACGGTTTGCTCCTAGCGAATTCAAAGTCACATTGCATGGTGAAACCTTCCATATCAACTTAACTGGTAGTGGTCATGCGGGTGAAGAAAAACGTCCCTTCTATGTGTCGATTGATGGCATTGCTGAAGAAGTAATTGTTGAAACCTTAAGTGAAATTGAAGTTTCTGGTGGAAGTTCTGGTGGAAAAAAGAAAGCCACCTCTAAAGCTGGCAATGCTGGACGCCCTCGTCCAACCCACGCCGGACATGTAACAACCTC
>CAIRXI010000002.1 GCA_903882525.1 uncultured Pseudomonadota bacterium | reverse complement strand
GCACGGCCACCTTTTTCGGCCACCAATACATCGCCTAAATACAGCTTCAGCGCATTGATGTCCAACTGCTCAACTCCAGCGTAGCCTATGGCCGCTAAAATGCGCCCCAGATTAGGATCTGATGCAAAAAAAGCAGTTTTAATTAAAGGTGAATGGGCAATGGCATAAGCGACTTTTCGGCACTCAGCCTCGTCACGGCCACCTTCAATAGTGACCGTCATAAATTTAGTAGCGCCTTCTCCATCACGAACGATGGCTTGCGCCAACTCAATAGCCACATCAGTTAAGGCATCACGTAATACAGTAAATTCTGCACTATTTTCAGTAATTTCAACATTACCCGCTTGATTGCTGGCAATCATAATCAAGCTATCATTGGTCGAAGTGTCCCCATCGACAGTAATGCAATTAAATGACTTGTTAACAGCGAAATGGATAATACTCTCCAAGGCTGAAGGACTAATTACAGCATCGGTTGCAATATAGCCCAACATAGTCGCCATATTAGGGTGAATCATGCCAGATCCTTTACTGATACCAGTAATGGTTACCGGCTTACCACCCAAGACAATTCGACGAGACGTCCCTTTGGCCACGATATCCGTAGTCATAATTGCTTCTGCTGCATTAAGCCAATTGTCTTGCTTTAAGTTATCAATGGCCGCTGGTAATCCAGCAATCAGCTTATCTTCTGGCAGTGTCTCTAAAATCACCCCAGTTGAAAATGGCAACACTTGTTGCGGCTGAATGTTCAAGGCTATAGCTAAAGCCTCTGTGGTTAATTTCGCACGGTACAAACCATCATCACCAGTACCGGCATTTGCACAACCGGTATTCACAAGTAGCGCACGTATCGGCTGCTCGCCGGCTAAGTGAGCTTGACAGAGTAATACCGGCGCCGCACAGAATTGGTTTTGCGTAAAAACACCAGAGACATGACTACCTTCTGCAAGCAAGATCACCAATAAATCTTTACGATTAGCTTTTCGTATATGCGCTTCGGCAAAACCGAGCATGACGCCGTTGATGGGCAGTAAGCTGCTAGATGCAGGAGTATTCAAATTAACAGGCATGCGAGTTCCTTTTACAGGCTTTAATATTGGTAGATAAACAAAAATTTATTAGGCTGGTTGCTAAGCGCGTCGCCATGTTGTTCCCTGCGGGGAGTCTTCCAATACGATACCGGCTTCAGCCAAGGTTTTGCGTATGCTATCGGCTTCGGTAAAATTTTTGGATTGCTTGGCAAGGTTGCGTTGAACAATCAAAGCATCCACATCCAATGACTGACAAACTTGCTCAAGCTCACCTTGTAAGAAAGTGTCTGGATCTCGTTGTAGTAATCCAACGACTGATGCTAAGTTTTTAAGTAATGATCCTGTGACTGCAGATTTGGTTTTATTTAGCTCACTGGCTAAATCAAACAATACGGCGAATGCTAACGGTGTATTAAAATCATCATCCATTGCGGCTTTAAAACTTGCCGCTGGGGCTAACTGCCAATCTACGGCCTCATCGGTAGTTTCTACGCCACGTAAAGCCGTATATAGCCGAGTTAGCGCCAACTTTGCATCGTCTAAATGCTGATCAGAATAGTTAAGTGGGCTACGATAATGTGCGCGCAATATAAAGAAACGCACCACCTCAGCATCATATTGCTCTAGCACCGTCCGAATCGTAAAGAAATTGCCCAAAGACTTAGACATTTTTTCATCATCGACTCGCACAAAACCATTATGCATCCAGTAGTTAACCATCTGGCATAGCTCACCATCATGGCTATGCGCCGCCTCAGATTGTGCAATTTCGTTTTCATGATGTGGAAACTGCAAATCCTGGCCACCGCCATGTATATCAAAATGCTGTCCTAAATAGTGCGCACTCATGGCAGAACATTCTATATGCCAGCCTGGGCGACCCTTGCCCCAAGGAGAATCCCAGCTTGGCTCACCTGGCTTTGCTGATTTCCACAAGACAAAATCCATAGCATCTTTTTTATGTAAATCAACTTCAACGCGTTCACCGGCACGCAAATCCACTAAGGATTTCCCAGATAACTTTCCATAATCTGCAAAATTATTCACCGCATAAAAAACATCTCCATTACTTGCGGCATAAGCAAAACCTTTATCAATTAAACGGCTAATCATAGTAATCATGCCGTCAACAAATTCAGTTGCTCTTGGCTCTAGTGTTGGTCGCACCACACCCAATTTTGCAGAATCTTCATCCATGGCATCAATAAAACGCTGCGTTAATTGTGCAATGGTTTCATTATTTTCTTGCGCGCGTTTAATTATTTTGTCATCGATATCAGTAATATTGCGCACATAAGTCACTGCATATCCTGATGCACGTAACCAACGATTCACCATATCAAATGCCACCATTACCCTTGCATGGCCTAAATGACAGTAGTCATACACAGTCATGCCACAGACATACATACTGACTTTGCCAGCAATAATTGGTGTAAATACTTGCTTTTCACGCGCTAGGGTATTGTAAATTTTTAACATAATATAATTTATGGTTGATTTTGAAGTGGTGGTTATATCCAAGCCAGTATAAATAAGCCTGTAATTAAGCGTTCACGCGAAATATATAGTCTGAAACCGAAATGATTTGTTGGAGGTTACCTAGGCTATTGATAGAATTACGCATTCGATGCAATAATCCAAAAAGTATAGCACAATGAATAATTTTTATTGCGTTGCTCACTGCCATTCGGACAAGACTAGCCTTGATTTTAACAGTATTGCGCCAGCTAATAATGCAAATATGACAGCATTGGATACTAGAAAATAGTTTACAAAGTCGCCACATACAAATAGCAACTAATTAAAACTGGAATTAACTAAGGAAAAATATGCGTCAAGTTTATGCTTTTTTAACATGCTTACTTTTAAGTAGCACTTTACTATTTAGCAACACAGCATTTGCGGCCAACCCGCAGCTAGTATTTGAAACCAATCGCGGTGATTTTGTGGTTGAGCTGTATCCAGAAAAGGCGCCTAAAACTGTTGCCAACTTTATTAGCTATGTTAATGCAGGCTTTTATAAAGACACCATATTCCATCGCGTAATTAATCGTTTTATGATTCAAGGTGGCGGCTTTACTGCAGACATGGTTGAAAAAGAAACGCGTGCACCTATTATCAACGAGGCAGGTAATGGCTTGCTAAATGATGTGGGCACCTTAGCAATGGCAAGAACTGCAAATCCTAACTCTGCTACGGCGCAATTCTTTATTAACTTAGAAAATAACCAATTTTTGAATTACCAAAGTCCTGACCCAGAACTAATCGGTTACTGCGTATTTGGTCGAGTTCTTAAAGGAATGGATGTAGTTCGTGAAATTGCATCTGCTCCTACTGGTAACGCAGGGCCATATACTGATGTACCTAAGTCAAAAATTGTGATCCAACAAGTTAGACTAGTCGGCAAGGCCAATTAAATAAAAGATACGTTTTTCTTATTACCAATTATTCTCACTCTTTTTTAAGGATTCACTGTGGTTAAATTACTTACCAATTTCGGCGAAATTACAATAGAACTCAATGCAGAAAAAGCGCCAATTACTGCGGCTAATTTTCTGCAATATGTAGACAATGGATTTTTTAACGGTACAATTTTTCACCGTGTCATTGATGGCTTTATGATTCAGGGTGGTGGCTTTGACATCAATATGAATCAAAAAGAATCACTGGCTGAAATCAAAAATGAAGCTGACAACGGCTTAGCTAACGATATTTATACAGTAGCTATGGCACGCACTTCAGCTCCGCACTCAGCTAGCAGCCAGTTTTTTATCAATGTTGGCAATAACGAGTTTCTTAACCATAGCGGACCTACATCCAGCGGGTGGGGCTACTGTGTTTTCGGCAAAGTAACAGCCGGTATGGATGTTGTGGATAAAATTCGCAAAGTAGCGACTGGTAGCAAAAAAGGTCATCAAGACGTACCCGTTGAAAATGTAGTGATTGAAACTGCAACACGCAGCTAATTACTACTCAAGTCTTTCTAAAGACAGCCTGAACATCGTCACGATTTATGCAAAATAATGAGAATAAATCAGGATCAAACCCAGTTCGCCCTGATTTATTTATCTCGGATCTGCATTTATGTGTAAGTCGCCCTGAGATTACACAAGCTTTCTTAGATTTTCTAAGCAAAACCGCCACACACGCTAACTCGCTCTATATTTTGGGCGATTTATTTGAGTATTGGGCTGGTGATGATGACTTGGAGCAGCATCAAGTTTTGATTGCTGCTTTTAAAGCTTTAGCAATTTGCGGTGTAAAGCTTTATTTCATGCATGGCAATCGCGACTTCTTAATTGGCGCTCGCTTTTGTAACGCTGCCAACATCCAATTACTTGCGGATCCCTCTTTAATTACCCTGCATGGTAAACGCGTGCTTTTAAGTCATGGAGACGCTCTGTGCACGGATGATGTTGACTATCAGCACTTTAGATACCAAGTCAGGGAATCGCAATGGCAACAAGATTTTCTAATGCAGCCATTAGCCGACCGCAAGCAACAAATTGAAGCGATTAGATTACGTAGTGAGCAGGAAAAATCGCAAAAATTAGCGCAGATTATGGACGTAAATCAAGACGCTGTAGCCGCTTTATTTAGCGCCTATAATTACCCAGAACTATTGATTCATGGCCACACCCACCGACCTAATCAGCATAAGTTGCATATAGATGGTCATCAGGTGACGAGATGGGTGTTAGGTGATTGGTATGAACAAGGGACCTATTTAGCCTGCGACCAGAATGGTTGCAAGGCCGAGGCCTTGCCAAGCCCTTAAACTTTAGCGCTTCTAACCTCATTAACGCGCACGTCAGCTGCCAGCTTATCAAGTACGCCATTAATGTATTTATGACCATCAACACCGCCATAAATCTTAGCTAACTCAACACCTTCGTTGATCACCACGCGATAAGGAATACTTAAATCAAACATCAATTCACAGCCTGAAATGCGTAAGATTGCATGCTCAACAGGACTTAACTCGGCAACTGGGCGATCAATAAAGTCGGCTAGTTTAATATCCAGCGCCTCTGCATGCGTAACTACCGCTTCTAGCAACTGTTTGAAATAAGCCTCATCCGCCTTGTTGTAGTCTGGATCTTCCACCATATCACGAAAAATAGGTGCTAATTCAGAGTGATTTAACATGCCGCGATACACCGCTTTTAGAACTAGCTCACGTGATTTTCTACGGTTTTGACCTGAACTTTTTTTAGCAAAACTTTTTTTTGCTGATTTTGCTTGAGTGCCGGCAATTTTTTCTGCATCTTTATCTGCCACTAAAGTGGTCAGCGCCAAATGCTCAGCCTCTGACTTCTCTACCTCAATCATAACGCTCTGACCAAATTAAACATTTCCACCGCCACTTGTGCAGCTTCAGTACCTTTGACATGCATACGAGCTAGCGCCTGATCGTCATCCTCGGTTGTCAAAACGGCATTGGCAACTGGTACGCCTGTATTTAACTGCACTTCAGATATACCACGTGCGGACTCATTCGCCACGATTTCAAAATGATAAGTCTCGCCACGCACAATAGCGCCCAATGCAATGAGGGCGTCAAATTTCTCACTTAATGCCATATGTTGCAAAATTAACGGGACCTCTAGCGCTCCAGGGACTGTCGCTACCGTAATTGCATGATCACTCACGCCCAGTTTCAGCAACTCCTCTTTACAGGCGCTAAGCAAACCATCGCCAATATCACTATTAAATCTTGACATCACAATGCCGACTTGCATGTCAGCGCCATTAAGACTTTTCTCAATTTCTCTCACGTTTGTATACCCTTGTTCATTGCTTAAATTGCATAAGCTGGCATTTTACCGCATATCACCAGCTTGTTTAGCCTATATATCAATGAAATAAAGCTGAGGCTTTCTGTATGGTGCTCCAAATTCCATAACCAATTGGAATCAACACCAAAGCCCATGCCACACTAGTAAGTAATGGATGGCTTGCTGAGCCGGCTACATTAGCGCTATCAGCTTGGCCTTTAGTCATCACCAAAGATTTATCATGGGCAAGTTTATGCTCTTCAGCCAACTCTTTATCTGTCATAAAGTATTT
>CAIRXI010000001.1 GCA_903882525.1 uncultured Pseudomonadota bacterium | reverse complement strand
GCAACAGCTGCTAACAATGGTTTGATACAATTTTTCACATGCATTTTTATCCCCTTAATTAACCAATTTCTTCTGACTCAATGGGCCTAATTACCACGACTAAAACCTAATTAAAATCAAAAAACTTTTCATCCAACTATCTAGACGCAATTTCACACAGTCACAATAAGGTTATTAGTTACTATCAACATTGATCCAAATCAAACTAATTATTTAAAAAATATACAAAACGATACAAAAATACACAAAACACAAAACACAAAATTTTCTTGTACTTACTGAGTAAAACTCTGCATAGCGGCGTTAAGGCGACCTTGAGTACCCTAAGAAACCCTTCAAATATTGACTATGCTTATCATCACCACGTATCATGCAAGCCTATGAAAACTCCAACCAGACTTGAACCGCTTCTCGAAGATGGCTTAATTGACGATGTCGTTCGCCAATTGATGAGCGGAAAAGAAGCGACTGTCTATGTAGTACGTTGCGGTGACGATGTACGCTGCGCAAAAGTATACAAAGAGGCGAATAAACGTAGCTTTCGGCAAAGTGTGGATTACACCGAAGGACGTAAAGTCAAAAGCAGTCGTCAGTCACGTGCGATGGAGAAAGGCTCTAAATTCGGGCGTAAAGCGCAAGAAGAGGCATGGCAAAGCGCTGAGGTGGATGCCTTATATAGACTGGCTGCCGCAGGCGTGCGTGTACCTAAGCCATTTAATTTTTACGAAGGCGTATTATTGATGGAGTTGGTGACCGATGCCAACGGTAATGCAGCTCCTAGGTTAAATGATGTAGAACTAACTGCAGAGCAGGCACGTATTTACCACCGCGCCCTAATTCAAGAAGTAGTACGTATGCTTTGTGCAGGGATTGTGCACGGCGATCTTTCTGAATTCAACATCCTGCTAAGTCAAGATGGACCCGTCATTATCGATCTACCGCAAGCCGTTGATGCCGCAGGCAATAACCAAGCAAAAGGCATGCTAGAACGTGATGTAGACAATCTTGCGAGTTACTTTGGACGCTTTGCGCCCGAACTGCTTACCTCACAATACGGTAAAGAGATTTGGGCGCTATATGCCCATGGTGATTTGAAAGTGGATACAGTGCTTAGCGGACGCTTTAGAGAAGACACTAAAGCCGTTGATCTAAAAAGCGTGATGCGCGAGATTGATGATGTCAAAAAAGCAGAAGCCAACCGCCTATTGTTTAAAGCAGAAGCCGAAGCCCGGCCAGATTAAGTCAATAAACGCATACTAAGATAGGCTTCACTTAAGTGTTCATTGACTTCGGATAGCGCCAATAGTGCCTCCTACCTCACTTAGCCTTTTTAGACGGCCGCCAATATTTAAGTAATAAGGCATTAGACACGACGCTAACACTACTTAAAGCCATAGCAGCACCTGCGATAACAGGACTGAGAAAGCCCATCGCTGCTAGCGGGATACCCACCACGTTATAAATAAAAGCCCAAAACAAATTCTGCCTAATTTTGGCATAAGTGCGCTTTGATATTTCAATAGCATCCGCTACTAGGGCTGGATCACCACGCATCAAGGTAATGCCTGCCGCATGCATGGCGACATCAGTGCCTGT